>CAZOJZ010000418.1:0-22392 GCA_964580205.1 uncultured Roseivirgaceae bacterium
TTTCACCTTTACTAAATTCCCACAACCCAAACAGGCACGAAGTATCCCGCTTAAAAATATTCTCGGGATGATAAAAGACACAAGTTTACTCTTGTTAGGGCTCTTGTAAGTTAGTTGATTTCGAGGGGTAAACAATCGGCAATAATGAATTTACCCGATGGTTGGCAGCACTGGACGAAATTTTATTTGACCACAGATTTTTTTTATAAATGTCAAGATTTGATGTATTTTGTAATGCCATATTCGCGGTAACACTACTTAACGTGGTTATTTTTAGGAATATTAACCAATAAATGTCACTCAGAAATTTCAGGTCTCATCACGAGATGAGGCGAAAAACTTACTTGAAGATAATCAACGCTCTAAGAGCGGGGGTAAACAGCAAAAGAGGCATACAGGATCATTCAGGGTTATCCTGGGGATCTTGTTCTCCTGTCATCAATCACCTGTTATCCCAAAAAGTGATCGTTACTCAGGACATTAATAATGAAGGGAAGCCAGGGAAAGGGCGAAAAACAAGATTTTTCCATTTCAATAAAGAGAAGTTCTTGTTGATGGGAATGGAAATTGATACCAGGCGTATCACCAGCTGTCTTACTACCTTAGGAGATAGGCCATTAGGATCCTATACTACCGGGTTTGATCAGTCAATTACCTCTAAAAATATTTTTAAATATATTACCAAAGCTTTTCTTGAATGCCGGAAAAAGTTACAATTGGAACCGGAAAATGTGATTTGTATATCATTTTCGATTCCCGGAGCGGTAGATGTAGAAAGAAACACTTGGCTTTATTGCGAAAGGATTCCGGATATCAACGAAGTTGACTTTAGTCGTCTGAACGAAAAAGGTGTATTGCCAAAAAATCTATATATTCAGCACAATATTCATGCACAAGTCTATTCTGTCATCCCAACCGCTGAAATAAAAGAAAATGATTATGTTTTTATCCATGTTGGACAAGGCATGGCTATGTCTGCAAATATGGGAGGAATCCTCTATGGGCACAGAGGCTTTGCCGGAGAAATAGGTCATATACCCTATCCGAATATTAAAAAAGATGTAATCTGTCTCTGTGGGAAAAAGAATTGTCTGGAGGCGGTCCTTAATGCAAAGAAAATATTGGAATATATAAGCGACAATTTTGATTGTGACGTACGGTCCCTAAAAGAGATTAAAGATGAAGAGATTATACGCAAAGTGGCGCTTGATTACTTACTAGATCCTTTGGTTTATATATCAACTATTGTTTCTAATATTTTCGATCCAAAGAGGATAATTATCGAGGGCTCGGTGCTGGAGCCGTTTTATAAATACCTCACTACGGCATTTGAAAAAAAGCTCAGAAAAACCACCTGGCTAAATGGCCCTGCGGAGGTTGTTTGGTGCAAAAGCACTGATTTAGACGGTTCCTATGGCGCGATTCTGCATTCCAGTGCAAGAATTATGGAGGACTTTATACATGAAATTGACATGGATCACTAGCAGTAATAAAACTTGTAAAATTTATCACATGAACATAATTATATCTGCATCAAAACAAGAACTAGGTCAAAGAGCTGCCTCACTAGGGGCTAACTTGGTCCGGGAAGCAATAGCCGAAAAGGGTGAAGCCAACATAATTGTAGCCACAGGTGCTTCGCAATTTGAAATGTTATCAGCATTGATAGAAGAAGAAATTGATTGGTCAAAAGTAAACGGCTTTCACCTGGACGAGTATATTGATCTACCCATTGATCACCCTGCATCCTTCCGGAAATATCTAAAAGAAAGATTTGTCGATAAGGTAAAGCCTCAAAACTTTTATTATGTAGATGGAGAACAAGACCCTATCGTTGAGTGCGCGCGGTTAGGTGATATCATGAAAAAATATCCCATCGATGTGGCATTTGTGGGAATAGGGGAAAATGCCCATCTGGCTTTTAATGATCCTCCTGCTGATTTTCAAACTAAAGTATCTTTTCTGGCGGTGAACCTTGACCAAGCATGTAGAGCCCAGCAGTTCAATGAAGGTTGGTTTAAGCAGTTATCTGAAGTGCCCAAACAAGCTATTAGCATGTCAATCCACCAAATATTACAGTCAAGGCATATCATTTGTTCTGTTCCTGACCAGCGGAAATCAGATGCTGTGTCTAAAGCGCTCTATGGGACTGTATCTCCAGAAATACCAGCTTCAGTACTTCAGAATCATCAAAGCACTTACTTTTTTCTAGACGAGGAGTCTGCATCGCGTATTCCGCAATCTTAAAATGATGAATAACAAAATCGTAAAAAAACTGCTTACAGCTCTGGGAACGGTGGGTCCAGGATTGTTCCTCATTGCCTATAACATAGGTACTGGGAGTATTATTACCATGGCCAAGGCCGGAGCCGATTACGGTATGTCGCTCTTCTGGACTTTGGTCCTTTCCTGTATTTTTACTTATGTACTGATGGTCGCCTATGGGCAGGTGACTTTGGTCAGTGGAAGCACAGCGCTCTATAACATAAAGACCCATATTCCAAGGGTGGGGAAAGTTATGGCTATTTATATAATGATTGCCATGATCATTGGGGAAATTCTGGCTTTGATGGGTATCATGGGGATTGTAGCGGATCTCTTACAGGAGGCTATCAGGATGCTTGCTAGTGGAGCTATGGTTAGCACTATGGTGATCACCATTATTCTGATTGTCTTATTTATCCTACTCTTATGGTATGGCCGCTATCAGGTTTTTGAGAAAATACTAACTGTGCTGGTGTTGTTAATGGCATTTTGTTTTCTCTATGTATTCTTCGCGGTGAAACCGGACGTTGGAGAAATTCTAAACGGCATGATACCTCGGATTCCCAACGAACCCGGGGCTTTAGGCTTAATTGCAGCTATGGCTGGGACTACTTGTTCAGCTGCTGTTTTTATCGTTAGAAGTATTGTGGTTTCAGAAAAAGGATGGGACATTGGAAATTTAAAGACTGAAAAAAAGGACGCTTTTGTATCAGCATTTATGATGTTGTTTCTCAGTGGGGTTATTATGGCGGTAGCGGCGGGAACACTGCACGTAATGGGGCTTCATGTTACAGATACTCTTGATCTGATTCATTTATTCGAACCTATTGGAGGAAAGGTGGCAGCGTTCATTCTCATAGCTGGTATAACTGGCGCAGCTCTGTCAACCATATTTCCAATTGTGCTTATTGCTCCTTGGCTTATTGCTGATTACACCTCCAGGCCAAGGGATATCAAGTCTCCTTTGTTCCGGATTCTGGGAATCGCAGGTTTACTTTTCGGATTGGGTTTGCAGTTTATTGACGAACGCCCCCCGGCGATGATGATATTTTCTCAGGCATTTCAGGCATTGATTTTGCCGGCTGTTACGGTTCCGATTCTCTATTTAATAAATAAAAAGTCTCTGATGAATGAGTATAAGGCCTCGGCAAAAATGAACTTTGGAATAATTTGTGTGCTTATTTTTGCAATCATTACCAGTTATTTCGCTGTGGTTGAATTGATGTTGTAGGAGCCGAAAGAAGATTAAATATAATGCACTAACGTATTTTCAATGAGTAGCTGGAATTTTGGTATCATAGGCGCTGGATTAATCGCTGATTTCCACGCCAGGGCAATTGGTGACATTCCTGGTGCCCGGGTGGTGGGATTTTGTGACAATGGATCTGGAAGAGCAGACATGCTGGCTAAGAAATACCAGGCAGTAGTCTTTGGTGATTACAGAGATTTAATAAGCAACCACGACATTAACATCATAGCGGTGGCCACTCCCAGCGGCTTTCACCTGGAACCAACGGTCTTTGCCGCCACCCAAGGCAAACATGTTATTTGCGAAAAGCCATTGGAGGTCACCCTGGAGCGAATTGATCAAATGATTGAAGCTCATGAGCAATCGGGTACCTATCTGGGAGGGATTTTTCCCTATCGTTATAATGCTAGCTTTGAAATCTTAAAAAAAGCAGTAGACCAAGGACGGTTTGGAACTATTTCTTTTGCAGGAATTCAGGTGCCGTGGTGGCGAAATAACCAGTATTACCAGGATAGTTGGCACGGAACCTGGAAATTGGATGGAGGCGGGGCTTTAATTAATCAGTCTATTCACATGATTGACTATTTATTGGCCCTGATGGGTCCAGTAAGAGAAGTGCAAGGGTATACGGATCATCTGGGTCACCCGGAGATTGAGGCCGAAGATACCGGTGTGGCTATATTGAGATTTGAGAATCACGCGCTGGGTTTGATATATGGTACCACCGCATCATTTCCCGGACAGTTTAGAAGGCTGCAGATCACCGGAACCAAAGGTACGGTGATCCAGGAAGAAGACAGTTTTAAGACATGGGACTTCCGTGAGGAAAGAGAGGAAGATGAAAAGATTCGCCAGCAATTCAGCGGAATACATGGTGGAGGCGGAGTATCTGACCCGGCGGCGATTCCGTATGAGAATCATACCCTGAATATTAAGTCTTTTTTAGATGCTATTGACAATAATAAGCCATTTAACATTGATGGCCGTGAAGCCAGGAAGGCCGTTGAATTGATCCTCAGGATCTATGGAAGATAATTAATAGCTAAGCTTATATAAATTAAAAATACCATGAAAATGAAGTCCTTACTTAATTTTGGAAAATCAATGGTGGCCGGAGCCTTGTTTATAGGTTTGATCGTGGGATGCAGTCAAAATCAGCAAGAAAAGAATCAATTGGTTGCCCAGAAAATACCTGAAACCCAGTGGGTAGACCTGTTCAATGGTATAAATCTAGACGGGTGGGAGATAAGATTGGATGGTGGCGAGTCGGAGCATGGTTCTATTCCGTTTATAGTGGAGGATGGCATGATCGTATCTACTGCAGAACTGGGGTCCCCGAACGGTTATTTATCTACCATCAAAGAATATGACAACTTTGTTTTAGAGTGGGAGGTAAAAATTGATACCACCTTGAATTCAGGTGTGCAGATACGGGGACAGGTTTGGGAAAGAGACACTACCACCACGCATCTTTCAGGTAATGGCGAAACTCAGGAAAGGAATTGGGAGGCAGGGACCGTTTGGGGTTATCAAATTGAAGTGGACCCATCGATCCGGAGATGGTCAGGCGGTCTTTATGAACCCCGTAATCGCGGTTGGATAGTTGATCTGGTTGATAACAAGGCGGCGGGGGAGGCTTTTGACCGTACAGGCTGGAATAAAATGAAGGTAGAGATCAATGGTACTCATATTAAAACCTGGGTGAATGGGGTGTTGGCTGTCAACACCAGCGACGATGTCCTGAAAACCGGTTTTATTGGACTCCAATATCACAAAGTGTACAACGAAACTCAGGACCGCAAAAAAGTATACTGGAGAAAGATTAGAATTAAGGAATTGTAATCTATGCTTAGTAGCAAGATCTTGTTTACGGATCCATTGGAAAGGATTAAACGATTGATCAGGGTTTTTTTTGTTTTATTATTCCCTGTTGTACAGCTATTTTCTGCGGGCTGTACTGCCCCTGGAGAGTCATCAGGAATAATTGATATTAGGATCTGGGATGTAAACAGCCAATTGACACCGGCCAGGGTGCGCATCACCAATATGAATGGAACATACCTGGCACCGGTGGGTCATCAGGCGGACTTCCCCATGACCACCTCAAGCGATCAGGAAAGCGTTGAAAAAGATGTAATACTGGACAATGATCGAAGGTTCGCCTATGTTGAAGGAGAATTTCAGATAGTTCCGGGCACGGATTCTTTCAGAATTGAGGTTGTAAAAGGTTTTCGATATAAAATTATTGACGATTCTTTATACCTCGGTAATTTCCCGGGCGGCATTGATATTTATCTTGAAAAAGCGTTCGATAATATTCCGGAAGAGGGGTGGTATAGTGGTGATGTGCACGTACACCACATAAATGTTCAAACGGCTTTGCTTGAAATGAAAGCCGAGGATTTGAATGTTTGTAATCTTCTTATCTCCGATTTTACCAGGGATCACCAAAATTTTAAAGGAAAAATCGATAGTGCATCAGACCCCGAGCACCTTATTTTTTACAACCAGGAGTATCGGGAAGATAGACTGGGGCATATTAATTTATTAAACCTTACTGAAAGGCTTATAGAACCATCTGTTGAGCAACGAGCGCACCAATATCCACTTAATATAGATGCCATGGATGAGGCCCATGCTCAGGGCGGACATGTTTCATGGGCACATTTTGCCGCCTGGCCAGGATTGGAAGGCCCGTTAGGCATTATACTTAAAAAGGTGGACGCCATAGAATTATTGTGTACCATTGATCCATTTCACCAACCTATTTTTGTCTCGGATGTAGTCCCTGAAGTAAGGATGAACTCAGGCCTGAAGCTTTGGTACCGCTTGCTCAATTGCGGGTTTAAAATGCCTGTAACTGCCGGCACCGACAAAATGGGTAATTTCGTCACCGTTGGCGCAAACCGGGTGTACGCTCAGGTTGATGGTGATTTTAACTATGGAAACTGGATTGACGCCCTGAATGAAGGCAGGACCTTTGTCAGTAATTCTCCATTTTTATCTTTCAAAGTGGACGATAAACCACCGGGCAGTATTCTGGATGGCTCCTCCAATAGCGGACATCGGCTGCAAGCAGAAGTGTGGAGCCAAATGCCTATCGATCGGCTTGAAATTATTGCTAACGGAGAACTGATTGAGGAGGTTTCAATACCTGAAGGTGCATTTCATGCGGCAATTGATATCAAATACCAAACAAAGGAAAGTGTGTGGCTGGCAGCCAGGGCTTATCAACTTACTCAGGAAGATACACGTAAGGGATTGAGTATGTCTCAGCGAAGGAATAGTGGCGGCGGCCCTACATATCTTAACAGGTACTATGGTACCTTAAGACCTGAAGTTACATTTTCTCACACCAGTCCGGTTTATATTGAGATTAACAACCAACCGGTAAGATCCAGTGACGATGCTAACTATTTTGTACGCTATCTTCAGAACGTGATCAATTGGTTGGATGAATCTGGAAGTTTTCCTAATGAGCAGGCAAAGCAAGAAGTACTTAATGCTTTTGAACAGGGGAAGCAGGGTTTTGCAGATCTGAGGTCTGAGATCTGAGATCTTAGATCTCCCCTACACCACTGGTTCCCATCCCTTGGCGTATTCTCTTCCCCACAACTTACTTGCTTTTTTGTCCTTAACAATATGCCCATTGGTTTCATCGATATGAATGGTTCTGCCCACCTCCTGGGCGATGTTACCAAGATGGCACAATAAAACACTCTTGTGTCCTTCCTGTATTGGGGAGTTCAGTGGCTCTCCTTTTCGAATTGCATTCAAGGTATTTGCCACATGATTGTGTGAAAGCTTATTGACTCCCACCAGATCTGAAGTATCAAGCTTGGAGTCACTAAGAAGTTCCTTAACCTGCTTTCCAGATTCATCAAACAGTATATAACCACTAGTATTTACTAACATATTACCCTTGGTTCCCTGTATTAAGGTTCCGGTAGATTGACCATAAGTCGGCATGCCATTTCGACTCACGCACTCCCATGCTATGGATTTTTTATCACCGAATTCAAAAGCGGCAGTTTGCGTATCAGGGAATTCCCAGTCATCATTCACATGATACTTGCCGCCTGCAGAGGTTACTTTGGTTGGGTATTCAACCTCCAACAGCCATCGGGCTACATCAATGGCATGTGTTCCATTATTGCAAATTTCTCCTGTGCCCCAATTTTTGAACCAATGCCAATTATAATGTATCACATTGTCCCTGTAGTCCTCCCGGGGTGCCGGGCCTTGCCAAAGTTCATAATCAAGTTCGGAAGGTATCGATGCCGGTTTACCATGACCTATGGATTGTCTCTTATTCGCGTACCAGCACTTGGCGTGATAAGCATCACCTATTACCCCGTCTCTAATATCTTTCAGCGCAGTCTCAGCAAATATTCCAGAACGCTGTTGGTTGCCCATTTGGACTACTTTTCCGTATTTTTTCTGAGCTTCTATAATTAATTCGCCTTCCCGGGCATTTTGTCCACATGGTTTCTCTACATAAACATGTTTACCCGCCTGAAGTGCCATAATGGTTGCAGGAGCATGCCAATGATCCGGTGCGGCAATTACCAACAGATCCAGATCATTATCTTCCAATACCTTTCGGATGTCTTTTTCACCTTTTGGTTTGGAGCCCTGTGCTTCATGGGCCATAGTCACAGTTTTGTTCACAACATTGGAATCCACATCACAGATATAGGATATCACTACATTATCTGATTCTATGAATACCTTGGTAAGGGCGTGTCCCCGGCTGTTGGTCCCCATGACCGCTACATTTATCCGGTCATTGGCACCCATGATCCGGGAATAGGATTTTGCCGTACTTATAAACGTGAGTCCTAATCCTCCAACTACTGTGTTTTTTACAAATTTTCTTCTGGATGACATGGTATTTCTTTTTAGTGGTCAGTAATAGTAATCAATGGTTTTTATTATATCAAATGGTTATTATATAAAGCCTGTTGTTGATCCTTTACGCTGCAATTTATTAATCCTGGTTAATTTCGAATTCCAGGATTATTTCAGGGTGATTTCCCGGTGAGGTTATCGCATTTAGCACTTCGAAGTTCAATTCAACAGAGGCAAGTTTTTCTTTGGTTTTTATTCGAAGTTCTATAGAAGATTGCGGCGGAACCTCTATTATGTCGGTATTGAGGTGAAATGTGTACTTTGATGAATTGCTTAAAACAAATCTTGCATCAGAGTTATTCTTGATTTCAGCTACCAACACACTGGTTTCATCCAAATAGTGGGCTTCTCCTATTTCCAGGCAACTTTTAAGCAGTGGTCCTAGTTCGCTTTCATTTCCTATCAGGTTGTTCTTAAACCAAGCCACCGTTCTTCGGGCCTTCAGGGCTTCTTTTATAGCGTCTTCCGTTCTTTCGTTGGCAAAAACCAATGTTACTGGGCGATGTCCGCCTCCGGGGATGTCAAACAGCCAATCGACCAGTCCATGTATGTCGGAGGTCCCCATTATGGTCAAGTTGTTTTCCTGGGCAAGGGTCAAAGCTTCGTCAGAATAAGTGTTTTCGTTTACCACTTCAATCCCATGCAGTAAACCTTCTGATATTAAAGTCTTATGCATTTCGGTCAGTTCAGCTATTCCATCTGGTTTTTGTCTGGGCCAATGTGGGTGGTTCCAAAAAACAAAGGCCCCTTGAGCATTTGCTTCCCGATAGGCAGCGATGGGATCATCGATAATCAGTTTGTTCGCATCTGTTATAAATATGGCATTGGCATGGCCCGGTGGCATTGAACGGGTGATCTCCACTCCATGAATAATTATCAGGTCCTTGTCCTTGGCATATTCTTTAGCGATTTCAAAAGACCTGTTTCGATCCGGATGCGGAATGTCGGCTTTATGAGGCTGATATTCTATATGCTCCGTTAGCGATATGGCATCAACACCATCAAGAATGGCCTCACGGACTCTTATGTCCGGCCAAACACTGCCATCCGAAAATACAGTATGTTGGTGCAGATCACACACCAGTGTATGGTACCCGGGAACATCCGGAAAGGTAATTTTCCGTGTTTGAGATAGTAGGACTTGTGGTGCTAGTACCACAAGAATAATTAGATATTTTTTCATTAGGATAGATTTTAAACGGACTTCAATTGCTTTTTGAATGACTAACAGCACGCATCATTTTATGAAAAATTTCTGTGTTTTCATAAATCCCACGGAAAAGTTCTGACCCGGGACCATATGCCGCAACTGGTACCAAGGTTGTTGAGTGACCTCCATTGGAAAATGTGGGGTTAATTTCATCGTAATTTTTACCTGCTGACAATGTGAAACCGCCGGTCTCATGATCGGCGGTCACGATTACCAGCGTATTCCCGTCTTTTTCTGCAAAATCAAGGGCTATTCCAATCGCTTCATCAAAGTCGATCATTTCCGATACCAAAAAATCCGCATTATTGCCATGGCCACCCCAATCGATCATGCTTCCTTCAGCCATAAGAAAGAAATTATCACTATTTGCAGACAAGTAGTTCAGGGCCAGCTTGGTAGCCTGGGGTAGAAAATCTCCACGTCCCTCCAGTACGGTAGTCATTTGGTTATCTGCTAATAGGAAAGCATATTTTTTATTTGGGTAAACGGCGGAGCTTAGTTTTTCAGTTTGGACGGTAAAACCATTGTTCTTCAGGGTTTGAAGATAGTCCTGACCATCTGCTCTGGTAGAGTCGGTGAAAAAACCCAAACCTCCCCCTGCGATAAAATCTATTTCCGAGGTGCTCAGTTGAGCTGCAATCTCTTCTTCCATCGCCCTGGATTTGACGTGCGCATAAAAACCAGCGGGCGTTGCGTGTGTTATGGAAGAAGTTGAAATCACACCGGTCTTCCACTTTTCATCAGAAAGTATTTCTACAATGGTAGGAATGGATATAGTATCGGAGTCCACTCCAATGGCGCCGTTATAGGTTTTTTTGCCTGCTGAAAAGGCGGTGGCCGCTGCTGCTGAATCAGTAATTCGTTCAGTAGAGGAGGTCCTCATCAAACCAATATTGTGGAAACGTGCGAAGTGAGGTAGTGTTTCCTTGTAGTAAAACGCAGAGGATATTTGGCTAAGACCCATTCCATCACCTATCAACAGGATAATGTTTTTCGCTGCTGGAGATTCCCGGACCTCTTGTCGGTCAGATGGGATACGATGGTCATAAGACTGAGAAGTGACTGCGTTTTCCTGAATGGGTTGTTGACAGTATACAGTGCCAATTGGTAACAATGCCAACGTCAGTAATACGGTTATCTTCATAGGGTAGAGCTCTTTAAAACCACGGATTCAATGAATATATTTGAGAAAACTAAGAAAGAAAAAGTAAATGTAGATATATTGACATAAAAGAAGTTGATTTTGACCAATCTAGTTTAATAAATAACTGATCAATGAGTAAAATTATAACCGCCCTGGTTTTGCAGATGGTTCTATTGCATGCAATTGCACAGGATACATACAAAAGTCATACCGTAACCAGAATAGATGAATCAATTTCAATAGATGCTAACTGGCAAAAGCCTGTATGGCAAAGCATAAAAGCCATTAGTTTAAAAAACTTCATGGGAGAAAAGCCTGAACATTTTCCGAAAGTTCAGGCGAAAATAGCTTACGATGATAAAAATCTATACCTAATTTGGCGCGTTGACGATCAATATGTACGAGCTGTCGCAGAAGAGCATCAGGATCCGGTGTTTCGTGATAGCTGTGTTGAATTTTTTTTCATACCTGATAATTTAGGAGGTACTGAATACTTCAATCTGGAGATGAATTGCGGGGGTACTATGCTATTTCATCATCAGGATTTTACAAAACAGGGATCTATAAATATCACTGAAGATGATATTAATCAAATGAGAGTGGCCCATACTCTGCCCAGATTGATACCAAAGGAAATCAAGAAAAAAACTACTTGGTATTTAGAATATGCCATTCCGTTTTCAATGTTAAAGAAATATAACGATTTAACCATTCCGGAAAGCGGCACCGTATGGCGGGCAAACTTCTACAAGATCGCAGATAAAACTTCTCATCCACATTGGCTCACCTGGTCAAAGGTTGATTATCCAACTCCTAGGTTTCATATGCCTGAATTCTTTGGAGAATTGGTTTTTGAATAGTAGAAAAGTGAATTGGAATTAACTTAATACAACATGAAGCATTTAATGGTAATCCCACTAGCGGTTCTTTTTTGTCTCTTTTATGGCACTTCTTTATCGGCCCAAAATACCTTAATCTTTGTGGGTACCACCAATGGTGATGAAATCGAATCGGTGGCCCTGGTTGAGTTGGATGAGAAAAAGGGGACACTAAAGATCCTTAGAAAACTAAAGGCAGGGAAGAGACCTGGGTACCTTGCTTTAAACGAAAACATTCTGTATGCCGTAAGTACGGATTCCATGGGTACCGATCAACATACACTTAGAGCGTTTAAGGTGCTGAATGATGGGGAAGAGTTAGAAGAAATCGGCGAAGTTTCCAGTATGGGCCTTAATCCCTGCCATATTGCAGTAGCGAGGGATGGCAAAAGTTTGTTTACCGCTAACTATACCAGTGGCAGCATTGCCCAGTATGCAATCAAACCGAACGGTGATCTGGGGGGTAATCAATACTTCCAACAATTTACCGGGAATAGTGTCAATCAAAAACGCCAGTCAAGCCCTCATGCCCACTATATCAATACCACCATTGACAATCAATTTGTATTAACCGCTGATCTGGGTACCGATAAGGTAATGATCCACAGATTTGATGAGCAGGGAAAGATGCAAACACACCAAAGCCAGCCCTATATTGAGTTACCACCAGGGTCAGGCCCAAGGCATCTGGAATTCCATCCTAACAATAAATGGCTTTATGTTTTAAATGAGCTGAACTCAACGCTTGCCTCAGTTCTGTATGAAAAAGGAACATTTAAAGTCATCGACATTATTAGCACCTTACCAGATAATTTTCAGGGCGAAAGCTCAGCCGCCGCCGTGCGGATTCATCCCAGCGGTAAATATATTTATAGCTCAAATCGAGGATCCAACAGCATATCTGTATTCGAAATAGATGTTAATGGTAAGGTAAAAATGATTCAGAATTTTGGTACCCACCTCGGCATAGTCCGGGATTTTAACATATCACCTTCTGGCAAATTTCTGGTCGCCGGCAATCAAAATTCCGATGAAGTAGTGCTTTTAAAACTGGATCAATCAGGGTTGATCAAAAAGTATATTTCATCAGTAGAACTTCCAAGTCCCAGTTGCTTGGTATTTTATGATGGCAAGTAGTGAACGCCGGGTATCGGTTTGGGGGTAAATAAGTCAATTATGACAATTCTCAAAAGCCCTTTAATAAAGGGATTCATGTTTCTGTTATTAGTAGGCTGCAACCCCCCAGATCAAAATTATACCACCTGGCAGGTCTACAGTGGTGACAGCCAAGGGACCAGGTATTCGACATTAGATCAAATCAATAAGCATAATGTACACCAGCTAAAACCGATTTGGATCTACAGTACCGGTGATATGAACAATGTACCTCCATCCACCATTCAAAGTAACCCAATAGTGATTGGCAATAAAATGTTCATAACCTCTCCAGGGTTAAATCTAATAGCATTACAAGCATCAACAGGTAAAGAGCTTTGGGTTTTTGATCCACCTCATTGGAGGGGCGGTCATGGAGTAAGCAGAGGAGTTACTTATTGGTCAGATGGAGCGGAGGAACGGTTGTTTTTTGTCGCAGGTTCATATCTCTATTGCGTGGATCCGGATAATGGAATGCTGATCACGTCTTTTGGAAATTCCGGAGCAATAGATTTGCATACTGGATTGGAAAGAGACGTGGGTACGCTATGGGTTACTGCTAAAACTCCCGGAATCGTTTATAAAGATTTGTTGATTCTGGGCTCAACACTGGGTGAAGGTCCAACTCCTGCAGCTCCAGGTCATATTCGAGCTTATAATGTATGGACCGGAGATATTGAGTGGATTTTTCACACCATTCCACATCCAGGAGAATTTGGGTATGAAACTTGGCCCGAGCACGCCTGGAAAAGATCAGGTGGAGCAAATTCATGGGGAGGGTTTACAGTTGACCATGATCGCGGGATGGTGTTTTGCGGTACCGGTTCGCCTACCTACGATCATTGGGGTGGTGATAGAAAGGGAAAGAACTTGTTCGGAAATAGTATTCTGGCACTAAATGCGGAAACCGGTGAGCGAATCTGGCATTACCAGGTGGTCCATCATGATATTTGGGACTATGATATTCCCTGCCAGCCTAACCTGGTTACTATTCAAAAGGATGGCAGGAAAATCGACGCGGTAGCCCAGGCCACAAAAATGGGACATTTATTTGTTCTGGATAGGGAGACAGGAAATCCTCTGTTTCCGGTTGAAGAAAGGCCGGTACCGCAGTCAAATATCCCGGGAGAGGAGAGCTGGCCAACACAACCGTTTCCGCCTGAGTCAATGAGATATGCAAAACAATCTTTTGCCACGGCCGATATTACCGACATAAGCCCGGAGTCCAAGCAACACGTTTTGGAGCGGATCAAAGATATGAGACTGGGAAGTATATTTAATCCACCCGGATTGAATGCTTCAGCGGTTCTTCCCCAATTTAACGGCGGTACTGATTGGGGAGGAGCAGCATTTGATCCAGCAACACAAAATCTAATAGTAAATTGCAGTAATGAGGTTGAATGGATATCGATGGTTAAAACAAAACCAAATAATGAGCTATCACAGTACCAGCTTGGGCAGGGTCTTTATCAAACATTATGCTCTTGGTGCCACGGACAAGGAAATCCCAATGGTAATGTTGCACCCTCATTACAAAACATCACCAGTGGCAGACAGGCCCGCACTAAGGAGGAAGTACATCAGATATTGATTCAAGGCAAGGGCCAAATGCCCAAGTTTACCTCACTTTCAGATGCTGAGAAACAAGCAATAATAGCTTTCCTTTGGAAAGAGGGTAGGGATGTTACCATTGATACCACCGCTGCCAATTTTACACTTTCCTCTTATGCCCCATACGTGTCTACTGGGCATAATCCTTTGAAGGACCATGAGGGTTTTCCAGCTAATGCTCCTCCATGGGGAACTCTTAGTTCTATAGACCTAAATGAAGGGCAAATTCGCTGGCAGATTCCATTAGGTACCTATCCGGAATTAGAGGCCAGAGGGTTTCCGCCAACAGGAACGTTTAATATGGGTGGGCCAATAGTAACCAAAGGAGGATTGATCTTTATTGGGGCCAGCATGGATGAGCGGTTTCACGCCTATGACAAAGAAACCGGTGAACTACTTTGGGAGTTTCAAATGGAAGCTGGGGGCTATGCCACGCCGGCCACTTACCAGGTGAATGGAAGGCAATTTGTAGTAATTGCTGCAGGTGGAGGGGGTAAGCCTGAAACCAGGCCGGGAGATAAGTTCTACTGTTTTTCGTTGCCTGACTAAAACACTTATAATATATTCCGATTAATTATATTGTCGTACAATTATGGATTTCATAGATAAATCAAATTTTGATAATAAAATGTTTAAAACATATGAATAAGTTTTTTTTACTTAGTAGAACACTGTGTACAGCACTATTGGTTTTTACTTTACTTTTAAGCTGTAAGAAATCAACGACTCCTATGGATGATGATGCCCTCGAAATTGTTATTGAAGGAATATACTATGCTGACAACGCACCTATCCAAATAACCGTTAAGAACGGCATGATCAGTGAAATTGAACGACCAGCCGAGCTGGGCCAAGGGAACAACTATCTTGTAGCGCCTGGGCTCATCGATCATCAGGTAAACGGTTATCTCTCCCATTCATTTGTCGGAGGCGATCTGGATGCCGAGGGGTTAAAAGAAGTGACCGAAGGGTTTTGGTCAAAAGGCATTACCACCTATCTGCCAACGCTAACTACACAAACTGATGAGGTACTGCTAAAGAGTTTTGAAAACCTCAATCAATTGCTTGAAGATAGCCATTTGGCACAGTCAATACCGGGGTTTCATCTTGAAGGACCTTTTATTTCTCCTGAGGCCGGTTATAGAGGTGCACACAATCTCGAGTGGATCAGAGACCCGGATTGGGAAGAGTTCGAAAAATGGTACAGTGCTTCAGGTAACAGAATTATAGAAGTTACCATTGCTCCGGAGCTTGAAGGGGCTATGGAATTCATCCGCAAGTGTCGGGAAAAGAACATTGTAGTGGCCATTGGTCATACCGCAGCCTTGACCGATGATATAAATGAAGCCATAGAAATGGGGGCCACGGTATCCACTCATTTAGGAAACGGCTGTGCCAATACCATTCACCGTCATCATAATCCACTGTGGCCGCAATTAGCAGATGATCGTTTGACCGCCAGTATAATTGTTGACGGATTTCATCTGACCAGGGAAGAAGTCAGGACATTTTTTAAGACCAAAGGCCCTGATAATACCGTATTGGTCTCCGATCTTACCCGTTTGGCTGGAATGCCTCCGGGGCGCTACCAGGATTTTGGGCAGGAATTGGTTATGACCGAGGAAGGAGCCATTATGTTGCTATCTGAAAATGTACTTGCAGGTGCTTCATTCCTCATTACCCGTGGTATAGAGAATGTGATCAAGTTTACCGGATGTACACTGAAGGATGCCATTGACATGGCAACCAGAAACCCTGCCCGATTATTGAATCTGCATGATAGAGGTGAGATAGCCGTGGGTAAGCGGGCAGATTTGATCTTGTTTGAATTTGATAATGGGTCATTTGAGGTGGCTAAAACTGTGGTAGGAGGAGAAGTGGTATTTGAGAAATAATCATTCCATGTTACAACGCTGTATAGCCTACAGCACTGTAACATTATGTGAATAATTGTTTGATATAAGTAGATATAAAGGCCTACATATCCTATATGATTGGGAAATTTTACGACTATTTGCAAGGCCCACAATGACAAAAATCAGGATTTTTAGTTATATTATCGATTGTGCCTTTTGGTACAGGAGTACATGATGGGGTAATAGCATAATATAGATGTGATGAGGTTTTGGGTTTTGGTTTTTTGCTGTGCTCCTTGGTTTGCCTATGGACAAATCCAATCTCTTTCCATTGATGCCGCATACCACAATGTACCATGGGAGCAAGTAGTAAATGACCTGGAGGCCAGGTATCCAATAAAGTTTTTCTTTCCAGAGGCATGGGTGTCTGGTTTCGAAGTAACTACCACCTCCGAAGAGCTACCGTTGGAGGAATTTTTATTAGAAATTTTTCAAAACACCAACTTAAGCTTTTATGTTTCAGAGGGCCAAGTGATCATCACCAAAGACTATCAAGTGGTTTCTCAGTGGCCCAAAGGTTCGGAAGTAACTCCAAACAATTTTCAGGAATCTCTACCTGATATTTCTTTAGGTCAAAATCCTATTCGTAAAAAGACCCAAATAAGTTACACTATTGGAGATCCGCAGCAAAGGTTTATCCGTGGAAATGCCTCCATTTTTGGTTACATCAGAGATATTAATTCTGGCGAAGCGCTGGTAGGCGTGTCGGTATTCGTGGAACAACCATTGGTCGGAACCACTACAGACGCTTTTGGGTATTATTTGATCTCTTTGCCCAAAGGCAATACTCAAATGCACTTTAAATCTATAGGGATGCAGGAGATTATTCCACAGGTTACCATTCACGGCGATGGGCAGTTGAACATTGAAATGGAAGAAAGAGTGGTGTCACTGACTGAGATAGTGATCTCCGATGAAAAGGACAATGTCGAAAGTATTCAAACGGGAGTTATCAGATTAAACATTAAGGACATAAAAAATATTCCTACCGCTCTGGGAGAGATAGATGTTATGAAAATTGCCCTTACAATTCCAGGGGTGCAATCCGTTGGAGAGGGCGCTTCCGGATTCAACGTACGAGGTGGAAATACTGATCAAAACCTGGTACTGTTGGACAATACCGTTGTTTACAATCCCAGTCATCTTTTTGGTTTTTTCTCTGTTTTCAACCCTGATGTGATCAAGAGTGCAAATCTGTATAAAAGTGGTATACAGGCTCAGTATGGGGGAAGGATTTCATCGGTATTTGATATCGGTATTCGCGACGGAAATAAAAAGAAATTAACCATAACCGGGGGCATTTCACCAATAACCGGGCGTATTACGCTGGAAGGGCCGATTAAGAAAGACACCAGTTCTTTCTTACTGGGTATTCGCTCAACCTATTCTGATTACATACTTAAGCTATTGGATGATCCGGTATTCAATAATAGTAGTGCCTCATTTTCGGATGTTATAGGAAAAGTGACCCATCAGTTTGATTCCAAAAACACCGTTAGCGCCTCCTTTTATCACAGCAGGGACCGGTTTCGTCTCAATTCTGACACTTTGTATACCTATTCTAACACCGGGGCAAATTTGCAGTGGCGGCACACATTTAGTAATAAATTCTTCGGGCATTTCTCTTCGAGTTACACCAACTATACCTACAATATCCAAAGCACTCATACACCGGAACTGGCTTTCGATTTGGATTATCGGATCAATCAGGGTAACCTGAATGCAGATTTTGACGTTTTCCTCAACGCTCATAGTTTGAAGTTTGGATTAAGTGCAACAGCATACAAATTAAATCCAGGTACTATAAGTCCCGGAACAGACTCAAATATAAAAGCTGTAAACCTGGAACAGGAGAAAGGTGTAGAGGGTGCGGTATATATTGGAGACGAATTTGTAATATCCCCTAAACTAAGTTTATATGGGGGTCTTAGATTATCAGGATTTGGACGATTGGGTCCTCAACAAGTATATTCCTACCAGCCGGGATTTAGCAAAGAAGTTATTTTTATAACCGACACCGTGAATTATCAGAACGGCGAACTGGTTAAGACCTACGGAGGTTTGGAATACAGATTTTCTTTACGCTATATACTGAATCCCAACCTGTCCCTAAAATTAAGCGTTGATAAAACCAGACAATATATCCATCTACTAACCAATACTACTGCAATAGCTCCTACAGACGTATGGAGGTTAAGCGATCAACATATTAAGCCACAAATAGGACTGCAATACTCGGCAGGATTGTACAGAACCTTTTACCAAAACGGACTGGAGCTGTCTATAGAAGGCTACTATAAGACCGTGGACAACTTGCTGGAGTACAAAAGTGGAGCTGACTTGTTGGTTAATGAAGTCTTGGAGACAGATATTATAAATGCCAAAGGAAGGTCCTATGGTGTGGAATTTTTGTTACGGAAAAAGTCAGGCAAGCTCAACGGTTGGCTGTCTTATACCTACTCCAGAAGTGAAGTACAAGCCACCAGCTCATTCCCGGAAGAACGGATAAACTCCGGCGAATATTATCCATCAAATTTTGACCAACCACACAACTTGTCTTTGATTACCAATTACAAATTTAATCGAAGGGTAAATATGTCTGTGAACTACACCTATCATACCGGAAGGCCCACTACTTTACCCTTCACTCAATATAATTTCAATGGTCAGGTAATCCCATTCTTTACAGATCGTAATCAATTCAGAATACCGGATTACATGAGAGTTGATGTTGCCATTAATTTGGAGGGGAATCATAAGGTTGGAAAATTGGCCCACGGCTCCTGGACATTTTCTGTCTATAATCTATTGGGGCGAGATAATGCCTTCTCTGTCTTTACAGATTCCAGCAATGGAAACGTTCAGGTTTATCAGCTTTCCATTTTTGCCCAGCCAATACCTACCATCACCTATAACTTTAAATTCTGATGGTACGGTTAAAACTCCTTTTTCAATATACTATGTGGTTAATACTCCTCCAGAATTGCCGTGAGCCGTTTGATGTTGAAGTTCCTGCTGGTAACAGTTTATTGGTAGTAAACGGTATGATCACTGACCAACCAGGCCCTTATATGGTAAAGCTGTCCAGAAGCAGCCCACTGGGGAGTTTGGACTTCCCAGCAGAATCTGGGGCTAGCGTGGCTATCGAAAGCGCCTCAGGGGAAATAGAAAATTTGGTGGAAGCATCGGAAGGTTATTACTTTACTTCAGAAGATGGTATCCGGGGAGAAATTGGGGAGCAATACCGTGTCTCAATTCAGACAAGAAATGAGGAGACCTATCAATCCGATTGGAAATTATTAAAGCAAAGCCCACCCATTGATAGTGTGTATTTCACCTATAAAGAGGAACAGGCTGAGGAAGGGCTACTACAGGGAATTCAAACATTTGTAGACACGCACGACCCAACCAACAAGACCGAATATTATCGATACACATGGACTGAAACCTGGCATTATACTGTTCCATATTCACCGCAATATGAATATTTAGGCAACGATAATACCAGTCTAATCGAATTAAAGGCGGTCTGTTGGATAGATCAACCTTCCACCTCATTTGACGTAGCCTCTTCCACTCAGAATGACAGAGATATTATTTCACGCCATCCCATATTGTTCATTACTACTCAAACACCCCGTTTGCGGATACTTTATAGTCTTTTAGTGAATCAATATGCTTTGGATCAGGATGAGTACCTTTTTTGGAAAGGTCTAAAGGAAACAGTTAATGAATCGGGCACGCTATTCGATAAGCAACCTCAATCGATAACCGGGAATATTCATAGGATTAACTCAGACGAACCGGTACTCGGATACTTTTCCGCCAGCTCTATTTCCGCCAAAAGGATATTTCTGGATAGATCTGATTTGCCGGAGGACACACAGGTGGATGTAAGCCTGTTTAATGATTGCCTGGTCGATACCTACATTATCGAGAAGAGTAGCACTTCGGATAAGGAAGTTTTTAATGCCCTGGATCGGGGGTTGGTGTTTTATGATTTTTATCGTGAATTCGTAAATATTTCAGGATATATAATCACTACCGTTCCATGTAGTGATTGTACTTACCATGGTGGAGCCTTGGAAAAGCCAGACTATTGGCCAGAATGATACCTGTATGAAGCAAAAATTGTTGCCGTATGTTTTAATTGTTTGGGTATCGCCAATGGTACTTATTGCCCAGAATTTCAGCCCAGAGACATCTCCGGAAAAGGTATTTGTTCATACCGATAAGCCCTATTATTTAACCGGTGAAACCCTTTGGTTTCAAGCATATTGCACAAACTTAAGTAATGGTCATCTCACAGAATTAAGTAGTGTATTGTATGTAGAGCTTTTAAATTCAGACAATCAACCGGTAATGCAGGTTAAGACCTCGCTCAAATCAGGTATTGGGCATGGCCAAATATTGCTGAGCACAAAACTCGCAACAGGGTCTTATGTGCTCCGTGCTTATACTGCCTGGATGCGCAACCACCATCAAAAATATTTCTATCAACAAAGGATTATGGTGTTCAACCCACTCAATGCATTTCCGGAAAACAGTTATACCAGGGAAGAATCAGCGGTGAATTTGATATTACCTTCAAATACTGGGACTGAAAAACGATTGTCAGGCCCCACCATAAAGATTATAACCAACAAAGAAATTTACTCCACTCGGGAAGCAGTTATGGTAGACTTGGTGACCTCAGGTAATCAAGAGGATCAGGTATATACCCTATCTGTTGCTGTGTACCCTTACTATCACCAATTGGAAAGTATCGGCAATAATATTTTGTTTAACGCAGTGGATCCTGAAGGCCAAGAATTATCGGCTGAGCAAGATAAAGGAAACTCACACTATTTCCCGGAAACCGTTGGTCCTATTATTTATGGTAAAATCGAAATCATTGAGGATGATGACATTGAAAACAATCTTTTTGTTTCAATTGCAGGAAAAGCCCCCAGGACTTATGAGGTAGTAGGCGTTGATTCCAACAATTTTGCCGTGGAATTACCGCCGGGAATAGACTATGAGCATCTATATTTTTGGTCAACAAAATACCAAGAGACCAATATTACTTTACTGGATCCATTTGACAAAAGACCACCTGAATCAACAACGCCCTCATTACAATTGAACTCCAGCACCATTGAATTTATTGAAGGTCAATCCGTAAATATGCAGGTGTCAAACCTCTACCAGGAGTATACAAAGATCCATGGACATCAAAAATTGAAGACAAACAGGGAGACACCATTTTATGGTCAGCCGGTATCTCAGTATTATTTAGATGGATACACCAGGTTTCCAAGCCTTGAAGAGGTGTTCGTGGAATATATCCGGCCTGTATCCTATAGAAGAAAAGGCGGATCGTCCAACTTTTACGTTTGGGATGAATATACCAATATTCAGTCTCTGGCCAACAACGTATTTTTTGATCAACCTGCACTGGTAATGTTGGATGGTATACCTATGAATGACCCGAAGTTGGTAATGAACATAGATCCGCTGCTGGTTGAGTCGATTGATGTGGTCACTAAGAAATACTTCATTGGTAATAAAGTTTTTAGTGGGTTGGTCAACCTAAAAACCTACAACCAGGACTTCGCCGGAATCGAACTACCCTTGATAATAGAAAGAAAATCTTGTCAAAGCATACAAAACCCCATGGAGTTTTATCATCCGGACTATGGAGAAGCCACATCTGTAAATAGCCGGATTCCGGACCGGCGAAATACACTATATTGGAACCCTGATATTTCAATGACATCAGGCAAATCAGCACAATTGCAATTTTACACTGGTGATGCTACCGGAGCATATCTGATGGTGATCAATGGAATAACTACAAATGGGACTCCACTATACCAAACAAAAAAAATAAGGGTAATAAAGAGCAATACGCCATGAAGGTAAAGTCTTTACCAACTCAAATTCTTGCAATATTATTATTCCTGCCCTTCTGTGGTAGTGGTCAAAATAATTCATATCAGGCGCTGCAAAAAAATAATAGTTATAATTATACCACCTCACTCCAAAGCCTGCATTTTCAACAAATTAGACAG
>CAZOJZ010000419.1:0-1827 GCA_964580205.1 uncultured Roseivirgaceae bacterium
CTTGATTTCCTAGAAGCCGCCCGGCTTAGAGATGAAATCTTGGAATTAAAGAAAATTCAGAATAAGTAAATCCGCAGCTGTTCGTAGCATGTGCAGCTGTTCGTAGCCTCTGGCTACGAACCAGTAAACTGCACGGAATACTTCCGTAGCTCCAAGCTACAGAAAGCTGCCACAATTGAATTTGACGTTTTAGTTAACACTAGCAAATCTGCTGGCTACTTCGTCCCAATTAACCACATTCCAAAAAGCCTTTATATAGTCAGGTCTTTTGTTCTGATAGTTTAAATAGTAAGCATGCTCCCACACATCCAAACCCAGTATAGGTGATCCCTTAACCTCGGCCACATCCATTAGTGGGTTGTCCTGGTTTGGGGTAGAGCTTATTGCCAGATGCCCTGCTGCGTCTACTATCAACCAAGCCCATCCAGAACCGAACCGGGTGGCCCCAGCCCTTGAAAATTCATCCTTTAATTCATTGAATGAACCGAATCGATTATCAATGGCACTAGCCAGATCAGCCCCCGGAGCGCCTCCACCATTGGGAGACATTACTGTCCAAAATAAATTGTGATTATAGAATCCACCACCATTATTCCGTACAGCCGTATTGCTGCCAACGTTAGCAAGTATTTCCTCTATGGTTTTACCCTCAAGCTCAGTGCCGGCAATAGCGTTGTTGAGGTTACTAGTATATGCTGCGTGGTGCCTGTCATGGTGTATCTCCATGGTACGGGCATCAATATGGGGCTCCAATGCATCGAATGCATAGGGCAAATCAGGTAATTCAAAAGCCATGATATAAATTGATTTATAAGTTGAAAATAAATGGTAGTAACCAAATATACTAATTTCTTAACTCCCGAAAAAAGTCCTCAATAAGCTGTTTACAGGGTCCGGCAGATAACCCGCTATCTACCTCGGTTTTAGGATGAAGTAGGCCGTGCTTGGGGGTTTGATAATTTGTAAATCCCTTGGATGGGTCTGTAGCAGCAAATACCAAACGATGAAGCTGGCTCCATGAGATTGCCCCGGCACACATTGGACAAGGTTCCAGAGTTACAAATAACGTGCACTCTGTCAGGTACTTGGACCCCAGGTAATTTGCAGCTGCAGTAATCGCCAGGATCTCTGCGTGAGCGGTTACATCCTGAAGTGTTTCGATTTGATTGTACGCCTTTGCCACTATGGTCTGACCGCATGTTATTACTGCACCCACCGGTATCTCCCCCTGGTCCTGTGCTTTCAGAGCTTCTTTATAAGCCAACTGCATGTAATGCTCATCTCCAAATACGGTGAATTCCATCTTGGTCAGTTGAATCTGATATTTGACATGATCTCTTGGGCCGTGGCCTGCCAGCTGTCCATTATCCGGGTTGGACAATAAAAGGTAAATATATAAACACTAAAGTCCTGAACGGCATACAATACCATTCGATAATCGTTGACAGGGGCCTGGTTGCGCAGTGAATTGGGATCACCTTTTACCGTTGAGGTGAACTCAAAAACAGCATAATCCCGACCGTTAATTTCCTGGACTTCGTTTCTTATGAAATTAACTTCATCAAACAGGTTTCTAATATTGTTTTCATAGAACTCTTTCAGCAGATCCATGTCCTGATTGCTCCAGGGTGTTTTACTAACATTAATTACCAGGTCCACCGAACGGTCTTCAGAAGTATATCCGGCAATGGGTTCTCTATAACTAATAAACTTATTACGGATATCTTGGGGACCCATGGGGATAAATTCCGAAGGAACCAGTAAACTAATGTCATCTGTGACTTTCGTTTTAATTAAAGAAACTTCCTGGGCCTTTAAGACAGCGGG
>CAZOJZ010000420.1:0-1996 GCA_964580205.1 uncultured Roseivirgaceae bacterium
TGACGGGTTTGCTGTGGCATGGTTAGAAGGTATTACATTATGGTTTTTGATGCAATGGTACCAGTGAAATTAAAATTCATGATGGATGAAAGATTTCCAACTCATTAAGAGTCCATGTTTTGTTTGCTGATCTTCACTACCCGCATAAACCACGTAGGAACTTTTTGGGTCATTTCCGGAAAGGCCATTCCAATAGTTAAGATTTTTAAAGTAATCTTGTGATTTGGTTACCCCAGACTTTATTTCTATAGGAACAAGTTTATCTGCTTGTTCAATCAATAAATCAATCTCTCTACCCTTATGGTCTCTCCAGAAATAAAGAGAAGATTCTCTACCGGAATGATAAAATCCTTTTAGCAATTCAGTTATAATTAAATTTTCAAAAATGGCTCCTTTGGCGAAGTGTATATGAATTTGAGCCGCTTCTTTTATCCCAAGCAAGTAAGACAATAAACCCGTATCATGAAAATACAGTTTTGGCATCTTGGTTAATCTTTTATTATAGTTTTTGTAATGTGGATACAACCTGAAAACAATATAACTTGATTCCAGAATGTTTAACCAGGACTTTACTGTATTGACCGCAATCCCACAATCATTTGATAACTGGGATAAATTGAGTAATTGGCCTGTTCTGCCGGCACATAGTTTAAGAAAAGTTGAAAATGTATTTAAGTTACCTACCTGAGAAAGTTGACGCACATCACGTTCTACGTAGGTTTGAACATAACTCGGATAAAAGTCCTCCGGGTTAATTTTTTGATCAAATATCCTTGGATAGAATCCTTTGAAGGCAACTTGTTCAAAAGAACCCGATAATAAACTGGCGTCTTCCAATTCGGTCATGCTGAACGGCATTAATTTGAGTATCCCTACTCTTCCTGCCAGACTTTGACCAATTTGTTCAGACAAAAGGAAATTCTGAGAGCCTGACAAAACATATTTTGCTAATTTATTTTCGTCAACTATTCCTTGTAAGTAGGAGAAGAGATCCGGCACTCGCTGCACTTCATCAAAAATTGCACCGTTGGGGTAATTATTAAGAAATCCTTTTGGATCACCTAGGGCAAAATTGCGATCATCAGGATTTTCTAATGAAACATACGGTAAATCCTTAAAGGTATTTTTTACTAAGGTCGTTTTACCAGATTGCCTGGGTCCGGTGACTGAAACTATTGGAAATAGCTTAAATAGTTGGGTTAACTTTTCTTCAAGCCTTCTTTTTATCATATGTTAAAGGTACAAATTTGCAATCGAATTGCAAATTTGTACCTTTAGAATTACGTTATGAATTTCCTTTCCAGGGTATTTCCTTAACCTGAAGCTTTTGACCCATTTTACGGGAAAGCACATAGAGGTAGTCTGACAATCGGTTTAAATAGGCAATAATTATTGGTTCTACAGGCTCAAAATCGTTCAGTTCAATAACCAAACGTTCTGCCCGCCGGCAAACACACCTGGCTATGTGGCAGAAAGATACACTCTGATGGCCTCCTGGCAGCAAGAAATACCTCAGTACAGGCAGGCTTTCCTCCATGGTGTCAATGGCACGTTCCAATATATTCACCTGTTCCTGATCAATCCCGGGAAGTTTCGAAGTGTCCTGGTTTGGACTGGCTGCCAGATTGGACCCAATAGTAAATAGTACACTTTGTATGGCCCGTATGGATTCTACACGTTGTTTGTTTACCTCCTGATCCGACACCAAACCTATATAAGAATTCAGTTCGTCAACAGTTCCATATGCTTGTATGCGTATATGCGATTTAATCACTCTGACACCCCCTAATAGTGATGTTTGTCCCTTATCTCCTCCTTTGGTGTATATCTTCATTTTAGCTAGCCTGAAATGGATCGTACAATACTTTTATTGACATTATCAGCTTCTACATAGCCATCCTTCAACTGAACAATCCTGTGGGCGAAATGAGCAATATCGTCTTCATGGGTAACCATAATTATGGTGTTTCCCCGATCGTGCAATTCCTGAAAGAGA
>CAZOJZ010000421.1:0-22585 GCA_964580205.1 uncultured Roseivirgaceae bacterium
ATGGACGCCCTGAGATTACTAAAAAGGTCTTTATTTTTTTTGGGTCTGGTTTTATTACTGTTTTGTGTGGCCGGGGCGGTACTTATATATACTTATCAGGACCAATTGGTCTCAAGATTCATTGCCGAAGCCAACCATAAAATAGATACTCCTATTCATGCCGGTGGCATCAAAGCCTCCTGGTGGGAAAAATTCCCAGATGTTTCGATAGTATTGAGTGATGTGGTTATCGATGGCAGCCTGCCGGGCCCTACCGACACTCTTATCACGGCACTTAACATTTATTGTACCTTCAATGCCTGGGATATCTTGCAGGGACACTGGGTGGTGGATCAGATCCACATGGAGGAAGGACGAATATTTTTGGTGCAGACGGAACTTGGTGATAACAATTTTACCATTGTTAAAAAAGATACCAGCAGCAATAAGAAAGAGGCCGGATTTAAATTAAAGAAGATACATTTACAAAATGTAGCCATTACCTATCTGGATCTTTTGAGAGATCAGGAATATAAATTGCAAGCACACGATGTAATGGCCTCACTATCGTCCGAAGCACAGATATACGATGTTCAACTGGAAGGGGAGGTAACTTCGGAGGCCCTGACCATTGGACAACAACAATACTTAAAACAAAAGCCCCTGATTCTGCAGGGAAATATTCGCTATCTGCAGCAGGATAAGAAATGGGACATTGGGGAAACGGAAATAACCATTAACCAATCAACCTTTCTATTAAGTGGATATTATCGGGGGTCTGATAATACTCTGGATATATCTTTGAAAGTTCAGGATACAAATATTCAAACGGTATTATCCCTGCTTCCAGAAGATATCAGTCAGAAATTCAGAAAGTACCAAAGTAAAGGAAAGATTTATTTTGAGGGACGGATTGTTGGATCGGTGGCGACTGATGAAAATCCCGAAATCAATGTAAACTTTGGTTGCAGAAATGCCTCCTTCTTCCACCCAAGTTACCAGAAAGGCATCGAAGGAGTATATTTATCTGGAAACTTTCACAGCGCTAAGGCAAACGATCTGTCTAAAGCTACACTTTCCCTGAAAGATGTTCGGGGAGTAATGGAATCACAACAATTTGGTGGAAATCTTCAGATCACGAACCTGGAAAGCTATCATGTAAAAGGTGATTTTGAAGGAACATTGGATCTGAACTCATGGCAGCGTTTTCTACCCCCTGGAAAGGTAACAGAGGCCACTGGGACAATGAAAATGAACATTGCATTTGAAGGTCCCATAAACTATCTGAAAACCCCTAATTCTGTAGACAAGTTTAAAACTTCCGGAGAAATATTCATCAACGATTTGGACTTTAACCTGGAAAAGAACAGTCTGCCATTTAGGAATTTTGGTGGCCATTTCCTCTTTAATGGACGGGACCTTGCTATTAGCGATTTTAAGGGCGTCATTGGCAACAGTGACTTTCTTATCAATGGGTTCTTCAGGAATATAATTTCCTTTATTTTCTCTAAAAATCAACCAATAGGTATCGAGGCGGATCTACAGGCCCAAAATATTGACCTCGATGAATTACTTACCGGCGATACCCAAGCCCGGGATAAAACGGTGGTAGGTAAGCAATCCTATACTTCTTTTGAGATTAACCCGAGGCTTGCATTGGTTTTTAATTGTAAAATCGATCATCTGAAATTTAGAAGATTCAGAGGCAATGATATCGCGGGCGAATTACGTATATCAAACCAGGTAGCCCATGGTCAACATATAAGTTTTGAAACTTTGGGTGGCAAGATAACCATGAATGGCCGTGTTGATGGGCGTCAAAAAAATCATATCAGGGTTTATACACAGTCTTCTTACCAGGGGATCCATCTTGATAGTTTGTTTTATGTCTTTGAGAACTTTGGTCAGGATTTTCTGGTAGACAGGCATCTGAGGGGTCAGGCTTTCGCAGAAATTGAGACCTATATGACATTTGATGATCATCTTCGGTTTAACTCTTCTGATCTTGTGGTAGACGCCGGACTAATTATCAAAAACGGGGAGCTAAATGACTTTGAACCACTTCAAAAATTATCGACCTATATCGATGCTCAGGATTTAAGGCGTTTGAGGTTTGCCGATTTAAAAAACCATGTCCTGATAAAAGACCGGGAAATCCATCTGCCAAATATGGTGGTCCAATCAAACGTGACTACCATAACAGTCAATGGCACTCATACTTTTGATCAGGATATCAATTACCGGTTAAAGGTGCCCCTAAAAAGTGCCCCAAAAGACAAAGACGAGTACTTCGGAGCACTGGAAGACGACGGGTTAAGCACCAACTTATTCCTGAAAATCACTGGTACAACCCACGATTACCAGGTAGTTTACGACAAGGCAGCGGTAAAAGATAAGATCAAACAAGATCTGAAAGAAGAAAAATGGGAGTTTCGCAACGCTGTCCGGAACAAAGGAGTGAAGGATACCCCACAGGAACTTGACGAGGGTGAATTTTTTAACTTTGATGAAGCGGATAGCACTGCTCTCCGACAGTAACCGCTATAAGTCCCCTACCATTTACTGTTGTTAGCCAATTTGGCGAAGGTAGATTCCCCGCTTTTTTTACCCCGTCGCTTAGGGTCATCAATCGCAACCGGACGTTCCAGTTGGTAATTTACCTGTTTGGGCTTGGATGCCACCAGCAATGATCCCTGTTGCTTATTTACCGGGTTCTGGGTTATTTGGTAGTATTGGGGTTGCTGCATTCGTGATTTCTGAACAGCCTGCCTGGCGTTTGGAACATAGGACTGTTCCTGAGCCTGAGCTGAATAAAATAGTATACCACTTAATAAAATCAATACTGAAAAAGTTTTCATAAAAGAGGAATTTAGAACAGATACTCATTCCATAGCTTCCTCAAAATAAATAGATTGACCGCTGGTAAAAAATTCAATACCAATTCAAAAAGTACCCGGGTCAGATTCAGGAGATAGCTGTATTCAGGAAATTGACCAGCGGATACATGCGTTTAAATTTTTTGATAGCATGCTTTTGGAAATCTGTGGAAATTACTTCCGGGTCCTTCAAATGCAATACTGCCATGAAACTTTTTAATTGAAGGTATTCTAACAATTCGTGGTCCATGGAATATCCCTTAGGTGCCTTGGTTAGACGTTCCCCTTCCAACTGTCCAAATTCTTTCTTCCACGAACTCTTTTCTACAATAGATAGTAAGTCCTGCCCATTATAGTCAATCTCCTGTCTTACCTTGTGCAGCAGATCGCTTCCCGGACGATAGAGGCCAGCCGCAAGAAAAGATTTGTTTCCGGGTTCCAGATGCAAGTAATAGCCAGGAAGCATGGATTTTCTTCCTCCAGCGGCCATGTACGCACCAAAATGAGATTTATATAAAGTTTTATCTTTTGAGAATCTAATATCTCGATTAATACGAAAGATGCAGTCTTTGGGCACTAATTCCGCCACACTATGATCGAAACCAGACAGCCCCTCAATGGTGTTTTGCACTAACTCGACAAACGCCTGTTTTTGTTGTAAGTATTCAGGTTTGTTGGCCTGCATCCAATCCCTGGAGTTGTTTTCTTTCAGCGCTTTTAGGAACTTAAAAATATTCTTTATCTGGTTCATTTGTAGGCAATTGTTTTAAGATGCTCAATATTTTCAAAATAAAATCCATCGATGTCGGCGGATTGCTGGAATTGTTCCCAGAGTTGTAGTTCAATGTTTGGATAAACCTGATCCTCGCCATCGTAACGGACCATTAGAAAGCCCTTCTTAAAATCACAGGACACAAACCTGACTTGCATCAGGCCACTCTTGCGGGTTGTTTTAATTTTTTGATCGTAATGAAAGCGGGTGTTTTGAATTGCTGAAATAGCTTCAGACAAATCCCTAAAAGTCTCAGGTAACTCCTGACAGTCTGTGTTTGTGGGTTTTACCGGCATGTTTTGAGGATCTTGATACTGGAGATCCTGAGCAGAGACGCGAAGGGTAATAACCGTTAACACAATCAGCAAAAAATAATTATTCATTCGATCTGATACTTTAATTGTTGGTGCGTAGCTACAAGCTACACACAGCTGCAATACATAAATTTCGTGCAGCTGAGGCTTTATTCGTTGGTACGTAGCTACAAGCCGCACACAGCTGCAATACAAAATTTCGTGCGGCTTTCCGTAGCTTGTAGCTACGGAATCCATACACTATCAATGTTTTATCCATTAAATAAAGTCTGCCACTGCTTCCAATCCCATACTTCTGGAGGCCTTTATTAGTATGGTACTGTTAATTATTGGATTTTGTTTCAAAAACCTTTCCAATTCATTCCGATCATTGAAATGTTTGGCAAGTGGGTTCATTTTACTGGCCGCCCGCATATGCGGTCCGCAAAGCAATACCTGAGATAATCCGTCCCTGGTATAAGCCACAACTTTTTTGTGTGCCTCCTCAGATTCATCACCTAATTCCATCATGTCCCCCAGTATTGCGGTCTTTGCTGATGACTGCATGGCCAGCAAATTTTCCAATGCAGCCATCATTGAACTGGGATTGGCATTATATGCATCTAGTATTAGGGTATTTGTCTCTTTTTGTATCACCTGAGACCTATTATTTGTCGGCATATACTCAGCCACCGCCGCTTCAGCTAATTCTGTGGGTACTTCAAAATACTTTGCTACACACAACGCCGCTGCTACATTGTTAAAGTTGTAAACACCAATTAACCGGGTTTCTATCTCAAGAGAGCGCTCCCCAATAAATTTTAGATAGGGATCAGATCTGGCATAAGTAATGTGTAAGAAATCCCCTTCTCCAGGGTAAAACAATGGCTGTTCAAATCGTTTGGCCATGTTTCGAAGAATCTCATCCTGCGAATTGATAAAAACCTGACCCCCATTCTTAATCAAATACTGATACAACTCACTCTTTCCCCTAATTACCCCATCAAACCCCCCGAACCCTTCAGTATGCGCCTGGCCGATGTTAGTAATTAATCCGTGTGTGGGCTGAGCGATCTGGCACAACCTGGCAATTTCGCCTATATGATTAGCTCCCATTTCAATAATTGCAATCTCAGTGTCATGTTTGATCGATAAAATTGTCAAAGGCACCCCAATATGATTATTTAGGTTGCCTTGAGTGGCCATGGTTTTATAAGAGGTGCTAAGTACCTGAAACGTCAACTCTTTGGTAGTGGTCTTCCCGTTAGAGCCGGTAACTCCAATTACTGGTATTTTCAGCTGAGATCGGTGATGCTGGGCCAGTTGCTGTAATGCCATCAACCCATCCTTAACTTGTAATATATGGGGCCCGTCCAGGTATTCCTCTTGATCAACCAGGGCATATCGCGCGCCATGCTCTATTGCACCTTGAGCAAATTCATTTGCGTTAAAATTTGGCCCCCTCAGCGCCACAAATAGACAATCAGGGTCAATTCTTCGGGAGTCGGTTGATACTCCCGAACATTCTAAAAATATATGATATAACTGATCAACTGATTCGATCATGGTCGAATGAATTAATTGCTGGTAGCACGCTAACCCAGGATATTAAAATTATCCGCATCCAGATAAAAAGAGAACTTATCCCTAAATTGATCCATCTCAGCTCGTACTAGAGTAATTGATTGAACCGCTTCTTTTCCTTCTTCATAGCATATCACCTTCCCTTTTGGGTCCACCACAGCACTATGTCCACTGTATTCATGTCCATTTGGGTCTTTACCAATCCGATTCACACCAATGGTATAACATGAATTTTCTATGGCCCTGGCCTGTAGCAATACATCCCAGGCTGAAATGCGGGGTGTAGGCCAATTGGCAACAAAGATCATCAGGTCAAACTCAAGGGATTTGTCAGTCGATGTGTTTCGGCTCCAAACTGGAAACCTAAGATCATAGCATATTTGGGGAAATACATTCCACCCCTTCCAGGAGACGATCAACCTTTCAGCTCCCTTTTGATAGGTAAGGTCCTCCTTGCCCAACCGAAACAAATGTCGTTTGTCATAGGAAACATGATTGCCATCAGGGGTCACCCAAAGCAATCGATTAAAATACTTGCCATTTTCCTTTACAATATAACTACCTGTAATTGCGGCCTTGGTTTGTTCAGCCTGCTGTTGCAACCATTTGAAGGTCCTGGTACCCATTGGCTCTGCCAATTCGGAGGCCTCCATGGTAAACCCGGTGGTAAACATTTCTGGTAATATAATTAAATCTGTGGCCTGTTTAAGTGACCATATTTGCTCCTCAAACATTGCCCTATTCGCCTCAGGTTGATGCCAGTGCAGGTCGCTTTGAAGCAATGTTACATTTAGATCTTGCATAGTTTCTCGGCGGCTTGGGTGAGGGTTTCAGGGTTCTTGGCAAAACAAAATCTGAGTATTTTCTGGTCAGTTTTCCTTTTATAGAATACTGAGGTTGGAATAGAGGCTACTCCGTGTTCTTTAGTCATCCAACTGGCCATTTCTGTATCTGGCAGGTCGCTGATGTTATGATATTTCATCAGCTGAAAATAAGTGCCGTTACAAGGCAGAGGTTCAAATCTTGATTTTTTCATCAGACCTAAAAACAGATCCCGCTTCTCCTGGAAAAATGTGCTAAGTGACCGGTAGTGTTCCGGTTCCATGAGAAAATCTGCAAGTGCCATCTGTACAGGAGTATTCACGCTAAAGGCCACAAATTGATGTATCCTTCGTAACTCTTTGGTCAAAGCCTCAGGGGCCACACAATAGCCAACTTTCCAGCCGGTGGCGTGGAATGTCTTTCCGAATGAGAATACAGCCACCCCCCTGGCGCGTAACTCCGGGAACTTCAATATGCTTTGATGGCCTTGTGGGTGATAGACCATATGTTCATACACCTCATCACTAATCAACATCAGGTCATGTTGGACCACCAATTCAGACAATTTTAGCAGGTCCTCTTGGGTTAGTACACTGCCGGCAGGGTTGTTTGGATTGTTAATTACAATTAATCTGGTCCTCGTGGAGATCATTGACTCGAGTTGTTCCCAATTAATTGTAAAATCTGGTAGTTCTAATTCCAGGTGGACTGGAGTCCCACCAGATAGTTGAACGGCTGGAGCATATAAATCATAGGCCGGATCGAAAATAATCACTTCATCGCCCACATGAACGAATGCTGTTAATGTTGCATATAATCCTTCGGTTGCTCCAGCGACAACTGTTACTTCCCCGTCAGCATCAAAATCACAATCAAGGCTATTTTTGAGTTTGTTGGCTATCTGATTTCTAAGCGCCGGCACACCAGGCATTGGGGCATATTGATTATGGCCATTCATCATATAGTGCCTGACCAGATCAATCAATTGTGCACTTACTGGGAAATCCGGATAACCCTGGGATAAATTGATGGCGTTGTGCTCAGCTGCCATAGCGGACATCACAGTAAAAATTGTAGTGCCTACGTTGGGTAGCTTACTTTTTACAATATGAGGGGATGGTATCATTTAGAATTGTATATCAATTGCGGCTTTTTACTGGAAACCGCATTATGTAGTCAACCTCTACTTTTCCTTTACTAATAGCTCCCAGTTTCCCCTTAAGGATCTTTCTCTTAAAGTTTGACAGATGGTCGGTAAACAGCATTCCCTGTAAATGGTCGTATTCATGTTGTACAATACGAGCCCTTAAGCCGGTTAATTCTTCCTCATGCTCATCCCATTTTTCATCAAAATAACGGATTTTAATAACCGGTTCTCTCTGGACTTCTTCACGAATACCGGGAATGCTCAGACAACCTTCCTCAAATGACCAGGGTTCACCATGCGAATTCAACAATTGTGGATTTACAAATGTCCTTTTGAAGTCTGTCATATCTTCCTCCATTGGCTCCCCATCTACTACAAACATTCTTAGAGACATTCCGATCTGGGGACAAGCCAATCCAACACCATGGGCAGCATACATGGTTTCAAACATAGCTTTGCTCAAAATGGCTAAATCGAGCTCATCTTTTTCGATCTCCCGGGTTTTCTTTCGAAGAACTGAATCTCCATATGCCACAATTGGATATATCATTGAGCCCATTTTTTTTCCTCCATAAATGACTGCAATATAAGGGTAGCGCTGATTTGATCCAGGTTGGATTTTTCCCTCCTGGCTTTTTTTCGCGCACCACTTTGAACCATTGACTTCTGAGCTAGTTTAGAGGTGTATCTCTCATCGTGTTTACAGAAACTGATAGCTGGGAAATCAATTTTTAGTTTATCAAGAAGTTTGTCCACCGCCGCAGTGAGATCCGTGGGTGTTCCATCTTCTTTTAAGGGATATCCTAACACAATCTGTTCTACAACTTCCGAGGCTGTATATTCTTTGATAAAACCCGAAAGATTTTCAGGCGCAATGGTTTTGACAGGAGAAGCAATAATCTGAAGTGGATCTGTAACAGCAATTCCAACCCGTCGGGTTCCGAAGTCAATTGCCATTAACCTGCTCATTTTTAGTTGGACTTCACCTTTTGCTGCAAGATGATCTTAACTTCTCGCTCCAGCATCAGGGCCTTGGGGAGATCAGTTACCAGGGATGCTATATAAGGTAAGGTCCACTTAACAAATAGATAATGGGTGTGTTTTAAGTATTCAATTACCAATTCAACCGGATATCCTACCAATGCTGGCTCCTCGGATTCATCCGTTTCGATTGCGGATTCCAAACCATTGATCAAAGCATCCATGCATATACCTTTCTCCTGACACACCTGATGTAAAGTTTGCTCTGAATAATCATAGAATTGAATGCCAAAGTGATGCAGCACGGATGCATACACATAGTTCTCCCCTACTAATTCCGATATTTTTTTTTGATTCAAATCCAAGTTTGTCCGCTGCTTTTATACAAATATAAAGAAAAGCAAAAGAATTCCTCTTTTCTAATACAATGAAATTGAACCGGTGTGAAATTGTCGGATTGGAACGTAAATTGCTTTAAATTCGTATAATAACTAGCTGTAGGGTCCGGGATTAGCATTGAGGTGGTTAAAATCCAATAAATGTAATATTAATTCCAAGTTTGAATTTTAAGAACCATTCAAATACCCTACTTTTAAGGAAATATTGAGAGATTTATATCGTGAATAAGACAAGAAATAAGAAATTCTACATCGTATTACCTATACTGTTGGCCATTACCCTAGCGGTGGGAATATTGACAGGGGCCACCTTGTCTGATCCAACTACAGGAAAAAGCAACTTTATCAGCAGCCTGGTAAAATTTAAAGAAATACTAACTTATGTAGAGCGGGATTATGTCGACGAGGTGGATGCAGAGAAACTAGTTGGGGAAGCCATTATCGAAATGTTGGAGAAATTGGACCCCCACTCTGTGTATATACCTGCAAAAGATCGTGAGCTTACCAACTCCCAGTTAGAAGGAGAGTTCGATGGAATAGGCATCGAGTTCAACATTATAAAGGACACTATTTATGTAATATCCCCATTGGAGGGAGGACCTTCTGAAGCAGTGGGTTTACTTTCAGGTGATAAAATATTGGAAGTGGACGGAGAAGGTGTGGCAGGTATTGGGATCACGAATCGTGACGTTTTCGATTTGTTAAGGGGCCCTAAAGGTACGGAAGTAGAAGTGGGCATTAAGCGTAGGTCAGAAAAAGAAGTACTGCGTTTCAATATTATTCGTGATAAGATCCCTCAATATTCTGTTCCGGCCAGTTATATGATCCAGGATGAAATTGGCTACATTAAAGTATCCCGGTTCGCTGCCACAACCTATACGGAATTCTATACTGCGCTAACTGATCTGCAAGACCAGGGGATGAGGAAATTGATCCTGGATCTTCAAACCAACCCCGGCGGTTATATGGACCGGGCCATAAAAATGGCTGATGAGTTTCTTTCAGGAAATAAAATGATCGTCTATACCGATGGAAAGCAAGATCGATATGACTCCGAGGCCAGGGCCACAAACAATGGTGTTTTCGAAGAAGGCGCACTTATTATATTGATCAATGAGGGAAGTGCTTCAGCCTCTGAGATTGTCGCAGGCGCTATACAGGACAATGACAGAGGTCTTATTGTGGGCCGCAGATCATTCGGAAAAGGCCTGGTACAAAACCAAATCCCTTTAAGTGATGGCTCAGAATTACGGTTAACAATTTCCAGGTACTATATCCCCAGTGGAAGGTCAATTCAAAGACCCTACGAGGGAAAATCTCTGAAATATTATGAAGACTATCTTACCCGGTATACCAACGGTGAACTCTATCACCAAGACAGCATCAAGGTCAATGATTCTCTTGCCTATAAGACTTCCAAAGGCCGGGTAGTATATGGTGGCGGAGGAATTATACCCGATCACTTTGTGCCGATAGACACTTCCATGACTAAATATCTACGTAAGATACTCTATAACTCAGTTTACAGAGAATATCCTCTGTCGTATTATCAAAAAAATAAGAACAAACTGAAGAAAATGGACTATCAGGACTACTTCGATAATTTTGAGGTCAGTAATGAAATGCTGCAGGATTTTGCCAGAATGGCAGAGGGTAACGGGATTGATTTCGATCAAGATGGGCTTGAAAGGAGTAAAGAACGCCTCAAAATATATATGAAGGCTGAGATCGCGAAACTTGTCTGGGACAGTAAAGGCTTTTATCCGATAATCAATCAACAAAATGAGGTCCTTCAGGCAGCTTTGGACCTATTCGATGAAGCGGAGTCTTTAGCAGCATATAATCCTGATCAATAAGGTCCAGGGCGGATTGTCTCCCAACAGGATGCCCGTTGGCGCTCGGAAGGAATTGACTTCTAGTGCATAATCCGGGTTAAGGACGGCAGTACTTCTTGAGGTAGTTCAAGGCTCTTTTTTCGCCTAGTTCATACGACTTACTGAAGTCTGCACAAGCTTCATATACTTTCTTCAAAGCGATAAAGGATGCGCCTCTCATAATGTAAGCATTGGTTAATTTGAACTTGTACGCCCTATTGAACTTATGGGTGCGTAATTCTTCACTGATTAAGTCGATTGCCCTGCTATAATCCTCGATAGCCCCATAGAAATCCTTGTTGTTATATTTTGCTAATCCAATGTTTCTGTATAAATACTCCTGGTCATTATTAATCTCAATGGCTTTGGAAAAGTCTTCAACAGCACCCTGAAAATCTTCAATTTTCAATCGAATAAGGCCTCTCTCATTATAGTTGTCCGCATTTTCCGGATCAATGGCTATGGCTTTTTCGAAGTCCGAGGCAGCTGCCAGTGTTGCGCCTTGTTGGGATTTGCTGAACCCCCTTTGCCGGTAGAACTCCGGATTGGTATCATCCAATTCAATAGCCCTATCAAGGTCTTCAATGGCAGAATTATGATTAATCTTATCTACTTCAAGATCAAAAGTGTGGGATTTGATATATGCCCTGCGGGCGTAAAGTTTGGCGTCGCTAGGAGACAAATCGATAGCGGTATTAATATCCAACAACGAACTGTCCCGTTGAAATCCTAGCTCATGTTTAAGGTAACTTCTGAAATAATAGGCGGAGACGTTACTTGAATCAAACCGGATCACCGTACTGTAGTCTTCTAATGCCCCTTCATAGTCTTCCAGAAAACTTTTTGCTGATGCTCTTTGGAAATAGGCATCTACTAAACTATCCTGAAGTTCGAGGGCTTTATTGTAGGCAATTACCGCGCTGTGATAATCACCTTCTATGTACCTGGCCTTCCCCTGTGCTAAATATGCCAATGCTTGTGGGTAATTTTCATTGGCTGTGGTCTCTTCATCGGCCGTTTGGGCCATTGCCATAATAGGCAATAAAATGAAGACCAGAACTATTACCAGGTTACGCATGCATCGTTTTTGTTGATCAACGAAGTTACTTATAAAATGTTATTTCCTTAGTTCAAATACTCTAATGTTCTATTGTTCGAATGTTCGAATGTTCTAATGTTCTAATGTTGTTCCCTAAAGGATTCTTATCTCCACCCGGCGATTAAGTATACGCTGTTCTTCGGTGTCGTTAACAGCCACCGGTTGACTATCGGCATAGCCTTTTGGTTCCAATAAATAATCGGGTACCCCACGCTCCTGAAGATACCGGGAGATTGCTTGCGCCTGTATTTCGGTGGGATCCAACTTCGGCTCAGCTGGTATATCTTGTGGTATTGGGAGACTGTCAATTGCTTGCAGACTAGATTCAGCTATTAATAATTCTACAAATAAAGTTGTATCCACCTGGACTAAAGTTGTATCCACCTGAAAAACTGTATCCACCTGAACTAAAGCTGTATCCACCTGAAAAGCTGTATCCACATGAAGCACGCTGTCAATTTCCCAACTGTCCCGGTGTACAGCAATTTCTATCTGTGTCCCCGGGTTGTTCTTCAATAATTTTATTAAACGACTCATTTCTAACCTGGATGTATTGCTTAAGGTGCTGTCATTTTCAAACTGCAAGCATTGGAGTGGGAATGTAATTCCCTTATCGAGATATTCCAGCTCAATATCCAATTTCTTGCGAATGCTGACTGTTAATTCACAAAGGTCAAATATCTCTGAATAAAAAGTATAATTAGCAGTCAGCGGCACTACAGAAAAGTCGTACTTTTTGCCTGCCGGAATATAAAATTCAAAACCTGAATCGTTCTGTTTGGTACGATGATACTGGGCTAAACTCTTATCTTCCACATCATAAATTTGAATAAAGGCCTCCAGTGGTAAACCTTGCCCGTCAACTACTTTCCCTTTTAGATACACTACCTTCAAAGGCTGAAACTCCTCTGGGATCCTGGCTTTTATTATATCGTAAGTCCCTTTAAATTTTGTTGAGTAATAGATAACATCTCCTTGAGCCGGCACACTGGCAAAACGCTCATCTCCAGTGGTATTGAGGTAGTCCAATGCCACCGGTTGGGTCCAACCATCTGCGGTGAGCCTGGTTTGATACAGGTCCCAGGAATCACCCTGGCCTTTGGCGTAGAGTAGCGTCTGATTATCCGCCAGGATTCTGGGCGAAAGAATATTTCCATCGTTTATATGATCAGGCAATGCTTCGGGCTCACCCCAGTAATCCTGGTTTCTCCTTTTTACCATCATCAATTGACAATCAGAGCCCTCTTTCTGGTTCATCGATTGACATCTTACAAAGTATAATATCTTTCCATCAGGTGATAGACTGGGGCAACCATCGTCCTGAGTTGAATTAACAGGCCGACCTAGATTGGTAGGGGTCGACCATATATTGTTACCGGTTCTTTTACTGTACCAAATATCGTACTTACCAATTCCATAGGTTTTGCGACTGGTAAAGTATATATAGTTTCCGTCGTAACTAAGACTGTAACCCCCAAGGTGATTAATTTTTTGTGATCGGTTTATGGCAGTAACAGGTTGTGGTTGGGTCCACTTTCCTGGCCGCTGTTGATAAGAATAGAATACCAACAATTCACTTTTTAGGTTATCGGTGGTAGTAAATATCATATGTTTGCCGTCACCACTCAGGCTAGGGGCGATTTGGGTAGTTCCTGAAACATTAATTACTCTGGATAATGGGCTTTTTGGTGCCTGGGCAATAATCCCAAGATCGGAGAAACCCATAAAAACTATGGCTATATAAATTGTTATTTTGTTCATTATCAGCCGCTTATTTAACATGATGTCTGGACTATACCCATGTATAGCAAAGACTGTGCAAAATAATCGTTGTCTTGAAAATTAACTAACTATTAAAAAGGGCAAACTTACACGGGTTATTTATATAAAAAATTATATTTGACAGAGTCTAAATAACAGGTTCTTGTATGAAAATATTGCATACTGCCGACTGGCATTTAGGGAAGCGTTTACAGCAATTTAGCCGGATTGATGAACAACGTCAGGTCTTGGATGAAATTGTAACCATCGCAAAAAAGGAGGAAGTGGATCTGGTACTAATTGCTGGTGATCTTTTTGATACTTACAACCCCATTACTGAAGCCGTAGAGCTGTTTTACAGGACCTTACACCAGCTTTCGAATTCGGGCGAAAGAGCTGTTGTGGTAATAGCCGGAAACCATGACTCGGCGCAGCGCATCGAAGCACCACATCCTTTGGCAGCTGCTTGCGGGATCATATTATGTGGTTATCCTGATACCAGGATTCCACCTTTCACATTGGATACCGGATTGGAAGTTTCAAAATCTCAACCTGGATTCGTAGAGATAAGATTACCAAATTATAGTTATCCTGTACGAATAATTCTTACACCCTATGCCAATGAAGTAACCTTTAAAAAATATCTTGGTAAGGAACATCCTCAGGATCAGTTACGTCAGCTTCTTTCCAGACGCTGGGATGCCTTGGCTAAAGAATACTGTGATAATAAGGGGGTTAATTTACTAATGGCACATCTTTATTTTATGAGTAGGAACGCCCCCGCACCGGAGGAAAGCGAGGATGAAAGATCCATACTCTTCCAAGGCGGTGCTCAGGCGGTCTTCACTGAAGATCTGCCAAAACAAATGCAATACATTGCGTTAGGTCATCTTCATAGACCTCAGGAGATTCCTGCCAATAACCCGGTAGTTTATAGTGGAAGTCCTCTTAGCTATAGTTTCAGTGAAGCCGATCAAAAAAAGCAAGTAGAGATCATAGAAATTGTACCAGGTGCTTCGGTCAATAGGAAAACCGTTCCATTAAGCAAGGGTAAAAAGTTAACAAAACAACGATTTGAGGACCTGAATGGAGCCGTGAACTGGCTTGAAGATCACCCAAATGCGTTCGTTGAATTAACCATGGTCACCGACAGTTATTTGGGGGCCAAAGAAAAGAAAAGACTACATCAGGCACATAAGGGGATCGTTACTATAATTCCTGAATTAAGGATGTCGCCGGAGCACAAAGGGCCCAGAGAGTCAATTGATTTGAACAAAGATATTAAATCGCTTTTTATCGATTACTTCAAGTACAGAAAGGGTCAAGCTCCAAATACTGAGCTATTAAAGATTTTGGATGAAATTATTCACGCGGAGCCATGATTCCAGTTCAGTTGACTATTAAAGGATTTTACTCCTACATAAAATCTGAAACCATAGAATTTCAACCGCTGGTGGATGCCAAATTATTTGGAATATTCGGACCGGTAGGAAGCGGGAAGTCCGCGATATTAGAAGCCATTATGTTTGTTCTTTTTGACCGCTCCACCCGGCTCAATAAGGCTGGCGACGATCGTTATTATAACATGATGAATCTTCAAAGCAATGAAATGATCATTGATTTTATTTTTAAAAGTGGCCGCAATCATAAGAATAAGTTCCGCTTCTATTTTATGGCTCGACGAAAAGTCAAGGATTTTCATAAAGTGGAGGTTCGGGACCGCAGCTACTATCAATGGTCGAAGAACCAGTGGCAGCCTATGAAAAAACCCGACGTGCTGGGCATGACCTATGAGAATTTTATGCAGACAGTGATCATACCCCAGGGAAAATTCAGTGAATTTATCGATCAAAAACCTGCCGCTCGCACCCAGATGCTTAAGGAGCTATTTCATATGGACCGCTATGATATCGCGCCTCAAACCTACCGCCTGCTAGGCGCTGTCAAGCAGAAAATTAACTTTCTTGATGGCCAACTTTCGCAATTTACTGAGGTGAACAAGAACCTACTAAGACATTTGCACAAGGAGGTAGAGGTAATGACGGAGGAAATTGATAAAAAAATGTTAAAAGAACAAAAGCTGATTGCTGAAGTTGGCAGGATGCAGTTACTACAACACATTTTCAACGAGTTGGTTGAGGTGTCTGAATCTCTGAATGCTCTGATATCCGAGTCTGATTTCTTTCAGGAAAAACAACATCAGTTGGATAGGTTCGTGAAAGTTCAGGAATTGTTTAGAGATAAAATATTTCAACAAAGACAGCTGCTCCTTGAGGCAAAATCCCAACGAGAAGAACTTGGTATGTTAGTGAAGGAGATCCATCGTTTGGAGCAGGTAGTAGCCAGGTCCCGGCAGCAATGGACCCAGGCACAGACCAGATACGCTGATAAGGACCATATATTGTTGCAAATAGTAGATTTGGAATTGCTAATTCAATTAAAAAGTGTACAGGATAATTTTGAAAATACCCAAAGTCACTGGCAGCAAGTCCAAAAGGAGATCCTGCAACTGAATAGTAAAGCAGATGAGATACAGTTGGAAATAGAGCGGTCAAGAATAGCGGCAACCCGTAAATCCGAAGCTCTTGAAGAGCTCCAAAGTTTGACAATCTTAAAAGAATGGTGGGCTGGTTCTTTGGAAAAAGAAAAACAACTTGATGGACTGGTAAAGGAACAATTACATGTTAAAAAAGAGATCAATTCTCTGTTGACAATAATCAATGACCTGAAAGATAAAACTCAACACCCTCATGCTCTAAAAAAGAGCATATCAGCTGAGCGGGAAAAATTTCAGTTGTTAAGATTGCAGGATGATTGGAGGACCCATGCCCGTCTTCTGGAAGAAGGCAAACCTTGTCCATTGTGTGGCGCCACCAGTCACCCAAAACCGTTATCAGAATCTAAATTATCAGATGCTCTCGATAGTGCCCGGAAAAAACTAAAAGGGCTGGAAGAAATGTTGGAAAGACAACACGCCTTCATTCAACAATCCGGGATTCTAGCAACCAAAATAGATGAAAAGCAAGAAGCACTCATTAACTTGACCAAAAGACATGCTTCTATTCAAAAAGATTTGAAGAAGCATCGCGCTAACTATCCGGGACCGGATAAAGCTGGTAACCGACCACCTAACCTTGATCAAACCATCGAGAAACTTGAAGAAATCGTCATGGCCGCCAAAAAAGAACAGTCTTTACTAGACATGCGACTATTACAAGGCCAGGAAATCCTTTCCAAACAGACGGAAAAACAAGAAACACTGCAGCAACTTGCCCTGAGAAAAGAGAATTTAGAAGGAAAGATTGATCAAATGACCAAGATGATCAAGATCCTGGAAGTCCCGGCATTTTTGCAAAAGACAGAACAGCAACTTAGTTCACTAATAGATCAGATGAAGGAAAAGCTTAAATCGGCGGAATTAAGTTATAATCAAAGTTTTGATAATCTTACCAAAAGCAACCAACAACTGAATCATCAAAAAGGACTATTACAATCACTTGAGACGCAAGTTACAGCCATCAAAACCAACTCCAGCAAGTTGGATACAGAATTAATTGAGATTTGTAAAAGAGAGTCATTTAAAGGCTTGAAAGAAGTGCAAAGAATACTGGCATTGGGTTTGAATGTAGCACAGGAACGGAGGGAGTTGGAGAAATACCATACCGATCTTAATGCTTTAAAAGTGCGAAAAAAAGGCCTTCGAATAAAAATAGGCAGGAAACAATATCAGGAAATCAACCATCATGAATTGGTGCAGGAACAAGGTAACCTAACCACAGAATTACATCAGTTACGCCATCAGTTGTCCAGTAAACAGCATACACAGCAGCAGATGCAGCTACAATTACAAAAGAAAACTTCCCTGGCCAAAGAACTGCAGCACTTGTCAGTTCGCAAGGACCATATTCAGGAAATCAGCAATTTGCTCAGGGGAAACGGTTTTATCAATTTCATATCTTCCGTCTATCTTCAAAATTTATGTAAAGCAGCCAATACTCGTTTCACAAAACTGACTGGCAACAGGCTTAGTTTGGAGCTTAATGAGTACAACGAGTTCATGGTTCGGGACTATCTAAATGATGGGAAACTCCGTTTATTAAAAACACTCTCCGGTGGTCAAATATTTCAAGCCTCTCTATGCCTTGCTTTGAGCCTGGCCGAAAATGTAAAAATCTTGAATCAAGCTGATCAAAGCTTCTTTTTTCTCGATGAGGGATTCGGCGCCCTGGACCGTCCATCGTTGCAATTGGTATTTGAAACCCTTAAGTCATTGCAAAAAGAGAATCGCATTGTGGGTATCATATCACATGTTGAAGAGCTACAATTGGAAATTGACACCTACCTGTCCGTTCATCAGCAAGAAGATGGTGGCAGTACCATCAGTAGAAGTTGGGAAGCTATTAATTAGTATTTCCAAAATTAACTACCTTTGGAGCATGGAAGTTACCGGTGAGAATAAGTTAAGGAAGATTATTGTAGTGGGTGACAGGGTACTAATAAAACCCAAAAAAATGTCGGAACGGACAGAAAGCGGACTTTACCTGCCAGCCGGAGTCCGGGAAAAAGAAAGGGTGCAGAGCGGATATATTATGAAAACCGGGCCCGGATATCCCATACCGATGCCTATTGAAGAAGATGAACCTTGGAAAGATCAGGAAGATCAGGTTAAATATGTACCTCTACAGGCAAAAAAAGGAGACTTGGCTCTTTTTCTCCAAAAAGGAGCATTTGAAATCTTGTATGAAGGAGAAAAATATTTTATTGTTCCTCAAAGCTCCATTTTAATGCTTGAAAGAGAGGAAGACCTAAACTAGTCTTTATGTTAGTGGAGCATAAGGGCTAGTCTTTTAACAATTCGGCATATTCCCGGGCAAAGTAGCTTAATATAAGGTCTGCCCCAGCACGCTTTATTGAAGTCAGTGATTCTATCATTGCCTGAGGTCCATCAAGCCATCCTTTCTGGTGAGCAGCCTTGATCATTGCATATTCCCCACTCACGTTATAAGCAGCTACTGGAAGTTCAAACTCTGATGAAATTTGACTGATGACATCCAAATAAGCCAACGCCGGCTTGACCATTAGAAAATCCGCCCCTTCCTCCACATCCAACTCAGCCTCTATTATCGCTTCACGGCGATTGCGTGGGTCCATTTGATAGGTCTTTTTGTCCCCGTGCTTTGGGGCTGAGCTCAAGGCATCCCTAAATGGTCCATAGAAAACACTGGCATATTTAGCGGTATATGACATGATCGACACATTATGAAATCCTTGTTTATCGAGGGCCTCCCGAATTACCCGTATCCTACCATCCATCATATCTGAGGGACCAATTATATCAGAACCGGCCTGTGCCTGAACCACGGCCATCTTTGCAAGAATTTCCAAAGATTCATCATTCCGAATCTCCCCATCTATAACCAGGCCGTCATGTCCGTCGGAACTGTAAGGGTCCATGGCTACATCCGTTAATAATATGGCTTCCGGCACTTTGGATTTCAAAGTTTGAATGGCCCGTGGATACAAACCTTTAGGATTTAATGCTTCAGATGCTGTTTTGTCTTTGAGGTTATCATTTAAGCATGGAAATACTGCAAAAGCTCCAAGCCCGAGTTTTAGACACTGTTCAACCTCCTCTACCAACTTGTCAATCGAGTATCGGTATATACCAGGCATAGACCCAATTTCTTCCTTAATACCTGCTCCTTCTTTCAGGAAAAGAGGGAAAATCAGATCGTTAATAGCCAGATTGGTTTCAGCAATCATATTCCTTATCTGGCCATTTTTTCGATTTCTTCGAGGTCTTCTTAACATGATGTAAACTACTGGTCGTAGGCTATCCTACGACCAGTACATTTCATTAATAGTTTGCTCAATAATATTACAGCAATCAAGCAGTTGCATTTCCGTAATCACCAATGGTGGTGCAAATCTAATAATATTACCTTGAGTTGGTTTCGCCAGTAGTCCGTTTTCTTTTAATTTCAGACAAATATTCCCAGCTGTTTCACTTTCAGGTTTATCATTAATAAGAAGAGCATTGAGCAATCCCTTTCCCCTAACCTGTGTTATTAGGTCCGATTTACAGATCAATAGATTCATTCGATTCCTGAATAACTTCCCCATTACTGCGGCATTTTCTACCAGATTTTCATCCACCACCACGTCTAGTGCCGCCATAGCAACCTTTGCGGCTACAGGGTTGCCACCAAAAGTACTACCATGCTGGCCGGGTTTCATTACCTTCATCACCTCTTCATCTGCCAACACCGCAGAAACCGGGTAGGTACCCCCTGATAATGCTTTTCCCAGAATCAATATGTCAGGTCTCACCTGTTCATAGTCACATGCCAGCATTTTTCCTGTACGTGCTATCCCTGTCTGTACTTCATCAGCAATGAACAATACCTGGTTTTCACTACAGAGGGCTGCCGCATCCGTCAAATAACCCTGGTCCGGAACATTTACTCCCGCCTCACCCTGAATAGGTTCCACCAGAAACCCCGCCACGTTAGGGTTTTTCAAAGCATTCCCCAAAGCTTCCAGATCATTATAAGGTATTCTAATGAATCCAGGGGTATAAGGACCGAAATTCCCATAAGCATCAGGGTCGCTGGAAAAGGAAATAATTGTAGTAGTGCGGCCGTGAAAGTTCTGTTCACAAACAATAATCTCTGCCTTATCATGCTGAATACCCTTTTCTTCATATGCCCACTTCCTGCATATCTTTATGGCAGTTTCAACAGCCTCTACTCCGGTATTCATGGGAAGCACCTTTTGGTAGTTGAAAAATTCGGTGATGTATTGCTCATAAGTTCCCAGCACATCATTGTAAAACGCCCGCGAGGTTAGCGTCAGCTTTTCAACTTGTTGCTGAATAGCGGAAACGATCCTGGGATGACAATGACCTTGGTTTACAGCGCTATAGGCCGAAAGGAAATCATAATATCGCTTCCCCTCCATGTCCCATAGAAATACGCCTTCCCCTTTACTTAAGACCACCGAAAGCGGGTGATAATTGTGGGCCCCATAGCGGTCTTCCAGCGCCATAGCTTGTTGACTGGATGTAATAGTTTTAATCATAACAATAAATTTGGGGTGTTTTAAAGTTAATCATTTTAGATTTGAGATTTTTTGTCGATATTTGCATTCCATTTTAAATAAGGAAAGATGTCACGAGTATGTCAGATAACCGGTAAGCGACCCAGAACCGGGAATAAGGTTTCTCATGCCAACAATAAAACCAAGAGAAAGTTTTACCCAAACCTGCATAAAAAAAGGTTTTACATTCCAGAGGAGGACAAATGGATCACCTTGAAAGTATCAACCCAGGCGCTTAGAACAATCAATAAAAATGGCATAACTAATGTATTGAAAAAGGCCAGGGCCAAGGGCATGCTGGTTTAAAAGTTTTTAAAAATGGCAAAAAAAGGAAATAGAGTTCAGGTGATATTGGAATGTACAGAGCATAAAGACTCAGGTATGTCTGGCACTTCCCGCTATATCACTACCAAGAACAGGAAGAATAGCCCTGACCGCATGGTATTAAAAAAATTCAATCCGGTTTTGAAGAAAATGACCGTTCATAAAGAAATCAAATAATTATGGCTAAGAAAGTTGTAGCTGGCCTCAGGAAACAAGGTAGTAAGAAATTTGCAAAAGTAATTAAAGCCGTAAAATCGCCTACAACCGGAGCTTACTCTTTTAAGGAGGACATGGTGCCTGTTGAAATGGTCAGGGAAGTTCTGGGGAAATAATTCCGATCGCACATATGAAGTCCCGATGGGACTTTTTTTTATCCTCTGTTATGGGAATTTTCGATTTTATATCTAAGGGAAAAAAGGAATCGCTGGATAAAGGCCTGGAGAAAAGCAGTAAAAACATTTTCTCAAAGCTGGGAAAGGCTATAGCCGGCAAGTCCAGGGTCGATGACGATGTCCTTGACGAGCTGGAAGAAATGCTGATCACCTCTGACGTTGGCGTCAATACTACTATTAAGATCATAAAACGCATTGAGGAGCGGGTAGCCAGAGATAAATACCTAAACACCTCTGAACTTAATACCATACTCCGGGACGAAATAGCGGGTTTGTTGGAGGAAAATCACACTTCGGATGTTTCGGGATTTGATATTCCTGTCGACAAGCGACCTTATGTAATCCTGGTGGTGGGTGTAAACGGTGTAGGCAAGACCACAACTATCGGAAAATTAGCCGCGCAATATAAACAATTGGGCAAAAAGGTCATCCTTGGCGCCGCCGACACATTTCGTGCAGCCGCTGTGGAGCAACTAAAAATATGGGGTGAAAGAATAGAGGTTCCTGTAGTCTCCCATGGCATGCACACGGACCCCTCAGCAGTAGCCTTTGACACCGTAAAGCAAGCGGTAGATCAACAAGCTGATGTAGTACTGGTTGATACTGCCGGGCGGCTCCATACCAAAGTCAACCTAATGAATGAGCTTTCCAAAATCAAGCGGGTAATGCAAAAATTCATCCCGGATGCCCCTCATGAAATATTACTGGTGCTTGATGGAAGTACAGGGCAAAATGCCTTTATACAGGCACAGGAATTTACCAAGGCCACCGATGTAACTGCGTTGGCCATAACCAAACTTGATGGTACCGCAAAAGGCGGGGTGGTGATTGGTATCAGTGATCAGTTCAAAATTCCAGTCAAATATATAGGTGTTGGCGAGCAAGTTGGTGATCTGCAACCCTTTGTTAATAGGGAATTCGTGGATTCATTGTTTAAGAGCAGTGAGTGAGTTGGTGAGTTGGGCTCAGTGAATCACAACAATTCGTAATTTCTAATTTCTAATTTCTATTTCATCCACCTTCTTCTTAATCCCAAACCGCCATGCCAGGTAGTAACTAAAGCCAAATTGATTATTATCATCAGCCCTGTTTTCGCCAAAGCCGGGAAGCCAATGCGGTTCCAATTCATTAAATTGTACCTTCTTTAAAAACTTGTAACGCAATGTGAATCCCATAAATAGTCCC
>CAZOJZ010000422.1:0-1888 GCA_964580205.1 uncultured Roseivirgaceae bacterium
GAAATTACATCTCTTTCATATACGCGACCAGTGTCCAAAAATCCTCTTAATCCAAAGCCCAGGGGCACAAATGAGGTCCGTACAGCGGCGATCATCCATCTTAAATCGCTGTTAAAAAAGAACGCATCATCAGCAGTAAACCGGTTTTTGCGAAATCCACGAAGATTCTGCTCCTGTCCTAAATAGTATCTGTGATAGTAGGGTATGTCGCCCCAGGTTGTTGAACCCCCAACTCTCAAACCGAGTGTAAGGGCCGCCGCATTCCTGGTAGAGATAAATTGTTCGATAGACGTCTGAAATTTATGGTAGCGTTTTTGCAGATCTGAATTTAATACCCAACCTGTTTCATGATTGACATATAGCCGCATTCCCCTGGTAGATAAATTCACTCTATCTCTTAGATCAAGATCAAGAGTGAAAACAGTTCTGGCAATGTCCAGGGGCTCAGCCCCAAAAATAGGTTCCGGGATCACGCTGAAGATGTTGTCTTGGATCAACTGCTCGCTGTTGGCTTCAATTTCCACACTGGGCTTTGGATTAAGAGGATTTTTTGACACTGGTCGCGTATATGAAAGAGATGTAATTTCGGATAAATGGCACACCGGATATGGATTTGGTATTTTTGTGGTCCCACTGAGAGAGTCTTTTTCTATTAACATCTCAATGGCTTATTCTGAAGAGGAGTCCGGATTGTTGTTGATAAGTATTGGCAAAACATTTAATTAACTTTCCTTTGATCCAGCCATTAAAAACGATTTTAAAATTGCTGTTTTCTCCACCTGAATTAACAAGAAATACAAGATAGAACCGCCACCAGAACGACATTGTCATGTTATGGGCGAAATTAATGAAGACAGTATTGCCATAAACATCGGGATTTATGATCCTGATAGAAATTCAATTCTGTTTAAACAGTTAAAGCAAAGTACTGCGGTTTATTAATCAGAATTGAAGTGTCCAGTAGTAACTTTCCCTGGTTTGCAAGAAATCTGAATACCGGTGGTAATAATTATGATGAATCCGCGGGGGTTGTTGCCCACAACACCATTCATCATTCCAAAAGCTATCCATCCCAAATCAAACTGTCTATTGTGAGGAAAGTTAAAATCCAGGATCGATAGGCAGATGTGGCATTTAAACTGCAGCAGCAATCATGTTGGTAATTGATGAAATCAGAATACTAACAAGATTGTTTTTATTAGGAATGGACCCATATTCCTGGAAACAAAAAAAGCAAATCTTCCGGATTGGCTTTTTTATGATGGAAGCACCACTTATTTAATTTTTCTTGAGAGTGTCCCTACATATTTAAGCCCTCGCATTTCTGAATTTGGTTATGGTGAAATACAAAGACGAGCCCAGTAAGATCGAAATTAATACTAACAAGTCAACAAATACGAAAGCTTGCTCAAAAGTCCTGGGTTCAGAAAGATAGTCAAATCCGAAATACACTACCAGAGAACCTACGGAGGCAAGTACCAAAGTGATAAGTAGATTAATAAACTTTTCCATGATTGTTATTTTTTAGTTTCATCTACCAAAACGGGATTGAGGTAATGGTTGGCTATTAAAAATCGTCAAAAAAGGTCTCACCTTTTGAGGTTGGACCAAATAGTCAAAAATAGAACCGCATGCAGAATTAAATTGTTTGCCTATTGGCTGTTAGCCGTCCAGTGTTTATATTATATCATCTTTGGGTAATAATTTCACACCAAATCGGCCGTGAATCTATGACTGTCATTTTAGCCATCGGTGCTTTTCAGGCAATCTTCTTTGCTATTATTCTGCTGAATCGAAAACCAGCTTTTCGAGCCAACAAGATCCTTGCGATTTGGTTGGCCATTGTTTGTCTCCATTTGGTGATCAACTATGCAGAAGCGATCGGCTA
>CAZOJZ010000423.1:0-1875 GCA_964580205.1 uncultured Roseivirgaceae bacterium
GGAAGCAACATTGTTATCACCTCGGTAGATGGCATAATTAATTGGGCCCGTGCCAATTCCCTTTGGCCATTGGTTTTTGGAACGAGTTGCTGTGCAATCGAAATGATGGCTACAGGTGCCTCCAAGCATGACTGGGCAAGATTTGGGACCGAAGTTGTAAGGGCTACTCCCAGACAATCAGATCTGATAGTAATAGCTGGAACTATTGTCAATAAAATGGCTCCTGTGCTAAAGAGATTGTACGATCAAATGGCCGACCCTAAGTATGTGATAGCCATGGGAGCATGTGCTACCTCAGGAGGACCTTTCTATTACAATACTTATTCGGTAGTAAAAGGTGCAGATCACATAATCCCGGTAGATGTTTATGTGCCAGGATGTCCACCCAGACCGGAGGCACTGCTTTATGGTATCATGCAATTACAAAAAAAAATCAAAGGAGAATCAATCGCCGATCCCAGGGATCCAATGAAAGATTTTAAGTAATAATATGAATTACCAACAACTTCAGGCATTTGTAGAATCCCGGATACCAGAAGCTGAAATTACAGAAGGCAAGCAGTTTCTGGAAGTAATCATTCCATCACATAAACTAAAAGAATTAGCCAGTGAATTAAATTCCAATAAGGAAACCGCATTTGATTTCCTTTATTGCCTTACCGGGGCCGATTGGAATGAATATATGATGGTAATATATCATCTCAGATCAACAATACACCCACATTCAATTGTCCTGAAAGCGAAAATAGATGATCGTGAAAATCCTGAAGTTGAGACTGTTTCTGATATCTGGCGTACAGCTGAATTTAACGAAAGAGAAACGTATGATTTTTTTGGAATAGTATTTCAAAATCATCCCGATATGCGACGAATATTTTTGGAAGATGACTGGGTTGGTTTCCCATTGCGTAAAGATTATGTGGATGAAATAAACATAATTGATTATTGATCATGACCGAGGCTGTCAAAAAACTAAAATCCCAGGAGTATTTTGTTAACATGGGCCCACAACACCCATCGACACATGGTGTTTTGCGGCTGATGCTTTCCCTGGACGGCGAGATAATCAGGAAAGTGGAGCCTCATTTGGGATATATCCATCGTTCGATCGAAAGAATGTGTGAAAAAGACTCATACCAACAAATTGTTCACCTCACCGATCGAATGGACTACCTATCATGCCATATCAATAATGAAGCAGTCTGCCTGGCCGTAGAACAAGCACTTGAATTGGAGGCTACAGAAAGGATTAAGGTAATAAGGACTATTTTTTCTGAGCTTACAAGACTTTCTTCTCACCAGCTCTGGTGGGGTGTGATGGGAATGGACCTGGGAGCGATTACCTCCTTTCTTTATGGCTTCAGGGACAGGGAGATGATCACCGACATATTTGAAGAAACATGTGGGGCCAGGCTTACTATGAACTATAATGTGCCGGGAGGATTGATGTTTGATATTCATCCCAACTTTCAAAAAAGGGTAAAGGAGTTTATCGTTCACTTTAAAAAGAAACTTCCTGAGTATGATGACCTATTATCCAATAATGTAATTTTTAAGGCAAGGACAGTTGGCGTTGGAACCTTGTCAAGAGAAGATGCCATTTCCTACGGCGTTACCGGTCCTTCAGGCAGGGCTTCAGGGTTTTCATGCGATGTGCGAAAACATCAACCATATAGCGCATATAAAAAAATTGATTTCAAGGAGATAATTAAAACAGAAGGAGATTGTTATGCTAGGTACCAGTGTCGAATTGATGAAATGTGGGAGTCGATGTCAATTATTGAACAATTGATCGATAACATTCCGGAGGGTGATTATAAAGTTCAAACCAGAGCTGTGATAAAATTGCCAGCCGGCGAATTCTATCAGAATGTA
>CAZOJZ010000424.1:0-2002 GCA_964580205.1 uncultured Roseivirgaceae bacterium
CCGAAATGAAAGATTGCGATTTTTCCTGCTGTCACTGGTTGGCAGATCTCCATCTGCCGCGGATATCCGGTAGTATGACAGTTCAGGCCGGAAGGACCAACGAGATCTTAATGGAATGGTGATCCCAATGGTTAAATGGGGCTTGATGTCTCCTAATTTCTTTTCGTCGCTTAACTCTCCGAAGTACTTGGTCAGCCCTCTCCCGGCATAAAGGTTTAGCTGACCGGAACGCTGATATCGATAGAAACTTTGGGCGTCCAGGCCATTAATTTTCCCTATTAGTAACCATATAATAAGAAAATATTTCACTATTTTGGTATTTGTGTTATGGCCAGCTGAGAATTAAATATGAACTATATGCGTGTCATTTCCATGATCATAATAGTCTTTTGTTTATTGGCAGGAGCTTGTGCCTCTCAGGGCCATACTAATAAAACCAAAATTTCCCAACAGTATCACCGCAAGGAATACCCAAGGAACCAGGCAAACATCAATTCCTTACAATATACCAAGTCAAGTAAAAGAAAAAGCCACAATAAACCGGGCTTCTTCAAACGGTTATTTCCCGGTAAGAAAAGTTACTACGCTGCTCAGTAATAGCTTCCAGGGTTTCACCGGTAGTTTTCCATAATCAGATCAAAATCCCTGTCCTGGTGCAAGACCTGTAAGGAGTGTTTGATGGCATATTGAGCAATCAAGCAATCATTGCTTTTACGAATGGTAATTCCCCTCTTTCTCAACCATCTATAAAGATTTGCCGCTGAGACTGCCATTTCCACGCCATCATCATTGAGTATATTAAATGCAAGTAAACTAGCCAGGACTTCTTTGAACTGATTGTCATTATTTATCCCTTGCAAAACCTCCTGAATGATAGTTGGGCATAAATAAACAGGCCAGTCATTTTCAATATAGCGTATCAGTACCTCTACCTCTTTACTGTCAACGCCATTAAAGAAGTTTATCCACACGCTGGTGTCTGCTAATACAGGACCATTCATATCGAACGCATCTGGTCCAGATCACCTTCCCAGCTAACCTTTCCCTTCAGTTTCAATAACTTCTTCCTTTTTTCTACTTTGATTAACTCCCTCAGGGAATGATGCACCACATCTTTGATTGTTCTTAGCTCAGTTAATTGCATGGCTTCCTTGATTAGATCTATGTCGATTTCAATATTTGTTCTTTTGTGCATAATCTTTTAATAAAATGTGTACACAAATATAATATAAAATATACACAATTAGATTACACTTATGCAATAATAGTTGCCGGCAGTTTCATTTTTTGAAAAATTCAACATTTGTTCCCGTCCCTGAAGTTTTGTTGACTAATTTGTAGGCGCTTTGTACTTCAAGAAAAATCAATTACTTCTGAACTCAGCTTTCCTTGATTGTATGGAAGGTGTTGGCCGTACCGCGATACTCTGGTTGCTCATAGGGGTATTATTAAGTTGTCAGGCAGGTTCACATCGGGAAGACTCCACCGATCTGCAACAACTACCCAAAACAGTAGACTTTAACTATCACATAAAACCCATCTTGTCGGACCGCTGTTTTGCATGCCATGGTCCTGACGAAAAGGCCCGCAAGGCGGACTTCCGGTTGGATGTCCAGGAAGTGGCGTTTGCTATGCTGGACAGCGCTACCAAAAAATACGCCATCGTACCAGGGTCTGTCAGCAAGAGTCATTTGATCCAGCGCATCTCCAGCACTGACCCGGATTTTATGATGCCCCCGCCTGAGTCCAATCTTAATTTGTCATCATACGAAATCGCTCTTCTTAAGCGATGGATCAAACAGGGTGCTGAATGGAAGTCACACTGGTCGTTTATCCCGCCTGAGAAGCCGGCATTACCCAAAGTGAAAAATGAAGATTGGGCCAATAATGAAATTGACTATTTTGTATTAAATAAACTGGAAGGTACCGGTCTGAAAACGGCAGCGCCTGAAACCAAAGAAAAACTATTGTGCCGGTTGAGCTTTGACCTGACCGGCTTACC
>CAZOJZ010000425.1:0-6982 GCA_964580205.1 uncultured Roseivirgaceae bacterium
ATATCACTAAACGTTATGAATTTCTTACCGATCGGAAATTGAGAATAACCGATGATAATAATTATTTCATTGTTGAATTACCATTGCTAGACAAAAAAGAAAAATGAAGGTCCTGATTATTGAAGATGAGATGGTAGCAGCTAACCAGCTGAAAATAATGATCCGGGAATATCAAAGTGATATTGAGATCCTTGATCTTCTGGACAACAACCTGGATTGTATTAATTGCCTAACCGATCATAAGCTCGATCTGATCTTCATGGATATCCACCTGGCTGACGGCTTGTGTTTTGAGATCTTTGAGCAAATAGTTGTGGACACACCAGTGATTTTCACCACGGCTTATGACCAGTACACATTGAAGGCCTTCAAAATTAATAGTGTGGACTACTTACTAAAGCCCATTCACCCTAAGGATTTGAAAGACAGCATTGATAAATTTAAAAGATACCAACCACCACAGGCCATGTTAGCAAAAATGATACAAGACCTGGCGGGAACACGGGTTGCATACAAGTGCCGGTTTCTGGTGCGGTCTGGTCATGGATACATTTCAATTAAAACGGACGACGTGGCCTATGTCATTTCTAAAAATAAGCTAAATTATTTGGTTAGTACAGACGATAAAAAGTATGTGGTGGACCATACCATGGACCAGTTGCAAAATTTATTGGACCCCAGGGAATTTCAAAGGATCAACCGAAATTTTATAGTATCTAACCAATCCATAAAACGCATGGACTCTTATTTTAACAATCGTATGTTATTACAATTGCATCCAGCCTGTTCCCAGGAGGTACTGGTTAGTAGGAGTTATTTAAAAGAGTTCAAGGAATGGGTCGATTTATAATGTGATGCTACTGGGTAAACCGCTAAATAATATGAGAAATATCAGGAACCAGAATATTTAATAATTAGCACCATTTTACCTTCTGTGATCGTTTTGTGATACTTATTTCCGTAATTTGCATAGTATATTAAGGAATATGGATAGTCTCAGACATTACCTCACTATTTTTCTTATATCAATTCTCTGTAGCAACAGTAGCTTCGCCCATATAAAACTTCTAGATCCGGAAGGCGGGGAAACCTTTGTAGTCGGAGAAGTTATTATCATCTCCTGGGAAGAAGAACAAACTCATATGGCGATAGATTTCGATTTGTATTTCTCCTCTGATGGAGGAGAAACCTGGGAGGAAATAGCTTCCTTGAATGTGGACCGATTGGAATACCCATGGACGGTACCTGATATAGAAACTGAACAAGGCAAGATCAGGGTTATCCAGGATAATGAAGATATGGATTATATCGACATTTCTCCAAATTTTAGGATTTCCAAAACCGGGATAGTCACAGCTGTTGAGGATTCGAGAGATCCTACGCCATTCGAAATTCTCTCCAATTATCCCAATCCCTTTCAATCAGTAACCACCGTAGAATTTACCTTGCCCCAATATAATCACGTTTCCCTGGAGGTCTATAACCTTCAGGGTGCAAAAGTAGCTACCTTGACGGATGAGGTGCTTTCGGCAGGGACATACGCTACTCCCTGGAATGCTACAGGAAATAGACCAGGTCTGTACCTGGCCCTGGTCCGGGTAGGCACATATATTGAAACCAGAAAGCTGATTAAACTAGAATAGCTCAAAGATTTAATTTACAATATTCCGCGACTCATTTTTCAGAGAAGCTTTAATATTTTCTGTAACCTCATCAATCAACCGCTGCCTGGCTTCAACAGTGGACCATGCGGAATGAGGTGTGAGGATCAAGTTTTTTACCTCCCCCAGCAAGGGATTATCCGTTGGAGGTTCCCGGTCAAGTACATCAATTCCTGCGCCGGCGATTTCTCCACTGTTTAAAGCATTCGCCAGTTCGTATTGATTAACCAGCGGGCCTCTGGCTGTATTGATCAATATAGCAGAGGATTTCATCCTTTGTAAAACCTCAGCGTTGATCATGTATTTATTTTCAACCGTCAATGGGCAATTTAAGCTTATAACATCGGCACAGTTATATATTTTCTCCAATGGGCTGCTGTGGTAACCCCCCTCTGATCTGCCTGATTTATTATTCATCATCACTTTCATTCCAAATCCTTCAGCTATCTTGGCCACTCCTTTTCCAATGGCTCCAAATCCAATAACACCAATGGTTTTCCCGGACAGCTCAAAGGTTGGATAGGTCAAGAGCGTAAAACTTTTGGACTTTTGCCATTCCCCGGACATTATATCAGCGTGATACTTATTGGCTTTGGTAGCCAGGTTTAGAATCAAAGCAAAAACATGTTGAGGAACGCAGTCTTTGGCATAACCAGGGACATTCGATACCCCCATACCAGCTGCTGACATTGCATTCAGATCTACATTATTGGTGCCGGTAGCAATCACCGCCACATGTTGCAAATCAGGTAAGGATTTAACCACTTTTTCGGTGACCAACACCTTATTGACAATAATATGGGTGGCCCCTTGACAGCGCTCTATAGTTTCTTCCTCCGTAAGGGTCGATGGATAGGTAGTAATCTCACCCAACGCAATGAGCCCGGAATTGCTAATGTCACCATTTAAATTGACTGTTGATTCGTCAAGAAATACAATTTTCATATTGAGTTTATAGTCCTTTTAGTAGGGCTCTTCCCGGACGTTTTCCGGTATGGTTTTCTCCATCCAATACTAGCTGTCCGTTGACAAAGACCCACCGGATGCCTTCATTGTATTGAAAAGGTTTTTGGTAAGTTGACTTATCTATAACATTATAGGGATCAAAAATGGTGATGTCCGCATAGTTACCGGGCGCCAGCACCCCTCTATCTTGAAGTGCTAATTTTTCTGCATTCAATCCAGTCATTTTATAGATGGCTTCTTCCATGGTAAATAAATTTCGTTCTCTGGCATAAAGTCCCAAAACGCGTGGAAATGTTCCGAAGTTTCGGGGGTGGGGGTTACCGGAACTAAGCGGCCCTTCTATTGCCTTGGCTGATCCATCTGATCCAATGGAGCACCAGGGTTGCCGCATGGCGAGGTTCATGTCCTCTTCAGTATGGTGGGCGTAGACTGTAGAAATTTTAGTATGCTCTTCAATAAGTAGATCAAAAAGGATATCCAGGGGGTCTGATTGTTGGTTTTCTGACCGGATGGCGATAACTGAATCCATGGTCAGACCGGCATATTGTCCCTCACAAAGCAGCATCCTGCTCCAGTCTTTACCAATGGCCGTATAGTGGTTATACCATCCGTCAATCCCATTTTCTATTTCCTGTTTCATCCTTTTTCTGTCTGCATCCTTTTTGAGTCTTCCCAAAAGTTTTTCAAACCCACCTTCATGGGCCCACTCCGGGATAATGGTTACAAGGCTGTTATTTCCCCTGGTATAAGGATATACATTGGCATGGATGTCAATACCCAATGCCCTGGCTGAATCTATCAGGTACACGATCTCATTCATTCTACCCCAATATTTCTGGTCAGCGATTTTTAAATGCAGGATTTCAACAGATATACCGGCCTTTTCTCCTATCTCGATAGCTTCCCTGACCGCGTCAAACACATGAAGTCCTTCGTTGCGCATATGTGATGTATATACCCCTCCAAATTCCTTGACCACTTTGCACCATTCTACCAGCTGGGCAGTGGGGATCAGAGAGCCGGGTATTTCAGCCAATTGACTGGACAAACCAAAGGCCCCTTCCTTCATGGCCTGCCTGACTACTTCTTTCATTTGTTGCTTTTGTTCTTCTGTAGGCTGGTCGAAATTATACCCCATAACGCTGCGCCAAACATTGCCAATGCCAACATAAGAGATGACATTTACAGCAACCTCGTTTTTTTCAATAATCCTGAAATAATCACTCAAGGAAACAATGGTATCCGAGCCATATTCAGCCTTCACAATTTTGGGCTCAAGTTTCCCCGTAAAAGGGCCGGGGGAATTTCTTTCTCCCAGAACTTCGGTAGTAACTCCTTGTCTTATTTTACTTTCGGCATTGCCATCAATCAATAAGGTGTAATCCGAGTGGGAATGTATATCAATAAAACCGGGGGATACAACTAGTCCGGTAGCATCAATTTCGATGCGGCCTTTTCCCTTTATTTCGCCTACGGCAACAATTCTATCACCTTTAATGCCCAGATTACCGGAATAACCCTGACCTCCTGTTCCATCTACGATGGTGCCATTCACAATGAGTACATCATATGAGTAGTCTGCTGATGGTTTACAGGCCCCAAGGAAAAAAAAGAGGGCAATGATAGCTAATGAATATTTCATAATAGACGAGTTTAGTATTTTTGGAGTCCTATTTATTGCCAGGATCAATGTTCCGGTTTTAATTCAAGCAACTCAATTTTTCGAAATTCAGTGGGAGCACTTTCCGCCTGGATGGCAATAAACCCCTTTTCCAAAAGCTTACCATCCTGTTTGACTGCGGGATGGTAGCCACTGACAACTCCTCCGCCAATCTGCGGTTTGTAATAGGTTAGTACAGTATCCCCCTCAACCATGTGTCTGATCAGGGAGTCACCAAATACCTGTATTTCAATATTCACCCACTGATCTCCATCATAGGTTTTTGACGTGGATCTGATGCAGTGATTGGTAAATAGTGAATCTCCCAAAACTACATTAGTACCAGGTGTGCATAGATTGTTGGTTTGGCGGGGGCCTTCACCTATTCCTCCCAGAAGTTGTGCTTCAATGGAAATTGGAAAGTCTTGATCTAATCCCATACTTGCGGCCGATTGAGCATGTACCATAAACCCATTGTTCCGTACTGCCCAATCTGGGCCATTGGGTACCTGTTCGCCTACAAAGCGGTATTCAGCACGAAGTATATAATGTGAAAACTCCTGATTATAGAATAAATGTCCAAAGTTGCCGTCAAATTCCTGGTGGTTGGTGTAGTCCACCTTTAGAATACCATTTTCAACCCGGAAGGTATTTTTGTAATTGACCCCAAGCTCCTGACCTTTAAACTTGACCTGCCAGTTATCCAGATCTTTTCCATTGAATAATTGGATCCAATGCTCTTTGTTATTGTCCTGGGCGCAGGCTTGATAGGACAAAAAGCAAAATATTAACCATAACTTGTTCACGTTGTTGTTTATTTAATGATAAATTATATTTATGATCGGAAGTTATGAAAATAAAATATACTCATCTTATAATTGGTGTAATGCTCTTGACAACCTTAACCGGCAGTTGTAAAAAAGATAAGCAAGGGGAAGGTGAATTTCTTACCGAGCAGGCGACAGAAACTCTGACTCCAGAACAACGTGTAATTGCTGCCGCTTCAGCCCGCACCCTAGGACTGGCATATCTGGAAGAAAACCAATTGGAAGAAGCAGAGAAGGAATTCCTGCGCCTGATAGATTTGGCTGCTAATGAAGCTTTGGGATATACCAATCTGGGGATTGTTTATATAAGGATGGGGAAATATGCTCAGGCTGAGGAACAATTGGAAAAAGCCATATTACTTGACCCCGATGACGCTGATATCCGTCTCAACCTCTCAACTGCTTACGCTCTTTTAGGAAAGGAGGAGGAATCCAAACAGGAATTGGAAACATCCTTAAAAATTGATTCTACACATGTTCAGTCATTGTACATTCTTGCGGAGACTTACGGAAGATCCGGTGAGGCTAATTCACTGCAGGAATGGGAAAAAAATTTAAATAAAATTGTACAGATACTTCCGGGAAATATTGTTGCGCGTCTTCATTTAATTGAAGCCTTGATACGAAATCATAAAAGTAAAGAGGCCCTGAAGCATTTGGAAGAGATTGAAAGAGTCTATCCTGAGTTTCCCATGGATGCTAAGGAACATTACCAGAAGGCAATCAATGAATTACAGCTCGAAAACCATGAGGAAGCCTTGAAAGCAAGCATTATCTTTCACAATATTCTAAAGCTCACCAATTTTTACCAGGCGAATATACAGGAATTGAGGGGATCAAAGGATGGGACAATTGGCATACCCATGATTACTTTCAGCCAGCCGTCACCGGCCTTTATGGGCAGCGGTGGATCGATATTAGAAACCATTAAATTTACCGACGTAACAGAACTAGCTGATCTGGGTATGGTAGCTAATTTAATTGGCCCGGAGCAAGCAAGTAATAATTATCCACATCTTGCAGTAGATGACTTTGACCGTGATGGCGATTCCGATATTTACCTGGGTAACCCGGAATCATCTGGAGGTGATTATAAGCATTACCTGTTCAGTAATGAATTTGGACGATTCCAGGATATCGCACAAGATATTGGTTTACAGCATTCAGGAATTGAGTATTCATCCTCGTTCATCGACTATGATAATGATGGATTTTTGGATTTATATATTGTAAAACAAGGACAAAACATACTCTATAAGAATGTAAGTGAAGGGACCTTCGAAGATGTAACCAAACAAGCCGGTCTTTCCGGAACCGCCAAACACCGCCAACCTCTATTTTTCGATTTCGATCACGAGGGGGACCTGGACCTTTTCATAATATCTGAAGGGACAAACGCAATTTATAGAAACAATGCAGATGGTACCTTTACAAATCTGTCTCCGGCATCAGTTCTGAAAGGCATGCAGGTGATTTCCAGGGATGCGGTATTCGGTGATTTTGACGATGACGGAGATGTGGACCTTTTCGTAGTAAATGAAGATGCCAGCAACGCCCTCTACACCAATATGAGAAACGGGATTTTTAGAGATGTTACCGAGGTCAGCGGGTTGGTCTCCCATGGCGGTTCCACGGCGGCAGCCAGTGGGGATTACAACAATGATGGTTATCTGGACTTGTTCATCACCGGTTCTGATGGAGGACATTATCTGATGCGAAACAAGGGGGATGGCACATTTGAAGCAGACCCTAAATCCACTGAGCTTAATGATATTCTTCAGAATATGACTGGTTTCGATGCTGAATTCTTTGACTTCGATAATGATGGATACCTTGATTTATTGGTTAGCGGCCAATCAACTGATGCT
>CAZOJZ010000426.1:0-1633 GCA_964580205.1 uncultured Roseivirgaceae bacterium
TGGGGGCAGAAATTGTTTTTGCAAACGGGACAAAAAGCAAAAAAACGGAGGCCGAGGAAAAGCAGGAGCAGTTGCTGCGAGTAATTGGCTCTCAGAAGGTGGAAATAGATTTTTTAAAGAACGCCTTGCGTTAAAGCCTATCCGAACATGATCAGGAAATACTTTGTAAAAGATTGTATTTTGCTTTTCAACCACAAACCCTGATCTGCTTCTGATGATTCTGTAGTTTTCCGATTTCTGGAAACACAGCTATCCTTAGAGCCATTCACTATGACGTTTTTTCAAATCTTCTTGTGAGATAAGATTATCTGGATTGTCCGACTCTTTTAGGCTTTTTAGGGTTTCTTTTTTTGTTCGTCAGTCAATTGACCCCAAAGCGCACCTTCTTTTGCTTCTTGACTTTGGTCTAACCAATCCAAAAGCTGTTTCAGAAATTTTTCGTCGGCGATTTGGTCGATAATCTTATAAACCCTGCCTCTAACAGTCGTTTCCATGCATTAATATACTAAATCCAGAAAACATCATTCATTCAATTCCCAATCATATTCCAAAAACTCCACTTTGGCGCCGGCGGAGATCTCCTGGCTGGAATACTTGTTTAAAAATTCAATCAGTGTTCCTTGGGAAGTAAAGTCTTCGGCGTACCAATCAAACAGATGGGAGACCTTTACCAGGTTTGGTGATAACTGGTTTTTTCCACTGGTATTGAGAAAATATCGGGTCTGGGCATCTAGTTGTTGGTCCAACTTTTGAGGCAGGTATGCAATATTCAGCAGTTTCGGACATGAAACGGCGGCACACACAAAAGCGAAATGTACCCTGGCATCGTTGAATGAAGGACGGACAATTTCATGTTCGATTTCATTTAATGAATAACTCCGGTCACCAAGCTGAATGAATTTTTGATCCCAGGGTTTTTCCATGTCCATTATGCTTTTTAAGGGATAATTCCTGATGATCAGGTCCACGGTAAAGGCATTATAGGCGTTGATCCAATAGGCCAGTTGCTGCGGCTTTGTCCAAGAGTCCTGAACAGGGTTTTGCTTGAGCTGCTTTAAATATTGGTCCAGAATTGCTCGATGGTTGCGAATGTTTTTATAGTCTACCTGACCGGTGGAGGAGACGTATTTCTTCAGTAGATCATCCCATATTTGATGCTCATGAATGCTTCCCGTCTGGTTTTCTGATATTGTGATATCCCCTAAGATCTCTTGTTGTGCCGATGACTGTTGCTGTTGCTTTTGCTCTTGCTTTGACTCATACTGACTCCAACTTCCAGTACAGGTCCACAAAAGGACAGCCAAGGCAATACCTAACAAATTTTCAGTCATACCAGTTTGAGATATTTTGACAGGGAACATTGGTCCAAGCTGATAAGTTCGATCGCTATTCTTTATCCCGGCCTTTGAAATCTATCATGCTATCATATACACCCAACTGCCTGGCGGTAAAATCGAACCAGTTGACAGGGAGAACACCCCGTAAAAAAGGCAGGAGATTTACCATTTTAGGGGCCCTGACCAAAATTCTATTCTCTTGAATTGCTGAAATGATTTCCTCAACGATCTCTTCAGGCTCCAACAGTGGGGTTAGCAGCGGCGCTTTAACCCCTTCGAACATTCCGGTATTTATA
>CAZOJZ010000427.1:0-4544 GCA_964580205.1 uncultured Roseivirgaceae bacterium
CACAAGGTGCACAATTGGCCAGTCTTCTCAAGGATTGAAGGACTGACTTATTTAGGTCATTACCCACCCCTGTTTCCCCTCCGTCGGATGGGACGTTTTGTAAATGGAGTTTCTGCTATCTGCAGCTGTTCGTAGCCTGCGGCTACGAACCCTTCCTAGCAGAATCTGCATCTAATAATCTATTAATCCTTCGTTCCCAACCTCAAATATCTGCATCGGCCCATCATTCACCCCAAAAATGATCCTGCTCCCTTTTTTCGACTGAAGCAGCGCCATACATTTCACATTATCACGGATGCGGTTTGGACTGATTTTGATGGAGACGGCCATCTCGATGCTGCATTTTTCGATGCTTATTAATGTAGGGCTTGTTTCTTCTGCGTTCTGGTTGGTTGTCATATAATTCCCGGGTGACGTATATGTCCATCCATCATTGTTTACATCGGCAATTACCACTCCGGAAGACCATCCATCATGCTCAGTAATGCCGGCTTTTTCAGTGACCTCTTCAAATTTCATATTCCCCAGGTTGCGGTACAGCCGGTCATCCACCAGGTTGCCGGCAAAAAAGATATCCTGAAGACCATCATTATCAAAATCCCCAACTCCAACGCCAGCACCCCCGTAATAATTGGAGTATATCAGAATATTATGTTCCTTGGTGTCTACCAGGGTATTTGCAAATGTGATCCCGGTAGTTTCACTCTTCAATAAAGTAAATAATGGCTGGTTATGCTGGGCCCACAGACTCACAGGGCTTATTGACAAAACCAGAATTAATGCAGGAAACTTCTTACAAATTATACTTTGATACATCCATCATTTAATTTCAAACAACAAGTTTAAAAGTTTTAGCCCAATTATCCAGTTAGACCTGCCATTAAATGACACTCTTGCACAATAAATTCAATTGGTCCTATGCTCTCCTGGTTGCGGCAAGTTGTCAGCAGCAATCAGGGCCTTCATCAACCGAAATAATCAGCACTTTTCAAATCGAAGATGGCTTCCAAATTGAATTGGTGGCTTCTGAACCCTACATTTCAGATCCGGTGGCCATGGAGATTGATGAGTTTGGCCGTTTTTATGTAGTGGAAATGTCCGGTTATCCTTTAGATGTACAAGGTAATGGACGGGTGAAATTGCTTTCTGATGAAGATGGAGATGGTATCATAGACAAGAGTCAGGTTTTTTATGATGGTTTGGTACTCCCAACCGGGATTATGCGCTGGAAAAACGGGATTCTGGTAACAGACCCACCTGATGTTCTTTACCTTGAGGATACCGACGGAGATGGCGCGGCAGATAAAAAAGAGGTAGTATTGACAGGGTTTGCCTTGTCAAATCCTCAACATAACTTCAACGATCCAACCTACGGTTTAGACAACTGGATCTACCTGGCCAATGAGGGTACCTATAAGTCAAAGGGGTTTGAAGATTTATTTGATGATGAAGGAAAGGAAATTTATTTTCCTGGACATCCAAACGCACCAAAGCTACCAAGGAACGCCAATGACTTGAATGTCAGGTTCAATCCCGATGAATTAACCTTGGAAATGCTTTCTGGTTATACCCAGTTTGGACAGGCCTTTGATCAGTGGGGGCACCATTTTTTGACCAACAATTCACGTCACCTGTTTCATGAGGTAATGGGCGCCCAGTATCTTATGCGAAATCAGCACCTGGTGGTTCCCTCAGATCGGCAGTACCTACCCGACTATGGTATTGGGTTTGAGATATATCCTATTACTCAGAATCCCGAACATCAGCTGCTGACAGATGTAGGAGCCATTACCTCATCTAGTGGAGTGACCTGGTATTTGGGAGATTTATTCCCTGAATCCTATCAAAATGTCACGTTTATTGCGGAACCCTCCCACAACCTGGTACATACCGATAATGTTTATGATAATGGAGCAACATTTGGGTCAAAACGACATTTGGAAAATAGGGAGTTTTTAGCCTCTACCGATGGATGGTTCAGACCAGTGAATTTTTACATTGGCCCTGACGGTTCGATGTACCTACTCGATTACCACCGCAAAATTATTGAACATCCTGAATGGATTTCTGAGGAAGTGCTCAATTCGGGAGACCTGTACCAAGGCAATGATAAAGGCCGTATCTTCCGTATTTCACCGAAAGGGACCCCTTCGCCTTTAGCTGGAAATATCACATTGGGCGATGCAAATGATGATGAGCTTATTGATCAATTACAAAATACAAACATCTGGTGGCGCCGCCACGCCCAGCGTTTACTGGTTGACCGCCAAAATGCACAGACAGTAACCAAATTAAAAGAATTTATTAAATCTACTGCCTCCGCCCTGGGTATGGTACACGGGCTGTGGACTTTGGATGGACTACAAGTATTTGACAAAGAGCTTATTCAAATGGCTTTTAATCATTTTGAACCAGGGGTCCGGGAAAATGCCATTAAGATTGCTGAAAAACACCGGGAGGATTTTCCGGAGCTATCAGGAAGTCTGGTGGCCATGAAGAATGACCCTGATCCAAAAGTGAGGTTCCAGTTATTGTGTACACTGGGTTATTTTGATTCAGAGGAGGCATCGTATGCAAGCAGGGAATTGCTGTTCCAGGACATTGAGGACCCCTGGATGCAGATTGCCGGCTTGTCTTCTGGATATCTGGATGCGCTGGATCTTTATAAACATGCCACTAAAGTTTTGGGGCTTAAGGAAAGTAAGGGAAAGAAAACTTTTTTTAGTAATCTGACCAAAACTATAGCAAAAGAAGGAAATGCCGGTTCCATTCGTCAGGTAGTTCAAACTATTGTAAACGACAAATCAAAAGAAAACAACTGGTGGCAGGCGGTTTCATTGCGGGGATTGTCACATGCGGGTGCTACTGAGCTTTCACTCACTACTTCTACACTTAGCTCTCTTGCAGGCTTTTTCTCTGAAGACACAGACGCCGGGCTAAGATCCGGCAGCCTTGAACTACTAAACGCAGTAGGTTATTTTAAGCACTCCCAGCAGCTTTCTATTAAAGCAGTATCCGTTGCTGAGGATGACAAACTCAGGCCTGAATACCGGGCGGATGCACTAAAAGTACTGGGTTGGTACCACCCCCCTGATCATGAGGACATATTTCAGAATATATTAACATCCAATCAGCCATTTATATTACACAAAGCCGCGATTATAGCCATAGGTGAAATTGAAGGAACAGACCCTGTTGAGTTCCTGATTGATAATTGGAAGGAACTAACCCCTCAGGCAAGGGATGCAGCCATTAATATATTTAATACCAACCCGCGCAGGCTGCTTCTGATAGAGGCAGTGGAGAATGCTCAAATACAGGCCTCAACGCTAGGCTGGCCCAGGACTGTAGGCTTACTCAACAGCAGTAATGATGAGGTCAGGGACAAAGCCAGGGCAGTATTGCAGGGAAATGAATCTGCATCAGATTCGGTTTGGGTAGAATATCAGAGTGTTCTGGCTATGGAAGGATCAGTGGTGAACGGAGCGGCTATTTTCAAACAGGCTTGTTCCAATTGCCACCAGATTAGCGGCAAAAACGGGGTCCCTTTTGGACCGGACCTTTCTGCAATTCGCAATCGGGATAACGCAGGTATTATGGTGGACATTCTAAAGCCCAATAAATCAATAACCGATGGTTACGAATTGTGGACCATCACAGAAAACAATGGGAACACCTATTCCGGTATGGTGGTCCAGGAAAGCGTTAATTCACTTACTCTGAGAAATGCTATTGGGGAGGAAACTGTGATATTACGGGCGGACATTGAAAGTATGTCGGCTTCGGAGATATCAGCTATGCCTGAATGGTTGCATGGACAAATTGACAAACAAGAGATGGCTGATTTGCTGAAGTACATAAAATCAGGGAATTAAATTAAAGAAAAAATATAACCTAAAGATAATTGAAATGTTAAAAATACCGGTTGCCAACATATTCTTATTGACCTTATTTTTGGTCATATGTTCCTGTATTACTACAAACGCTCAATCAGCAAAGACATTCAAATGGCCGGACGGAAAAAGAGCGGCTTTAAGCTTGAGTTTTGATGATGCGCGGTTGAGTCAGGTGGACATAGGCACCGGGTTATTCGATAAGTATGGAGTAAAAGCAACTTTTTATGTAGTGCCGGACAGGATGCGGCCCCGCTTGGATGGTTGGAAACAGGCAGTAAAGAACGGACATGAAATAGGGAACCATACCTTATATCATCCATGTACTGCAAATTTCTCCTGGACACGGGGTCATTCGCTTGAGAATTACACACTGGATGATATGCACGATGAATTAGCCAGTACCAATCAACAGATAGAAGAATTATTAGGGGTTACTGCGGTATCTTACGCCTATACCTGCGGCCAAACATTTGTTGGTCGCGGCCTGGATACCAAAAGCTATGTACCACTGATAGCTGAAATGTTTGAATCAGGTAGAGGGTGGTTAGATGAAGGTGCTAACGCACCCGGCTATTTGGACATGGCTCAATTGCTGGGTATTGAGAGTGACGGCAAAGATTTTGACCAGATAAAACCATTACTGGAGGG
>CAZOJZ010000428.1:0-5111 GCA_964580205.1 uncultured Roseivirgaceae bacterium
TCAAAATAAGGGTTCCAATATTCCCATACCGTTTCACCTTCCGGAGTCACTTCAAAACATCTACCTGTGACCCCTTCCATAATAAACGTGTTTCCACTTGACAACCGATGCGCATTGGATGTAAATAACGAATAAAGTGTATATTTATCGGGCGCAGTATAGGTCCATACAGGTTTTGCCGGACCAAAAGGCTCATCTTCAGGAAGTTCATAATTTCCATTCTCATCAACGGGAAGCTCCAGTTCTAATACAGTTGAATAATTATCAACCTCTCCAAGGCTAAAATTGAACCTGTGTAACCGCTCAACCGCATCAAACCCATATCGGTACTGACCATTTCCACCATAGTTATCATTATTAAATATCATTAGATTGCCTGCTCCAGGATAACCTTCAGGAATCCAGCGTACATCATGCTGTCTGAAAGATTGCTGATCTTCCGGCCCTCCTCTACCATAATTTTTAGGATTACCCCAGCGATATAACAAGTCCCCTCCTTGACCATAACGGCCGCCGCTATCTCCACCAGCTTCCTCTATGGTTGTACCGTGATCGATGATAAATATTTCGTTGAAATAAAATGAGCTGAGGGCAATCTGGTCCAAATCACTGTTGTAAAAAATAGCATTGATGTGGGTGATATCAGAGCCCCGGTTATCAGGTGTTGCGTTTGAGGTCATTACACCTGCTTCAATCCCCCCCTGTACCTGTTCTTCAGTTAAAATTGGCTTGATTAGATGCGGATTCAGATTGAACTTGCGGGGGCTATTACCAGGATCACCATAATTGAGCTTTTCCTTATTATAATTCTGGACCAAATGATCCCACATACTCCATTCCCAAACGATATTTCCACCATCTGGTCGTACTGGTTCAATTTCAATTACCTTGTCAAACCACAAACCGTCCTCAGGCAATTTATCCGGATCACAACCCATGGCTATACATTCTTCCTTGGTCTTTGATTCCCAGGCTATGGCTAGAATATTGCCGTTCGGCATTATCGCAATATCGTGATGGATCAACAGCTTTTCAGAAATATATGCAAAGTCCCAGGTCATCTCACCCTCCCATGAATATTCACGAAGTCGACCATACTGCCCTCCAGCGGCAAACGTAGGAAAATAAGGGTCCCTATCGGCCCGTATAATACGACCATCGTCAAGCAAATAACTCAACATGCTGTTATATTCTCCTTTCCATTCATGTACAATCCTTCCATCATGATCAGCGAGGTAAGTGGAAGTCCCCAAAGAGGGATGAAACAAAATATAGCCTGGCGTAGACTTTTCGGTTTTTACGGTAAGTCCTCTCTTCGCGAAATTCTGCGGTAGGTCTCTCATGTCTTCCGGGGCCCATTCTTTAACTGGTACTTCAGCTACCAGGGTTTCAGCAGAATCCTTTTGGGTACAGGTCGAACAAAAAAAGAGAACGGCCAATGCCAGCATTGATAGATAGTTGTTCATTACGAAAATTTGTTTTGGTTATATATAATTTTTATTGATTCATTCTTATTCACTTTTCCTGTCTTTTAAATGTAAAATAAGGAAAGTAAGCGCAAGCACCGAAAGTAATATTGCGGCCAACATAAATATACTGGGTAATGAAAATCTTTTTGCCAGGGGCAAAGTAATAATGGGTGACAGGAATTGACCCATAAACCAAAACATAGTCAGCTTGCCGATAACTTTACCCCTTATCTCAGGGGGCGCAATTTGCATTACCCAAAGATTGGTATTGGGGATCATCATGCCAATGCCAAACCCTACAAACACCATGGCCCCCAATACCATCCCGTAGCTGGTAGCCCAGGAGGTCAGCGCAAATCCAATTGCCATGATCAAATACCCTATAAAGAAGATTGAATAAAAGGTCAACTTGCCTTTGATTTTGGAGTATGAAAATGAGCTTACTGCTGAAAACAAGGTGCTGACAGCTATAGCAATGCCAATAAGGGCGTTTTTTTCGACACCAAGGGACTTTAGGTGAAATGGAAGGTGCACCGGTAAGATAAAGAAGATGATCCACATGATCATGGTATTAAAAACCAGTAACCAGATGATTGATGGGGTTTTCGGCTGGTGCCCCGAATGTTGGACGCTCTTTTCCACTTTTGGCTCGTATAGATGCAAAATTGCCATTGGAAGAAAAACCAATGAGAGGGCGTAAATCAAGAAGGGGGTCCTCCAACTTATATCTGCCAAAAATCCCCCCAGGCTTATCAACACAATCCCTCCCATGGACATGAAAGCCACTTGTATACCGGTAAATTTTTGTCTTTCCTGTCCCTCAAAATAATCAGCGATCAAAGTGATGACAATGGTCATGGACATGCCCACGGCAATTCCCAAGACTGCTCTTGAGATCAGAATATGATAAAGATCTTGCAGGTAAAATCCAGCAGTACCTGCAATGGCGTAAAGCACCATGGCTGACCATAATAATTTCATGCGGCCATATCGATCGATTAGAATTCCGGCCAAAGGTGAGGTGATGGCAATAAACAATGCAGGTATGGTAAGCACCATTTGAGCAATAAATTGCCCATTGGGTAACCCGGAAAACTCGGCAGACATCGCTGGAAGAGCAGGCGATATGGTAATCACCGACATTATGGTAAGGCTGCTTACCAGTAGCACGGTGAGTTTTAATGCGCCTTTATTATTGGTCATAATGGGAGGAGTGCACTTTATCAGCAGGGTTTAAGATTGCCCAATTTAAGGAATAATGTGAGACTTACTAGTTAATAATGTTCAATAAGAAATAAGGAATGATCATGTGGTGGTGCACTGATACACTTGGACGTTACTTATTGAATGTTGAATGTTAAACATTTACAAAAACCCTACATCGGTAGGTAATTATCTTCACCTATATTGAAAATCAGGGGTTTAACCATCATTTTTACACACATTCAGAGATAAACTCTGCTATTTATAAAAAATATGATTGGATCATGAAAAAGATATTATTCCCCCTGATGGTGCTTATTGCCTTCATGCTTTTGGAAGGATGTACATCAGGTAAACAAGCATACCAAAAAGGAAATTACGATGAGGCAGTACTCAAAGCCATTTCCAGGTTAAGAAAGAGCCCAAATAGCAAAAAGGCCTCTCAAACACTCATGGAGTCCTATCCGCTGACCATCAGTTGGCATCAGGACAATATTCTAAGAACCAAACAATCCAACGACGATTTCAAATGGGAAAGAGTGGTACGGGAATATAACCAAGTAAATAATCTATACAGTCAGTTAAATAGATGTCCGGCCTGTCTTCGACTAGTTATTAATCCTGTTCATTATGTTGCTGAATTGAATGATGCTAAAGAGCGAGCGGCTGCTATTAGATATCAAAGGGGCGATGAGCTGCTCACACGGGCCCGGTCCAATCACAATCGAAATGAAGCCATCGAGGCCTATCGACATTTTGAAGTAGCGTGTAACCTGATGGGAGAGTACCAGGACGCACGTGATAAACTTGCTGAAGCAAAATTCCTGGCTACCCTGAAAGTGGTAGTGGAACCCATTCCCGCACATAGAAGTCTTCAAATATCTCATGAATTTTTTGAGAATAAGATTCTTGAGTTTGTAGAAACTATGCCGGTCAATGAGTTCGTTCAGTTCTACTCATTCACCGAGGCTAAGAATATTGGACTTGAGGATCCCGATCAAATCATTCAGTTACAATTTGACGATTTCGTTTTGGGACAGGTGTACCTGAAAGAAAAGGAAATACAGGTGAGCAAGGACAGTGTAGTGCTGGCAGTTATCAAGGCACAAAATATTGTGATTGGCTCAGACGTTCTGGCTGCCAATATTCTTGGTGAAAGTCCCGGCAGAGCACTCAAATACTTCCAGGCGACACCGATTTTTGCCAGTCCTGTTTTAAAAAGTGATTCTTATTACTACCAGGGTGGCAACAATAAGATGGTGACCATATGTCATAAGATACCTGCCAGTCTGGGTAAATCACAGACCATCACAGTATCGCAAAATGCTTTGGCGCATCATCTGGATCATGGGGACATTCAGGGTACTTGTAATGGAGAAAAAGACCCTCAAAGTCAGCAGAAAGAAAGTACCAAGAGCCAGACGAGCAGCAACAGTCCAACTTCATCTAACAATTCTGGTACGGTGAATACTTCCACCAGTCAGTCTTCAGGTACCAGCAGCCAAAACGCTACATCCACCACCATTACGCAAAACTCCAGCGGTAGTAGTAGCAATAGTCAAACCAGCGGTTCTGTAAACAGCCAGAGTTCATCAGTCTATACCGGAAGCAATTTAGGAACTATTCAAAATAACACGGGGAATACCGTAATCACCACCTACAGTAATAGTACCGTTGAACCGAAACCTACTACCAGAAAAGTCTATGGAACGGTCAAAGCAACTGTTCATGTATTCAACAAAACGCTAAGTTCACGCGGGATACTGGATTTCAAAATAATTGATGCGCACAGTCAAAGGGTGCTTACTCAGGAGAAAATGCCAGGTGAATTTGTGTGGTACACCGAATGGGGATACTTTAACGGTGATGAACGCGCCCTGGATGATTATTTCCTGGAAATTGTCAAGCTGAAGGAAGCAAATCCACCGCCACCACAAGATTTGTTTGTGGCCTTTACCCAGCCTATTTTCTCACAGATCACAGGTAAGATCAGGGATTTTTATAGGAATTATTAAGCGTAGAGCTGGCGCAAGGAGCAGACCGCAGACCGCATCATTATTAAATAAGAAGGCCCCGGAATAATCCGGGGTCACTTTTTTTTGCTTAGTAACCCCGGACGAGGAACGAGTTCCGGGGTCTTCTAGTTGGGGTAGCCATCAAGAAGGGAATTATTATTCACAAAAGCCATAACAACGAGCAGACCACGGATTGATGTACGGGGCCACTTTTTTGGGCCCTCTCCAGGGCTCATGGACATAAATAAATTAAAATTTACGGGAATTAACTAGGTCTTTTATAACTTCGCCCTCAAAATTACCATATCAACATTCTTTAAAGATTTGTTATGAAAGCAGCTGTTTATTTCTTGGTGTTTATAATACCTCTTTTTACACAAGCACAAGCACCTTCACCGCGAACGGACAAAGTCCTAATGACCAC
>CAZOJZ010000429.1:0-54883 GCA_964580205.1 uncultured Roseivirgaceae bacterium
GGCAAGGAGTTACGCGAGATCATCGATATCATGGAATTTGTGCAAATGGCCCCTGCCATTGAAGTACCTAACTATATCTTTCGAAACAAGGGAAACCTTAGGTTTGAGAAAGTGACAGAAGAATGGGGGCTGCAAGATCCCGGTTTTTCATTCGGTTCAGCCTATGCAGATTTGGACCTGGATGGTGACTTGGACCTGGTAATCAATAACATGGATGCCTACGCCTCAGTTTATCGCAACAATACCTCTGAAACAACAAAGAAAAATTTCATTAGGTTTAAATTATTGGAACAGCATGGTAACCCGGTAGTAGGGGCCAGTGTAAAGCTATATCGATCTGGTGAACTTTGGCAACTGGGTGTATTGGGCAACGCCCGGGGTTATATGTCAAAGAGTGAGGACTGGATTCATTTCGGATTGGGCTCTGCATCCAGTATTGATTCAATAATGGTGGTATGGCCGGGGGGCCAATATCAGGTTTTCCAGGACCTACCTGCAAATCAAACAATGATTATCATCCGTGGGGAGCATCTAAAAAATCCACCAAATAAAGAAACTAAGAAACCAAAGCTATTTACGGAGATTACCGAGCAACTTGGGCTCAGGCACAAACACAAAGAAAATAGTTACAATGATTATAAAAAGGAGCTGCTGCTTCCTCACAAGATGTCAAACTTTGGTCCGGGATTGGCCATTGGTGACATAAATAAAGATGGATTGGAAGATTTTTTTGTTGGTGGGGCTGCTGGATTTCCCCCGGCATTGTACACTCAAAAGGCCAACAGATCATTTTTGGCCAGTCAAATAGACTTTTGGGAAGGTCAAAGTCGGTACGAAGATCTGGCAGCAGAATTTTTTGACTCGGATAATGATGGTGACTTGGATTTATACGTGGTTAGCGGAGGTAATGAATTCGATCATCAGGCATCAGAACTTCAGGATCGACTATATATAAATGATGGACGGGGAAATTTTTCAGTTGGCGCCGGTCTGCTACCCGAGCTATTGACCAGTGGCTCTTGCGTAGAACCATTTGATTACGATAAGGATGGAGACCTGGATTTGTTTGTTGGGGGGCGATTGGTTCCGGGTAAATACCCGCTACCTGCTACCAGCCATTTATTGGAAAACCGTCAAGGGACCTATCATGATGTAACTTCCCAAAATGCTCCCGGGTTACAACGTTTAGGCTTAGTGACTGCCGCTGAATGGACGGATTTTGATGGTGATGGATATAGTGACTTGGTGATAGTAGGTGAGTGGATGCCGGTTACCTTGTTTAAAAATATTGACGGCCAATTTTCCAATATCACCGAAAAAACTACTCTTATTAACAGTACTGGCTGGTACTACCAGGTTGTTGCCGAAGATTTTGATAACGATGGTGATGAAGATCTGGTTGTGGGTAATTTGGGGCTTAATTACAAGTATAAGGCTTCCAAGCAGGCGCCGTTCGAGATATACTATGATGACTTCGACGATAATGGCCATTTCGACATCGTGCTCAGTTACTATGAGCATGGGGAGACCTATCCGGTAAGGGGAAGGAGCTGCTCCAGCCAGCAGATACCTGGTATTTCCGATAAGTTCCCAACTTTTGAGGCATTTGGGGATGCAAATCTTAGGGACATTTATGGTGAAGGATTGGATCAGGCAGTACACTATCAGGCAGTGACGTTTGCCTCTGTCTATCTTGAGAACAAGGGCAATGGACAGTTTGATGCCCGGCCACTTAATAACCAAGCACAAATATCTAATATAAATAATATTCTAACTGCAGATTTTGATGGAGATGATCATATTGATCTGTTAATCAGTGGGAACTTATATGCCTCCGAGATAGAAACCCCTCGGAATGACGCAGGAGTGGGGTTGTTTTTAAAGGGTGACGGCGCTGGCAATTTCACCCCTATTCCACTTAGGGAAAGCGGGTTTTTTGCTCCACACGATTCCAAAGACATGAAAATGATCATGGTGGGGAGTGAAAAAACACCAGTTGTGCTGGTGGCAAATAACCAGAATTATATTCAAGCAATATCAGTCCAATCAAAGGGTCTGTAAATTTATCGAGAGTGATTACGAAAAAAGAACATCTGATTACCTGATATCAACATCGTTGTATTACTCAACATCAGCACGTGTTGATAGCTTTGTCCTCTATCGGGAAGTTTGATTGATTGCTCTTGGTCGCTATATATTGAAAGGATATGAAGGTGATGGTCTGTCAGATAGTAAAGTTGATCCTCCCATAAATGAAACTGTGAAGACTCTGTTTTTCCCAGCGTCCGCTGGTAGTTTCCGAGGTTATCAAATACTAAAACCCCAATTTTAATGTCACCTAAATACACCCGATTTTGGTATTCAACTAGTTGATAGGGGTTAAGGTCCAAGGTATCTGACAACTGATTAAGAGATTGGCTGAAAGTGACCTCATTGAATGTCATATCGAATTTCGTTAAACTTAAGGGCCTGAGGTCAAGCAGCCAGATTTGATTGTCACTACTTGGCGCAGCCAATCTTATGAAACCGAATTTTCCATTTGGAAATTCATAAAACTCAGCGGCAGCAAGATACCGATCAAGAAATGTGTATCTCTGGGTGTCTTCATAAAACAAGAACAATCTTAGTGAAGACCATGACTCCAAGTTGGTTAGTTTGCCAAATTGTTGAGGGGCAAATAACGCTATCGGGTGTCCAACAGAGTCAAGTTTACGAATATTTCCCTTACTATCATTAATATAAATATTGTTGAATCGATCAGCGCTGACCATTCGTACCGGAAGTTCCAAAGTTTGGCTATCAAGTAGTTCCCATTCCTGTCCAAAGGTTGACAGGCAGCAGAGTATGCCACCCAGAGTAATTCCCCAGATTTTAATCAAACGTTTCAAGCTTGAAATCAGTGCCATCGTAAACACCATAAGTATAGCCCTGAATCCATTCTCCTACGTTGAAATAAACGCTCCGGTGATTTATAGGGAGCTTCAGCGTAAGGTGCCGGTGTCCGTATACATAAAAATCATGGTGGTTTTTCTGTTCAGTATCCTGACAATACTGATAGATTTTTTCATCATCAGCAGAGGTAAATGGTTGCGCCACCCCATTCTGGTTTCTACTATTTCGAGACCATAGATTGGCCAAGGGAAATCCCAAATTGGGATGTATCCATTTAAATAGCCATTGACTAAACCGGTTGGAGAAAATTACCTTTAGCATTTTGTAAGAAACCTGCCCGGGACCCAATCCATCTCCATGACCCACTTGTAAAGTGGTATTTTTCACCGTAAAAGATTGCGGTTCCCGGAAAACTGAAATGTTTAGTTCCTGTGAAAAATAGTCGAATAGCCACATGTCATGGTTTCCGGTAAAAAAGAATACGGGTATGCCACGGTCTGTAATTTCCGCTAATTTTCCCAGGAAACGAACATACCCTTTAGGTACCACATGATTATACTCAAACCAAAAATCAAATATATCTCCCAATAGAAAGAAACCTGCAGCCTGGTCCTGAAAGTGGTCCAGCCATGAGACCATCTTTTTCTCACGCTCCCGACTGGTTAGGTAATCTGGTTCGCCTAGATGAAAATCGGAGGCAAAATATAACTTTTTGCCTGTGGGAAGCTGCAAATCATGTGTCATGGCACGGGTAGAACAACAATACGATGAGGTATAATAAACCTGATCTTCAAAATAATCAAATATTTTGTGATTATTCTTGATCCTTGGCTATACCCTGGGTTTTTGTGGAGTCGTTGTCCTGGACCTTTAAATCCAGATCATTTGTACTGTTCTCTGCTTTCAGTTGGTCCTTTACTTCAGATATTTCATCAGTAATTTCACTGGTCTCGTCATCGGACTTACCATTGGTGAAGGCCTCATAGGAAGTTGGCCTTTCAAACGGTCGTTTTCCAATTAGCCTTTCCAGATCACTTTGGAATATTACCTCTTTCTCCAGCAGTTCTTTGGCTACAATTTCCAATTTATCTCTTTTGCTCAAGAGAAGTTTCTTGATTCGATTATACGAGCCACTTATAATTTTCCGTACCTCCTCATCGATGGTTTCGGCGGTGGTCTCCGAATAAGGTTTGTTAAATGAGTATTCCGGTTGTTTGGAATCATAAAATGAAACATTGCCGATCTTATCATTCATTCCATAAATAGTAACTATGCTATAAGCCATTTTAGTTACTCTTTCCAAATCACTCAGGGCCCCTGTTGAGATCTTTTCAAATATTATTTCTTCCGCTGCCCTTCCACCAAGGGCCATCCCCATTTCGTCTAATAATTGTTCGGTCTGATAAAGATATTGTTCTTTTGGCAAGTATTGAGCATACCCTAATGCCGCTGACCCTCTGGGTACAATACTCACCTTTACCAGCGGGTCAGCATGTTCCAGGAACCATCCCGCCACCGCATGTCCAGCCTCGTGATAGGCGATAATTTTCTTTTCCTCAGGTGAAATTATTTTACTTTTCCTCTCAAGTCCTCCAATTACTCGGTCAATAGCATCCTGAAAGTCTATCATACCAACCGCTTCTTTGTCCTTACGTGCACCAATCAGTGCAGCCTCATTACAAACATTGGCGATCTCAGCACCGGCAAATCCAGGCGTTTGGGCAGCAAGTTTTTTAGAATCCACTTCCGGGTGCAGCGTTAAGGGTTTTAAATGTACTTTAAAGATTTCATTGCGACCTACAATATCAGGCTTGTCGATACTGATCTGTCGATCAAATCTACCGGGACGTAATAGTGCATGGTCCAAAACATCTGGGCGGTTTGTAGCCGCAAGAATGATTACTCCGCTATCCGTAGCAAATCCATCCATTTCTACCAGTAGCGAATTGAGGGTATTTTCCCGTTCATCATTGGATCCTGGCACCTGTCCTCTACCTCTGGTTCGGCCTATGGCATCGATCTCATCAATAAACACGATACAAGGCGCTTTCTCTTTGGCCTGTTTGAAAAGATCTCTTACCCGGGCTGCTCCTACACCTACAAACATCTCTACGAAATCTGAGCCAGATAGTGAAAAGAATGGTACCGCCGCTTCACCAGCCACCGCTTTAGCCAATAAAGTTTTCCCTGTCCCAGGAGGTCCAATAAGTAAGGCCCCTTTAGGAATTTTGCCACCGAGTTTGGTAAACTTGCCCGGGCTTTTTAAAAAGTCGACGATCTCCTTAACTTCTTCTTTAGCCTCCTCCAGACCTGCCACATCCTGAAATGTGATCTTCACCTTGTTCTCCGGGTCAAACAAGGCAGCCCGCGATTTGCCAATGTTGAAGATTTGACCTCCAGGACCTGCTCCACCGGTCATTCGTCTCATCAAAAACCAAAATCCAAATAGTATTAAGATAAGGAATCCCCAGGTCCAAAAGAAACCCCAGGGATCGTTTCTTACTTCAGCGGAGTAATTAAGTTCACTTGCCTGCTCAGAGGGCAGCTTTGAACGAAGCTCATTAAAATTCTTATCGAATATTTCAACCGAAGTAACAGTAAAGCTGTAGTGTGGTCCACCGAGACCGCCCCAGGGCCGTTGGCTTTCTAGCTCTTGTTTGTATTTGCTGTTATTGAGTGCTTCTTCCTTAAGGGTAATTTCAACCTTTTCCTTGTTCTTAATAAATACGATCTTATCAACATCATTGTCTATCACCATTTGTTCAAAACGGGATGGATTGATCTTGATGGATTCAGTATTGTTGGTAAAGTATGATATACCTACAATAAGCGCCACCAAAGTGGCAATTATCCACACCTGATAATTATTTTTTTGAGGTGGTTTAATATTCTTATTATTCGGATTGTTTGCCATATCAGTTTGTAAGCTATAACGGTATTTTGAACGCTAGGTTTAGTTTTCTACGTAGGTTGATTGTGCATCAGCCCATAGATCTTCGATGGCGTAGTAATCCCTCCGATCTGTACGGAAAACGTGTACAACCACCTCTATATAATCTAGCAAAATCCATTCCTTATTTTGTTTGCCTTCCAGGTGCCAGGGATGAATATTGGTGTTCTTTTGAACCGTTTCCTCTATGGAGAAGCAGATAGCATCGATTTGAGTATCAGAGTGGCCTGTACATATAACGAAATAATCGGCAATGGCATTCTCTATAGCCCTTAAATCCATGGTCACAATGTCCAGAGCCTTTTTTTCCTGCATTCCCTCTACCACGAATTTGCATAATTCCTGAGAACTCATTTAAACTTTCTCAAATGCTTGCTAAGTACTAAATTGCACACAAAGTTACGAAAAAATAGTTGCAAAAGGACCCCATACAATCTTTATTTACAGGCTCAAAACAATTCAGACTGCCTTCTTGTCACTCCACCAATGCAGTTGCTTCTGACTTATTGGCAGAAAGTAATCCAGAGGAAGGAACCGTGATTATTACAGACCATCAAACCGCAGGCAGGGGGCAACGTGGTAATGAGTGGGAGTCACAACCCGGTAAAAACCTGACTTTGTCGATAATATTAAAGCCTGGATTTCTCCCGGTCTCTCAACAATTTGATCTAACAGTAGTCTCCTCTCTGGCGTTGACCAATACCCTGTTGGACATTGGAATGTCGAACCCACTGATCAAATGGCCCAACGACATCTATTACAACGGGTCTAAGATTGCTGGAATACTAATTGAAAATACCGTACGCTCCAATCGATTGGAATGGACGATTTTGGGTATTGGTCTTAATGTGAACCAGAGCGGGTTCATAACTGCCGGAGCCACTAGTATTAAACGGGAATTGAAGGAGGAGGTAAATCTGGAAAGGGTACTCAAGAATTTGCTCCGGCGATTCAATGAATATTACGGGTTCCTAAAAGCAGGACATTTTCAGAAATTGCGGGCCATGTATATGGAACGATTGATGTGGTTGGATGAGCAAAGGACTTTCCATAACATAGCGCTCAATACCACTTTTTCAGGAGTTATTCAAAAGGTCACCGCCGAAGGAAAATTGATAATTGCTACTGATAATCAACATTTGGTGTTGGATTTCAAAGAAGTGACTTTTCTTGGTTAGTTTGAATAATGCCACCGCCGTTTTAACATTAGCACATAAAACCCTAAATTTGTTCAAACAAAGCACATTAAAATGATCGATACTAAACTGACATATAAGGTAAAAGATATAAAACTAGCTCCTTGGGGAAGAAAAGAGATCAACCTGGCAGAAGCTGAAATGCCAGGTTTGATGGCAATCAGAAAAGAGTTCGGGCTGTCTAAACCACTTCAGGGTGCCCGTATTGCCGGATGTCTGCATATGACCATACAAACAGCAGTGTTGATAGAAACGCTGAGAGAATTAGGTGCTGAGGTCACCTGGTCCTCATGCAATATTTTTAGCACACAGGATCACGCTGCTGCTGCAATTGCAGAGTCGGGCGTACCGGTATATGCGTGGAAAGGTATGAGCGAGGAAGAGTTCGACTGGTGTATTGAACAAACGTTGTTTTTTGGAGACGATCGCAAACCTCTGAATATGATACTCGATGATGGTGGGGATTTAACCAATATGGTACTTGATCGGTTTCCGGAAATGATATCAGGAATAAAAGGTATTTCAGAAGAAACCACCACCGGTGTTTTGCGATTGAAAGAAAGGGAAAAGAATGGAACCCTTGCTTTGCCAGCAATAAACATCAATGACTCCGTTACAAAGTCAAAATTTGACAATAAATACGGCTGTAAAGAGTCGCTTGTCGATGCCATTAGGAGGGCTACTGATGTAATGTTGGCGGGGAAAGTTGCCGTAGTAGCAGGCTATGGAGATGTTGGGAAGGGATCTGCTGCGTCCTTGCGAGGGGCCGGCGCCCGGGTAATGGTCACCGAGATCGATCCGATCTGTGCGCTTCAGGCTTCAATGGATGGGTATCAAGTGAAACGGATGGATGATGCAGTCAAAGAAGCAGATCTGATTGTAACCGCAACCGGTAACAAGGACATTATCATAGACCGCCACTTCAGAAATATGAAAGATAAAGCAATTGTCTGTAACATTGGACACTTCGACAACGAAATAGACGTGGCATGGTTAAACGAAAATGCTCAAAAAGATACCATCAAACCACAGGTAGATCTTTACCACCTGGAAGGTAAAGACATTATATTATTGGCAGAGGGTCGGTTGGTCAATTTAGGATGTGCTACCGGGCATCCATCTTTTGTGATGTCCAATTCATTTACTAATCAGGTGTTGGCACAAATTGAACTTTGGCATAATACCGACAATTATCAAAACAAAGTCTATACCCTGCCCAAGCATCTGGATGAGAAAGTTGCTAATCTACATTTGGCCAAAGTTGGTGTTGAATTGGAAACGTTGACACAAGAACAGGCAAACTATATCGGGGTTAAGATAGAAGGACCTTTCAAATCAGATTCTTACCGATACTAGTGTCAACAGATCCTACTAAGTCTTGAAACAATGAGTTTATGGTCAGATTTCCTTAATAACCGCGACCGGATCGTTGACAAATGGCCTCATTACTTTCCTATATATGAAAGACACTTCAGCCCGTGGGTGAATAAATCTGTGGTTTTCTATGAAATTGGGGTATACAAAGGGGGGTCGTTGCAAATGTGGAAAAAGTTCTTTGGACCTCATGCGAGAATAGTTGGAATTGACATTAAACTCAAGTGTAGGAAATACCAAGAGGAACAGGTTTTTGTAAGAATAGGGGATCAATCAGACCACAAATTCCTCTTTGAACTCGTGGAAGAATTTGGCCCCCCTGATATAGTCCTGGATGATGGTAGTCACCAGATGGAACATATCAGTTCGACTTTTGAATATTTATACCCGAAGTTAAGTAAGAACGGAGTGTACTTAGTCGAAGACCTGCACACAGCCTACTGGGAAGAATACGGAGGAGGCCTTGGCCGTGAGGGATCTTTCCTCGAACGTTGCAAAAGCTTAACAGATAAGCTCAATACCCAGCACACCAGGGGGGCTTTAACCGAGGATGAATTCAGCAAATCGACGGTATCCATGCATTTTTATAACAGCATCGTTGTTTTTGAGAAGGGAAGTCCATTGTGTTCGAAACCTCAAAAGCGTGGAAACAAAAAGTGGATTCTGGGGGCATTGTCATGACATTGACCTAAGCTAAATGTGCCTTTGTTCTTTTTTTCTGGGTTGTTCCCCTGACAATCAAACAGAAGTCCTACACCATGGCAAATTTAAGAATCTTGTTAAATTGCCAACATGACTCCTATAGTAGTAACACCGGTTAAGAATTCATTGGATACAGTCAAAAAAACTTTGAGATCAGTGACTGATTCAAGTATTCCCATTGACTACTATGTCTTTAATGATTTTAGCGAGCAAGATACTGAGGACTATTTACGATCGTACGCAGATGAGCTCAGTTTTAACCTGGTCAATTTGAGTGACCATGTAACCACTGCTTCACCAAATTATCGCACTGTGTTGATCATGTCACAGAAAATGGCATTGGAAGCTGGTTCGCCTTTAATTATTGTAGAATCCGACGTAATAGTGGAACCACACACCTTACAATCCCTTATTCAGCTCCAAAATCAAAAGCAGGAAGCAGGAATGGTGGCCGCAGTTACTACTAACCAGCAGGGAGAAATCAACTTTCCCTACAGCCATATTTCTCCAACCGCACCGGATATCATTAAGACAAAACGCAGTTTGAGTTTTTGCTGCACGCTATTAAGTAATCAGTTACTTGCAAGTTTTGACTTTAATGAACTTAATGAGGACAAAGATTGGTACGACGTACATATTTCAAAGAAGTCCAGGACCTTGGGTTTCGAAAACTTTTTAGTAAAGTCACTACCCGTCATACACCTTCCACATAGTAGTAGGCCTTGGAAAATGGAAAAGTATAAGAATCCCTTTAGCTACTATTTAAAAAAATATTTTTTAAAACGAGACCGGATATAATGGACAAGGTTGAGACCCTGCTCTTTTTTTTACTAGTGGTAACTACTCTATTGGGTGTTTACTGGGGATTTGGAGATCCTAATTTTTTTGACAACAGATACATGATGGAAGACGGGGAAATCGAATACCTTACGGTGATCCTCCTGCTAGCTTCATGTGTGGTTGTCTTGTACCGCTGGGTGAGATTAAGGAAGAGCCGCAGTGTGTACTTTAGTCTGGTCTCATGGTTCATTTTCATAGTGTTCTTCTTTGTAGCTGGTGAGGAGCTTTCGTGGGGGCAGAGGATCATTGGAATAGAAACTACCGAATACTTTAGGCAAAATAATGCCCAGGAAGAACTGAATCTTCATAATCTTGTAGTGAGCGGAGTCAAAATAAATAAGTTGATTTTTGGTTTGATTTTGACAACTGCCATATTAATATACATGGTGCTTGTACCAATATTATTTCACAGAGTGAAGTCTGTGAATAGCTTACTTGAACATTGGTATGTCCCGATTCCAAGATTAAGGCACACAGTGAGTTATTTAACCCTAACTCTGGTAATTTTGATAATTCCGGCCAGTAAAAACTGGGAATTGTTGGAATTTGGATCTGTATTAATATTTTTTCTTATAATTTGGACACCAGTTAACCATCATCTGTTTAAAATAGAGGGCAAATAGCTGGTTAAATGTTATAAAAATGGGACAACCTTTTTAAATTTGATGCAGTTTAAGTAGGTAAGGAACAATTTTTGCAGGGAATGGAGTAAGCCATTATCCAACCCAAGTTATGTCTGTAGAAAATGTAAAACAAAACTATTCCAATGTGGAAAAGGAAAAGATTTTTGAAAGAGAATTTTTGCCTCATATTAACTCCATGTATAATTTTGCCTATCGCCTGACATTTGATGAAGATGATGCTAAGGATCTGGTTCAGGAAACTTACCTTAAGGCGTTTAGGTTTTTAAATTCCTTCCAACAAGGAACTAATGCCAAGGCCTGGTTGTTTCGAATATTGAAAAATAGCTTCATCAACGATTTTAGGAAAAAAAGTAAGCAACCACCTAAGATCGACTATCAGGAAGTTGAAACGTTTTACAATTCAGACAGTGTGGACGTATCAATGACTACAGATCTTCGGGTTGAGACTGTACAACACATGATTGGCGATGAGGTGTCCAATGCGCTTAACGCCTTGGCAGTGGATTTTCGTACAGTGATCATATTGTGTGATCTGGAAGGATTTACATATGAGGAAATGTCTAAAATACTGGATATCCCCATAGGAACAGTAAGATCCAGACTACATAGGTCCCGAAATCTCTTAAAAGAAAAGTTGCAAACATATGCAAAATCAATGGGTTACAATAAATAAAAAAGAATGGCTACCAAACTCTCCAACTGGCTGAAGCAAAGCTTCCGCAGCCGGACTTCTTGCAAGGGATGCATAGAACTACTTGAGTTAATAACGGATGATGAAGCATCCCCTAAAGAAATAAAGCATTTCCAAAAGCACATCAATGAGTGTTTGCCCTGCTATGAAGCCTACAACCTGGAGAAATCCATAAAGGAGATGCTTCAGACAAAATTGAAAAGAAAACAGGTTCCAGATGACCTGATCCAGTCCATTAAACTTAAAATTAGAAACAACGCCTGATCCTATGCAAGGGGATAAGGCAATTATTTTTTCGGCACCCTCTGGCTCTGGCAAAACAACCATAGTAAAGCGATTGGTGCAACAGAATCCTGACTTGGATTTCTCAATTTCAGCCTGTACACGCGACCGCCGGGGTCGACAGGAAGAGAATGGTAAGGATTATTACTTTCTATCTCCTGAAAATTTTAAAAATAAAATTGACAACCACGAGTTTGTGGAATGGCAAGAAGTGTATGCAGGGAATTTTTACGGGACCCTGAAATCGGAGATAGAAAGGGTATGGGCTTCCGGAAAGAATGTAATATTTGATGTTGACGTAAAAGGTGGATTGAACTTAAAAAAATATTTTGAAGAAAGCGCGCTTGCAGTATTTGTAAAAGTCCCATCGATCGATGTGCTGGGTGAGCGGCTTCGAAGCCGCAATACCGAGTCAGAAGATAGTATCTCCAGAAGACTTTTTAAGGTTAAATTTGAACTTACCTTTGAAGACCAATTTGATGTAACGCTACTTAATCAAGATCTTGAGCAAAGCGTGAAAATTGCTCAAAGACTTTATAGTAATTTCGCAGGACCGCTTGCAATGGATCCGATGATATGAATATTGGACTATATTTTGGTTCATTCAATCCAGTACACATTGGTCACCTGATTGTCGCCAACGTAATGGCCGAATATATGGATCGGGTTTGGTTTGTAGTCTCACCCCGGAACCCTTTCAAGCAAACCAAATCATTATTGCATGAATTTGATCGATATAAAATGGTTGAAAAGGCCATTCAGGATAATCATAAACTTCAAGCATGCGACGTGGAGTTTTCCATGCCAAAACCGAGCTATACAATAAATTCTCTCATTTATTTATCAGAAAAGTATCCACAACATCAATTTAAGTTAATTCTGGGTTCTGATAATCTTATTCAATTTCCCAAATGGAAGAATTATCAGCGTATTCTTGACAATTTCGGACTGCTGGTTTATCCCCGGACAGACTCAGTAGAAACTGAACTTTCGAACCATCCCAAAGTGACCATAATCGATACTCCCATGCTGCATATTTCCGCTAGTTTTATTCGTAAGTCAATAAGAGAAAAGAGAAGTATTCGCTATTTGGTTCCTGAAATAGTGGAGCAGTATATTTATAAGCAAGGATTTTATCTATGACCTAAACGGTCATAATATCTTTTTCTTTCAATTTCAGGAGCTCTTCAATCTTTGAAATAAACTGATCCGTCAATTTTTGAATCTCATGTTCAGCATCCTTTACATCATCTTCAGAGACATGTTCCTTTAACAGTTTCTTCAGGTGATCATTAGCTTCTTTCCGAATATTCCGGATACTCACCCTGCCGTGTTCTGCCTCGTTACGCGCGTGTTTTGCCAGATCCACTCTTCGTTCTTCAGTCAATGCTGGAATATTTATTCGTATTAACTCTCCATCGTTTTGTGGGTTCAATCCCAGATTGCTGTTTATAATTGATCGTTCAATATCTCCCACAATGTTTTTTTCCCAAGGTTTGATTACCAGGGTATGTGCATCCTGGGAGTTGATAGTGGCTACCTGGTTAATAGGGGTAGGGTTACCGTAATACTCAACCATAATGCCGTCCAACATGTTAGGCATTGCCTTCCCCGCTCTTATTTTTGCCAAAGCCCCATTAGTATGTTGAAGGGACTTTTCCATCAACTCTTTGGCATGCTCTAAATAGAATTCAATATCTTCCATTGGATGTTTAGATTAATTGGCAATCAAGGTCCCCACTTCCATTGATCCGGTTATGATTTTTAGCAGGTTGCCCGGCTGGTTCATATCAAAAACAATAATAGGTAAATTGTTCTCCTGGCATAAGGTAAATGCAGTTAAATCCATTATGTTCAACCCTTTGCTGTATGCTTCGGAAAAGGAAAGCTTGTCATACCGCACTGCTGTGGGGTCTTTTTCCGGATCTGCACTATATACACCATTTACTCTGGTGCCTTTCATAACCACATCTGCCTCTATTTCCACAGCTCTAAGACTGGCAGTAGAATCGGTGGTAAAATACGGATTGCCAATCCCTGCTCCAAAAATTACTATTCTACCTTTCTCAAGGTGCCTAACTGCTCTCCTTCTGATAAACGGTTCACAGACTTGTTCCATGTTTATCCCAGACATCAGACGAGTATACAACCCCGATTTTTCCAAAGCACTTTGTAAGGCCATGCCATTGATTACCGTGGCCAGCATCCCCATATAGTCTCCCTGAACCCGGTCGATGGTTAGGTTATCCGCCTGGACCCCTCGGAAAATATTGCCGCCTCCAATTACAATGGCAATTTCAATTCCAAGTTCTTTTACACTTTTGATCTCCCCGGTAAATTGCTCCAAGCGTAATGGGTCGATGCCATATGGTTTTTCACCCATTAGGGCTTCCCCGCTGAGCTTTAAGAGGATTCTTTTATACTTCATGTACGAGGGGTTGGACTATTCAAATATAAGAAGTGCTATTAGATTATTTTAGGGAATTATTTAAAATTGAATTAACACCTGATTTTTTTCAACATTCATTCCTTTTTGAATGGTAATCATTTCCACGGTTCCTTCTCCAGATGATTTGATGACGTTTTCCATTTTCATGGCCTCCAAAATAACCAGCTTATCTCCCTTCGAAACTTGTTGGCCTTCTTTTACCAGGATATCCAGAATCATGCCAGGCATAGGAGCCCTGATTTCACGATGGTTGCTGTCACCAGATTGTTGCATACCCAGTTGTTCTAACAACAAATCGTATTTGTCCCGGACATCAATATCAAATATTACACCATTAACTTTTAGCTGTAAATGCTTAGTTTGAGGGTCTTTTGCTACTATCTCCACTACATAGGACTTAGACGCTGTTATCAGATGGAACATATAATCACTTACCACTGCCATATCCCAGGATAATAGCTCATTGTCAACGTAAATGCCTTCACTTTTAAAGTCAATATTATATGAGGTTTCGTTGATACTTACTTTATACATTGGCTTTGTTTTGTGAATATCAGGTTAAATAAAATTCAGGTTATAAATAGTAACTTTGACGCTAAATACCAATTATTACTGAAATTCATGCTGAATAAACCTAACCTGCGCAGTTGTTATCTATTGTGGTTGACCATAATTTCTTTAAGTATAACTTCTTGTGTGACTACTCAACCAACACCCACGGAAAGATCCTCTACAGACACTACCTCGATAGATCAACCGCCAGCATCATTATCAACAGCTGTCGAAACCAAGACCATTAATCCCGGACCTTATAGAGCTGAAAACACCAAGCTGCACGATTTGATTCATACCCGTTTGGAGGTGCGATTTGATTGGGAAAAGCAACATCTTCTGGGAAAGGCTACCCTGGAATTGAGACCATACTTCTATCCCCAAAATATTTTGGTACTGGATGCGAAAGGGTTCGATATTCATTCTGTCAAACTGGTTGAAGGAGGTAGTAAAGAATTACTGACCTATAAATATAACTCACGGAAACTGGTAATTTCTTTAAACCGTACCTATCAAAGAGATGAGCCTTACTTCGTGGAAATTGATTATACTGCCAAGCCTAATGAGCTAGAAGCCAGCGGTAGTGAGGCCATTACCTCAGACAAGGGTCTATATTTTATAAATCCTTTGGGTAAAGAAAAAAACAAACCACAACAAATCTGGACTCAGGGAGAAACAGAAGCCAGTTCATGTTGGTTTCCTACAATTGACAGCCCTAACCAAAGAACCACCCAGGAAATCTACATTACCGTGGAAAATCGTTTTACCACTCTTTCCAACGGGCGGTTGGTTTACTCACAAGGCAACAGTAACGGCACCCGTACAGATTACTGGAAAATGAGTCAACCACATGCTCCATATCTGTTTATGATGGCAGTAGGCGAATTCGCAGTGGTCAAGGACCAGTGGCAAGGAAAGGAAGTGGCATATTATGTAGAACAGGAATACGAGCCTTATGCCAAATTGATCTTTGGCAGAACTCCGCAAATGATGACCTACTTTTCGGAGTTGCTAAAGTATCCTTATCCGTGGTCCAAATATTCACAAGTGGTGGTTAGGGATTACGTGTCAGGTGCTATGGAAAATACCACTGCTTCAATGTTCATGGAAGATCTTCAGGTGGACGCAAGATTTTTAATTGATGATAACTGGGACGGTATCATTGCACATGAGCTTTTCCATCATTGGTTCGGGGATTTGGTCACCAGTGAATCGTGGTCAAACCTGACACTCAATGAAGCCTTTGCTACCTACGCGGAGTATTTATGGGCTGAGCACTTATCGGGTAGAGATGAGGCGGATTATCTCGGATACGAAGAACAACTTAACTATCTGGAAGAGGCCAAAGAGAAAAAGGTAGATCTAATCCGGTTTTACTACCATGACCAAGAAGATATGTTCGACAGCCATTCCTATGCAAAAGGTAGCCGAATCCTACATATGCTTCGTTGTTACCTGGGAGATGATGCTTTTTTTAATACTTTGAATGAATACCTTATTACCTATGCCAATCAACCGGTCGAGGTACACCATTTTCGTCTGGTGGCAGAGAAAGTCAGTGGTGAAGATTTGAACTGGTTCTTTAATCAGTGGTTTTTGGACTCAGGACATCCAGAGTTACACTTCGAGAAAGTCTTTGAAAATGACACACTTGTGGTTGAGATAACCCAGGTTCAGGACCTTAATTTTGCCCCGGTTTATCGTCTTCCCATTGAAATTGAGTTTTGGCACCATCAGAAAAGTGAATCTCATTCAATAGTTTTGGAGCAACAACATCAGAGTTTCAAATTCCAAATGGCCAGTGAACCGGACCTAATAATACTCGATAAAGAAAATAGTCTATTGTTGGATTTAGATTATGACCAAAGTGTGCAAGAGTTGATGCACCAATATAGGGTTGGAAGTCATGCACTCACCCGATACAAGGCCCTGGAGAAATTGTTGGACGATTCGGTAGGTAACGACGTAGTTGGGTTATTCGTAGAGGCACTTAAAGATCCTTTCTGGGCTATTAGACAGCTTTCGGTGAACCTATTTGAAGACTATCCGGGGGATCAATCCGAGGAACTGATATCCGGACTGTATATTGTAGCAAAGAGTGACCCCAAATCATTGGTGCGGGCAGACGCGATTACCACCTTGTCTTCCTTCCCCAATGACGAGGTGTACCTGCCACTTTATCTGGAGGCTATAAAAGATTCATCTTATGCGGTTGCCGGTGCAGGCCTTACCGCATACTTGCAGATCAACCATCCTGAAAGAAATGAAATAGCACAACAATTCGAAAATGAAAACAACATCCAGCTGGTAATTCCATTGGCAGATTTTTATGCATTGAATTATGTTCCGGGCAAATATTCATGGTATCAGAGCAAGCTTGAAAGAGCCAACGGAGAACTGATGTATTATTTAGTCAATTATTTTGGACAATACCTGGTAGGTGCACCCCCGGAAGAACAGGCAAAAGGCGCCAAATACCTGGCTGACCTGGGAATAAACCACTCTACCTATTACGTGCGATTCTCAGCATTTCAGGCACTAAGCCTATTGGATGAAGTTGAAGGAGTGACGGAAATGAAGCTCTTGATTAAGCAGTCAGAGAAGGATCCCAGATTGTTGGAAGTTTACGCCCAAATTCCTTAGATTCGGACGGAAAATTGGACGGGCTTTTTATAGGTCAAAATGCACCTTTATCTTTTCTCAGAAAAGTTTGAATATAATTAAAAAGTGTATAATTTTGCATTCCTTTAAAATTGCTATGTGGCAATTGCTTAGGTACGTTCATAAATAAGCTGTGTTAAGGGGGAGATACTCAAGCGGTCAACGAGGACAGACTGTAAATCTGTTGGCACAGCCTTCGTAGGTTCGAATCCTGCTCTCCCCACATTGAGTTTGAGTTTGAGTTGGGGTTTGAGTGTGAGTACACTCACTCTAAAAACTCACACCCACACTCAATCTGCGGGAGTAGCTCAGTTGGTAGAGCGACAGCCTTCCAAGCTGTAGGTCGCGGGTTCGAACCTCGTCTCCCGCTCCAAATATCCGGCTTCAATGCTGGAAACTTGAGGCCGACGTAGCTCAGGGGTAGAGTGCTTCCTTGGTAAGGAAGAGGTCACGGGTTCAAATCCCGTCGTTGGCTCATCGAAGTACGATTTTTGAACAAGAATTTATATAAAAATAAAATTAACATTAAACTAAATTTGAGGATTTTCAAACATGGCTAAAGAAACCTTTGACCGTTCCAAACCACACGTTAATATCGGCACGATAGGTCACGTAGACCACGGTAAAACAACATTAACCGCTGCCATTACCAAAGTACTTGCAGTAAAGGGTTTGGCAGAGGCAAGAGATTTTTCTTCTATTGACAATGCTCCTGAAGAAAAAGAAAGGGGTATTACCATCAATACTGCACACGTTGAATATCAAACTGAGAACAGGCACTATGCACACGTTGACTGTCCGGGTCACGCTGATTACGTTAAGAACATGGTAACTGGCGCAGCCCAAATGGATGGCGCTATTCTGGTGGTTGCAGCTACGGACGGCCCAATGCCACAGACACGCGAGCACATATTATTGGCACGCCAGGTAGGTGTACCTGAATTGGTGGTGTTCATGAACAAGGTAGACTTGGTAGACGATCCTGAGTTACTGGAACTTGTAGAGATGGAAATACGGGAACTGCTTAGCTTTTATGAATTTGATGGTGATAACATTCCTGTGATACAGGGATCTGCTTTGGGTGGATTGAATGGTGAGGCTGAGTGGGTCGAAAAAATTAACGAATTGATGGAGGCGGTTGATACCTTTATTCCCATTCCTGAGCGATTGATGGACAAAGATTTTCTGATGCCTATTGAAGATGTATTCTCAATTACCGGCCGAGGCACTGTGGCAACCGGTCGTATCGAAAGAGGGATAATCAACTCTGGTGAACCGGTAGACATTTTGGGCATGGGTGCAGAAAACCTGAAGTCAGTTGTTACAGGCGTGGAAATGTTCCGCAAAATACTTAATCGTGGAGAAGCGGGTGATAACGTAGGTCTGTTGCTTCGGGGTATTGAAAAAACTGATATTCGCCGGGGAATGGTTATCTGTAAGCCTGGTTCTGTAACTCCTCACACTCATTTCAAAGCTGAAGTTTATGTACTTAGTAAGGAGGAGGGTGGTAGGCATACGCCATTTTTTAAGAAATATCGACCACAGTTCTATTTGAGAACTACTGATGTGACTGGTGAGATTACCTTGCCAGAGGGTGTAGAAATGGTAATGCCTGGAGACAACGTTACTATCGATGTGCAGTTGATCAATAAAGTAGCCATGGAAAAAGGACTACGTTTCGCCATCCGTGAAGGTGGTCGAACTGTAGGTGCCGGTCAGGTAACTGAAATCTTAGACTAGACTCTGAAAATAACAAGTGAACGTGTTTCTGTTTTTAATAGAAACACGTTTGTATACTTATATTTAATTCGTAACTTTGCACACCCATTTTTAATGGTTGGTTAAAGTTACGGGTGTAGCTCAATTGGTAGAGTAGTGGTCTCCAAAACCATTGGCTGGGAGTTCGAGTCTCTCCACCCGTGCAATAAAAAGCCGTTCAGACCTATGTATAAGCTTAGAACCTATATTTTAGAATCCACCGAGGAAATGAAGAACAAGGTGACTTGGCCTTCGTACAAATCACTACAGAACAGTTCTATTCTGGTATTAGTGGCCTCGTTGATCTTTGCAATAATTATTGGATTAATTGATACGGTGTTTAAGAACAGCCTGGAGTGGTTCTATCAAACTTTATAAGTGGGGTCAATGTCAGATGAAGCAAAAATGAGCGAGTTGAAGTGGTATGTGGTCCGGGTGGTCAGCGGTAAGGAAAACAAGGTAAAAATCTATCTGGAAAATGAGATCGCAAGGCAAAAGCTTGAAGATTTCATTCCACAAGTGCTTATCCCTTCTGAAAAGGTTTATGAAATGAGGAATGGGAAAAAGAGGATGAGAGAGCGAAACTTCTTCCCGGGATACGTGCTGGTATCAGCAGATCTTACCCATGGCGAAGCTCACCATTTAGTAAAAAGTATTCCCGGAGTAATTGGTTTTCTGGGTTCTAGTGAAGGCGGTGCATCAAAGACCCCGGTACCCTTAAGACAAACTGAGATCAACAGGATACTTGGCAAGGTTGATGAGCTTGATGAGTTCGAAGAAACATTGGTTACTCCTTTTATTGTTGGAGAGTCTGTGAAGGTGATGGATGGACCTTTTAGTGGATTTACCGGGAATGTGGAAGAAGTGTTCGAGGAGCGCAAGAAATTGAATGTGATGGTAAAGATTTTTGGACGAAACACTCCTGTAGAATTGAATTACATGCAAGTTGAAAAATTAGATTAGAAATGGCCAAACAAATAATCGGATTTCTTAAACTTCAGATTAGAGGAGGAGCGGCTAACCCTTCACCTCCTGTGGGCCCGGCATTAGGAAGTAAGGGATTGAATATTATGGAGTTCTGTAAGCAGTTCAATGCCCGTACAAAGGATAAAGCAGGAACATTGGTGCCAGTTTTGATTACCATATATGCTGATAAGTCTTTTGACTTTGTGGTAAAGACACCGCCAGCTCCGGTATTATTAATGAACGCCGCTAAATTAAAGAAAGCCTCCCCGGAACCCAACCGTGAAAAAGTGGGTTCGGTCACCTGGGACCAAGTGAAGGAAATTGCGGAAACAAAAATGCCGGATCTAAATGCATTCACTGTGGAGTCGGCGATGAAAATGGTGGCAGGAACTGCTCGAAGTATGGGGATCCGGGTAAGGGGTAAAGCTCCCTGGAATAATTAAATAGAATCAACATGGCGAAGTTGACCAAGAATCAAAAAGCAATACAGGATAAAATTGAGTCTGACAAGGAGTACACTATTGAAGATGCAAGCTCCTTGGTAAAAGATATAACCTTTACCAAATTTGATGCTTCAATCGATCTAAGCGTTCGTTTGGGAGTCGATCCCCGAAAAGCGGACCAAATGGTACGAGGCGTAGTAACTCTACCTCATGGAAGCGGCAAACAGGTGAAGGTCTTGGTGCTGTGTACTCCTGATAAGGAAGAAGAGGCCAAGACAGCTGGTGCTGACTATGTAGGCCTTGATGAATATATTTCTAAAATTGAGAAAGGCTGGACTGACATTGATGTGATTATTACCATGCCTACTGTAATGGCTAAAGTCGGGAAGCTTGGGCGGATTTTAGGCCCTCGTGGCTTGATGCCGAATCCGAAATCCGGAACGGTAACCGCCGATGTGGCAAAAGCAGTTACTGAGGTAAAGGCTGGTAAAATTGATTTTAAAGTGGATAAGGCAGGTATAATAAATACCAGTATTGGAAAAGCGTCTTTTGAAGCGAATATGATTACGGAGAACGCCCTTGAAGTGGTGCAAACAATTTCACGTTTAAAGCCGGCATCGGCTAAGGGTACTTACTTCAAGAGCATAAGCTTATCCAGTACCATGAGCCCTGGCATAGCTATTGATAAAAACTCTATCGAAGGTATTTAATTATGACTAGAGCAGAAAAAGAATCTATTGTTGAAGAACTTTATCAAAAGCTTTCGGCAACAAACAATTTTTATATCACAGATCCCCAGGGCCTGAACGTTGAACGTGTAAATAATTTTCGACGGCTTTGCTTTAAGAAGGGGGTTGAGTATAAGGTATACAAAAATACTTTGATCAAAAAAGCGCTGGAAAAACTTGACACGGATTATTCTTCATTTGATGAAAGCGTGTTAAAGAGTTTTTCAGGTATCCTGTTTTCAAAGGAGAGCAGTAATACTCCAGCCAGGATCATCAAGGAATTTAGAAAATCAGCGAAGTCTGAGAATTTATTGCCGCTATTAAAGGGTGCTTCCATCAATTCTGATCTCTTTATTGGCGAAGAAAACCTCACCGCGTTAAGCAAACTTAGGTCTAAGGTTGAACTTATTGGTGAGGTGATCAGTATTCTTCAGTCACCTGCTAAGAATGTTATATCTGCCCTTCAAGGCAGCCAACATACTTTAGCTGGTCTGATAAAAACCCTCTCCCAGCGTGAGGGTTAATTAAATAGTTTATTGTTAAGTAGTAGAATTTTAAAAGTTATATAGAAATGGCAGATATTAAAGCGTTAGGAGACCAACTTGTTGAGTTGAGTGTAAAAGAAGTTCAAGAGTTGGCGGACTACTTAAAGGAAACCCATGGCATTGAGCCCGCTGCTGCTGCCCCTGTAATGGTAGCAGGTGGTGGAGATGGCGAAGGTGCAGAAAGTGCAGAAGAAAAATCCTCATTCGATGTGGTACTCAAAGCACCCGGTGGATCTAAACTGGCAGTAGTAAAATTAGTAAAAGAGCTGACCGGATTAGGTCTTAAAGAAGCTAAGGAATTGGTAGATAGCGCACCTAAAGAAGTGAAAGAAGGCGTTGCCAAAGATGAAGCTGAGGCGCTTAAAAAGCAGCTTGAAGAAGCTGGTGCAGAAGTAGAATTGAAATAAGGAATTGTTTTTACACTGCACCTCGCAGAACGAACTACTGTTAGGCCTGAAAATAACCGTCAGGTCTTTTCCTGTTTCTGCCTGCATATTAGGTGGTTGATAGGCATCATTGATGCCGTTTTAAAAATAGACACTAGTAATCTAAACTATACAAGCCTTGGCTAAAACAAATCAAGATGATAGAATTAACTTTTCTTCTATCAAATCCGTTATTGATTACCCCGATTTTCTCGACGTTCAATTAAGATCTTTTAAAGACTTTTTTCAGCTAGAAACTCCCGCTGAGAAACGAATGCAAGAGGGGCTTTTTAAAGTATTTGCTGAAAATTTTCCTATTTCCGATAGCCGGGAAAACTTTGTTCTGGAATTCATCGATTATATGATCGATCCGCCAAAGTATTCGGTTGACGAATGTATTGAACGGGGACTTACCAACTCGGTTCCTTTAAAGGCCAAATTGAGACTGTCGTGCAACGATGAGGACAATGAGGATTTTGAGACTATGGAGCAAGAAGTGTTCCTGGGTAATATTCCATATATGACCGAGAAGGGGTCCTTTGTCATCAACGGCGCAGAAAGAGTGATCGTTTCTCAACTACACAGGTCGCCGGGAGTGTTCTTTGCGCAAAGCAAACATACCAACGGAACAAAGTTGTATTCAGCCAGGATCATACCGTTTAAAGGATCCTGGATTGAATTTGCAACTGACGTTAACAACGTTATGTATGCCTATATCGACCGTAAAAAGAAGTTCCCTGTCACAACCCTGCTTAGGGCCATTGGCTATGGGACTGACAAGAATATTCTGGATCTGTTTGGATTGTCAGAGGAAGTTGAGGCTAATAAAAAGGCCCTGAAAAAGATCATAGGAAGAAAACTAGCCGCCAGGGTGCTTAGGACCTGGACAGAAGATTTCGTGGATGAAGATACCGGAGAGGTTGTTTCTATAGATAGAAATGAAGTAGTTCTTGAAAGGGATTCTGTAATACAAGAGGAAGACCTGGAGACCATTTTGGAGTCAGGCAGTAAATCTGTAATTCTACACCGAGAGGATGTAAATGTTGCTGATTACACGATTATTTATAATACACTTCAAAAGGACAATTCCAACTCTGAGAAGGAAGCGGTAGAGCAAATTTATCGCCAGCTTAGAAATACCGAGGCCCCCGATGAGCAAACTGCCCGGGATATTATTCAAAGTTTATTTTTTAGCGATAAGCGTTATGACCTGGGTGAAGTGGGCCGGTACCGCATCAATAAAAAACTGGGACTGGATATAGATGCTGATATCAGGGTTTTAACTACCGAGGATATCATCAACATTGTAAAATACCTGATCGGGTTGATCAATGCTAAGGCACTGGTTGATGACATAGATCATTTGAGCAATCGCAGGGTTCGTACCGTTGGAGAACAACTTTACACCCAATTTGGGGTAGGGCTTGCCCGTATGGCACGTACTATCAAAGAACGAATGAATGTTCGGGATAACGAAGACTTCAAACCTGTTGATTTGATCAATGCAAGGACACTTTCTTCAGTTATCAACTCATTCTTCGGGACCAATCAGTTGTCTCAGTTTATGGATCAGACTAACCCATTGGCCGAGATTACCCACAAACGACGGATGTCAGCCTTAGGTCCTGGAGGACTATCCAGGGAAAGAGCCGGATTCGAAGTAAGGGATGTACACTATACCCACTACGGTAGACTTTGTACTATTGAAACTCCTGAAGGACCAAATATTGGGTTGATATCTTCTTTGTGTGTGCATGCCAAAGTCAACAATATGGGCTTCATTGAGACCCCATATCGTAAGGTTGTAAAAGGTAAAGTTGCTATGAAAGGCGATGTGATCTATCTGACAGCAGAAGAAGAGGACTCACATAATATCGCCCAGGCAAATGCCCCGATTACAGATGCCGGGAAATACATAAACGATCGGGTGAAAGCGAGGTTTGAAGGGGACTTCCCGGTGGTAGAACCGGCCCAGATAAGTTATATGGATGTAGCTCCCAATCAAATTGTATCTGTTGCCGCTTCATTAATTCCATTCCTGGAGCACGATGATGCCAACAGAGCCTTGATGGGTTCTAATATGCAACGGCAGGCTGTACCGTTGATGAAGCCGGAATCGCCGGTAGTAGGGACCGGTCTGGAAGGGCGCGTTGCACTTGATTCAAGATCTTTGATTCTGTCAGAAGGAGATGGAGTAGTAAATTTCGTTGATGCCACCCAGATTATCCTCAAATATAATTTGAGTAAAGATGAACAACTGGTGAATTTTAATGAGGAATTAGTGACCTACAAACTGGTTAAGTTCCGAAGAACCAATCAAGACACCTGCATTAACTTGAGAGCTATTGTAATTAAGGGTGATAAAGTTGTGAAAGGCCAACCATTATGTGAAGGTTACGCCACTCAAAAAGGTGAATTGGCGTTGGGAAGAAATCTGAAAGTGGCGTTTATGCCATGGCAAGGATATAATTTCGAAGATGCTATTGTTATTTCTGAGAAAGTGGTCCGTGAGGATATTTTCACCTCCATACATATTGAAGAGTTTGAACTTGAGGTAAGGGACACCAAAAGAGGTGAAGAGGAATTGACTTCTGAAATTCCAAATGTGAGCGAAGAAGCGGTTAAAAACCTTGATGAAGAAGGTATCATCCGGGTAGGTGCGGATGTTAAAGAAGGAGATATTCTTATTGGTAAGATCACCCCCAAAGGAGAGACAGATCCTACACCTGAAGAAAAGCTTCTACGGGCAATCTTTGGTGATAAGGCAGGAGATGTGAAAGACGCCAGCTTAAAGGCCAGTCCGTCCCTTAGGGGGGTAGTAATCGATACAAAATTATTCTCCAGACCAAAGAAAGATAAAGACCTGAGGGCAAAATCCAAGAAAGAGGTTGTAGTCCTAAAAATTAAGTATGGCAAGGAATTATTGGAGTTGCGAGGTCGAATGATCGAAAAAATGGTCAAACTTCTCGAAGGCATACCCTCTCAAAGTGTTAAACATAAATTCGGTGATGTAATTATTGAGAAAGGAATAAAGTTCAGCCACAAAAATATCGAGGCCAACATTTTTCCAGATAAGAATATTTACAAGGACGAAAGCACATATAATGTTCCGGAAGAGGTGAATTTGATTTCTGACCTGATTTTGGACAACTGGGTGGCCGACAAGAAAACCTGTGATCTGATGCTGGATTTGGTAAGGAACTATCATAAAAAACGCAACGATATCTCTGGATTCTTTAAGAGAGAGCGTTTTACATTGGAAGTTGGGGACGAATTGCCTGCAGGAATAGTTAAGCTTGCCAAGGTTTATGTGGCCAAGAAACGGAAATTGAAGGTAGGAGATAAAATGGCCGGCAGACACGGGAACAAAGGTGTGGTGGCAAGAATTGTAAGAGGAGAGGACATGCCCTTTCTTGAAGACGGTACTCCGGTAGATATTGTACTGAACCCGCTGGGGGTACCTTCAAGGATGAACCTTGGTCAAATCTACGAAACTGTACTGGGCTGGGCTGGCGTAATACTGAATAAAAAATATGCTACACCGATCTTTGATGGAGCTACCATGGAACAGGTGTCAGATGAATTGAAAGAGGCAGGTCTGCCTTCATTTGGTCGTACCTATCTTTATGACGGATTAACTGGTGATAGATTTGATCAACCGGTAACTGTTGGGGTGATCTATATGTTGAAGCTAGGGCACCTGGTAGATGATAAGATGTATGCGAGATCTATCGGACCTTACTCACTTATAACCCAGCAGCCACTTGGTGGAAAGGCTCAATTCGGTGGACAAAGATTCGGAGAAATGGAAGTTTGGGCATTAGAAGCTTTCGGCGCTTCCCATATCTTGCAGGAAATCCTAACAATAAAATCCGATGATGTGATTGGCCGCGCTAAAGCATATGAGTGCATCGTTAAAGGCGACAACATGGGCAAACCCAATATACCAGAGTCCTTTAATGTATTGATACATGAATTGCGAGGACTTGCTCTTGAAATTACTTTGGACTAATAATATAACCTCCTGATCTTATAAATTATTGATCATTTAATTATGGCATTTAGAAAACGCAAAAAGTTCAACAATAACTTCACCAAGGTTACTATTAGCCTTGCATCTCCAGAATCTATACTGGAAGGTTCACATGGCGAGGTGACTCAGCCTGAAACCATCAACTATCGCACATATAAGCCAGAAATGGGAGGTTTGTTTTGCGAGCGGATTTTTGGGCCCGTTAAGGACTGGGAATGTCATTGCGGTAAATATAAGCGCATACGATATAAGGGCATTATTTGTGACCGGTGTGGCGTAGAAGTAACTGAGAAAAAGGTCCGTCGGGAAAGAATGGGCCACATTGAATTGGTAGTTCCCGTAGCACACATATGGTACTTCAGATCATTACCTAATAAAATTGGTTATCTCCTGGGTCTTCCAACTAAGAAGTTGGATCAAATCATATATTACGAAAGATATTTGGTAATACAGCCTGGCATAAAAGCAGAAGACGATATCAACTACCTGGATTTCCTTACCGAAGATGAATACCTGGATATAATTGACAAGATGCCCCGGGAGAATCAAATGCTGGATGACGATGACCCGAATAAATTCATAGCCAAAATGGGAGCAGAGTCACTGGAGATGGTTCTGGCTCGCATTGATCTTGACGCACTATCCTATGAACTGCGACATCAGGCCGCCACGGATACCTCTCAGCAACGTAAAGCTGAAGCATTGAAGAGACTGAAAGTGGTAGAGGCTTTCCGGGAAGCCCGCAGCCGCATTGAAAATCGGCCAGAGTGGATGATTATAAAGATGGTGCCAGTAATCCCGCCGGAACTTCGACCATTAGTACCTTTGGATGGTGGAAGATTTGCCACCTCAGATCTGAACGACCTTTATCGACGGGTGATTATAAGAAATAATCGACTGAAGCGCCTGATAGACATCAAGGCTCCGGAAGTCATTTTGCGGAATGAGAAGAGGATGTTACAGGAAGCTGTAGATTCCCTATTTGACAACTCACGTAAAGTAAATGCAGTTAGATCCGACGGGAATAGAGCGCTGAAATCGTTAAGTGATATGCTGAAGGGGAAGCAAGGTAGGTTCCGTCAAAACCTGCTGGGAAAAAGGGTCGACTACTCCGGTAGATCGGTAATTGTGGTAGGCCCGGAACTAAAATTGCACGAATGCGGGCTCCCTAAGGATATGGCGGCTGAACTATTTAAGCCATTTATTATCCGCAAACTTATTGAGCGCGGTATTGTAAAGACTGTAAAATCTGCTAAGAAAATTGTGGATAGAAAGGATCCGGTTGTTTGGGACATTCTGGAAAATGTGCTTAAAGGGCACCCTGTGTTACTTAACCGGGCTCCTACATTGCATCGTTTGGGTATTCAGGCCTTCCAACCCAAATTGATTGAGGGTAAAGCTATTCAGCTTCATCCCTTGGTTTGTACTGCCTTCAATGCCGATTTTGACGGTGACCAAATGGCTGTGCACGTTCCTTTGGGACACGAAGCAATATTGGAAGCTTCCCTGTTGATGCTTTCATCACATAATATTTTGAATCCGGCCAACGGGGCACCAATCACTGTTCCTTCTCAGGACATGGTTCTTGGATTATACTACGTGACCAAGGGACGAAAGAGCATAGATGGTCATAAAATCAAAGGCGAGGGAATGACATTCTATGATTCCAGGGAGGTTATTATCGCCATTAATGAAGGCAGATTATCAAATCATGCGCATATTAAGGTAAGGAGTAAGGTAAGGACCGCAGACGGCACTTTAGAGACTCAGATAATAGAAACGGTAGCAGGAAGAGTTATATTTAATCAGTTTGTTCCGGAAGAAGTGGGATTTGTGAATGAACTTCTTACCAAGAAAAAATTACAACAGATTATTTCCCGGGTGTACAAGGTATCCGGTGTATCAAGGACGGCACAGTTCCTTGATGATATTAAAGATCTTGGATTTCAGTCTGCTTACAAGGGCGGACTTTCAATGGGTCTGGACGATGTAAAAGTACCAGACGAAAAAGACAAATTAGTACAACAGGCGAAGGAGGAAGTAGATGTAGTTTGGAATAACTACCTCATGGGCTTGATTACAGATAACGAACGGTATAATCAGGTAATTGATATCTGGACCAGGATCAATTCACAGCTGACTCATACGCTGATGAATCAGCTTGAGGCGGACCAACAGGGATTTAATTCAATCTATATGATGATGCACTCTGGTGCACGTGGTTCTCGTGAGCAGATCAGGCAGTTGGGAGGAATGCGAGGCCTGATGGCTAAGCCTCAAAAGAGTTTGCTGGGCTCTGTTGGTGAAATTATCGAAAACCCCATTCTTTCTAACTTCAAAGAAGGTCTGGATGTAATAGAATATTTTATTTCAACTCACGGCGCAAGGAAAGGGTTGGCGGATACCGCCTTGAAGACTGCGGACGCAGGCTATCTGACTCGTAGGTTGGTGGATGTGGCCCAGGATGTGGTAGTAAATGAAAAAGACTGTGGTACCCTGAGAGGATTGGTTGTTTCTGCACTGAAGGACAACGAGGATATAGTGGAGCCGCTAGGTGAACGTATTTTGGGAAGAGTTTCAGTACATGATGTATATGATCCAATTTCCGAGGAGTTGATCGTCAATGCAGGAGATGAAATTACAGAAGAGTTAGCGGTACACATTGAGGAAACCAGTATTGAGGAGGTTGAGATCAGATCGGTATTGACCTGTGAAACCAAGCGAGGAGTCTGTGCCAAATGTTATGGCAGGAACCTGGCTTCGGGAGCCATGGTACAAATCGGCGAAGCGGTGGGAGTTATTGCCGCTCAGTCAATCGGTGAACCAGGTACTCAGTTGACCCTAAGAACCTTCCATGTTGGTGGAACAGCTTCTAACATTGCAATTGATGCCAAAATAATTGCGAAGTTCGGCGGTAAGATCGAATTTGAAGAACTTCGTTCCATTAAAACCACCAACAACGATAATGAGAGATTAATTGTGGTAATGGGTCGGTCAGGTGAAATAAAGATCATTGACGAAAAGACCAACAAGGTGCTGGTCAGTAATCACGTCCCTTACGGAGCTTTCCTTAGTATTAAGGATGGAGTCAAGGTAGAGAAAGGAGACCAACTGTGTTACTGGGATCCGTATAATGCTGTTATACTGTCTGAGATGAATGGAGCGATTGGCTTCGAAGCTATAGAAGAGGGTATCACTTTCCGTGAAATATCTGATGAACAAACCGGCCACCGCGAAAAAGTGATAGTGGATACCAAGGACAAATCAAAAAATCCGGCTATTCTGGTTCAACCTGCGAAAGGTGAGGCCAAAAGCTATAATATTCCTGTGGGAGCACACCTTGCAGTTGAGGACGGTTCAACTATCAAGTCAGGGCAGATTCTTGCTAAGATCCCACGAATTATGGGTAAATCACGAGATATCACCGGAGGTCTGCCAAGAGTAACCGAACTATTTGAAGCCCGGAATCCTTCCAACCCGGCGGTTGTTAGTGAAATAGATGGGGTAGTTACCTATGGCGGTATAAAAAGAGGAAATCGAGAGATTTTTATTGAGTCAAAGGATGGTATTAAGAAGCGATATCTGGTGCCATTGAGTAAGCACATTCTGGTTCAGGATAATGACTTTGTCAAAGCTGGATATGCGCTGTCAGACGGGGCAATAACTCCTTCAGATATACTGTCAATTAAAGGACCTACTGCTGTTCAGGAGTACCTTGTTAATGAGATTCAGGAAGTATATCGCTTACAGGGTGTAAAAATCAACGATAAGCATATAGAGACAATCGTTAAGCAGATGATGCAAAAAGTAGAAATTCTGGACGCAGGTGATACTGGGTTTTTGCCAAAGCAAATCGTAGATAAATTTTATTTCCGAGAAGAGAATGATGTGATACTCGATAAAAAAGTAATATTGGATGCTGGAAATTCTGAGAACTTGAAATCTGGACAGATTATTTCCTCTCGAACACTACGCGATGAAAATAGTAGCTTGAAACGCAGGGATATGAAAACAGTTGTTGTACGTGATGCACAGGCTGCGGTTTCTAAACCAACCTTGCAGGGTATTACTCAAGCATCATTGGGAACTGAAAGTTTTATTTCTGCCGCCTCATTCCAGGAAACTACCAAGGTACTTAGCGAAGCAAGCATCAGAGGTAAAACTGATTTGCTGCGAGGTTTGAAAGAAAATGTTATTGTTGGTCACCTGATACCAGCGGGTACCGGTAGACGAGAATACCATAACCTCATAGTGGGCTCTCAGGAAGAATACGATGCCTTAATATCTTCTCAAAGAGAGTTCGAGGAGAAAACAGAGATTGAAACCAATCAACTATAAAATCATGGCTGAAGAGCAAGATCGCAATAAAAATCAAATTAATATCGAATTATCGGAAGATGTAGCTGAGGGTATATATGCTAACCTGGCCATGATCGCCCACTCAAATAGTGAATTTGTAATTGATTTTATTCGCCTAATGCCGGGCGTGCCCAAGGCAAAGGTAAAATCACGGGTGGTAATAACACCAGAACACGCCAAGCGTTTGTTGAAGGCATTGGCCGATAATATCAAAAAATATGAGGAAACATTTGGGGCCATAAAACAGTCAGAAGAGGCTCCAAAGTTTCCTATTAATTTCGGCGGCACCATGGGTGAAGCCTAACTGTCGCCAGGGCTGCCCATAACTCGATTCCAGATTGCAATTATTAATTAAGGTTATAGTTTGCATAGTTTATCTAATTGACTAATTTTGCATTCCGAAATTTTAAGGAAAAGCAAGAAAGTTAGATGCCTACAATACAACAATTAGTCAGAAAGGGAAGAAAGAAACTCACCTCCAAATCAAAATCACCGGCTTTGGACTCCTGTCCACAGCGACGTGGAGTTTGTACCAGGGTGTACACAACCACACCTAAAAAACCCAATTCTGCCATGCGCAAAGTGGCAAGGGTACGGTTGACCAATGGTAAAGAGGTGAATGCCTATATCCCAGGTGAAGGTCACAATTTGCAGGAACACTCTATTGTGTTAATTAGAGGAGGAAAAGTAAAGGATCTTCCCGGTGTACGCTACCACATCATCAGGGGAGCATTAGACACGGCAGGTGTAAGTGGAAGGTTGCAGCGTAGGTCAAAATATGGAGCTAAGAAGCCCAAAAAATAAGTTGAAATGAGAAAAGCTAAACCTAAGAAAAGATACGTTTTGCCCGATCCTAAATTCAAGGACGAGTTGGTAACTAAGTTCGTAAACTATCTCATGGTGGACGGTAAGAAATCTATAGCCTATAATATTTTTTATAATGCCATTGATTTGGTTGAGAACAGGACTAAAGAAGATGGGTTGGAAACTTGGAAGAAAGCGCTAAATAATGTGATGCCATCTGTAGAAGTAAAAAGTCGTCGGGTAGGTGGAGCTACTTTTCAGGTGCCTTTGGAAGTACGTCCAGGGAGAAAAACATCTTTGGGAATTAAGTGGTTGATTCGTTACTCCCGGGCTCGGGGTGAAAAAACCATGAAAGAAAGACTGGCAGCTGAAATAATAGCCGCCAGCAAGGGAGAAGGCTCTGCTATTAAAAAGAAAGACGATACCCATCGCATGGCAGAGGCTAATAAGGCATTTTCTCATTTTAGATTTTAGTATTACCTGTAATAATGGCAAGGGATTTAAAATATTTGAGGAATATTGGGATCATGGCTCACATTGATGCCGGTAAGACCACTACCACTGAACGGATTCTATATTATACAGGGATCAGCCATAAGATAGGAGAGGTTCATGATGGAGCGGCCACCATGGACTGGATGGAGCAGGAGCAGGAAAGGGGTATTACTATTACCAGTGCTGCTACTACAACTTTTTGGAACTATCCAACTAGTCAGGGACAGGGAACAGATGACACCCGGGAATACCTGATAAATATTATAGACACTCCCGGTCACGTTGATTTTACGGTGGAGGTGGAGCGCTCATTAAGGGTCCTTGATGGAGCAGTTGCGTTGTTCTGCGCAGTATCTGGAGTGGAGCCCCAATCAGAAACGGTTTGGCGTCAAGCTGATAAGTACCAGGTACCACGAATCTGTTTTGTTAACAAAATGGACCGCTCAGGGGCAGACTTTTTTAATGTGGTTACTGATATTAAAGAAAAACTAGGCGCTAACCCCGTGCCTCTTCAGGTGCCCATTGGAGCAGAAGAAAGTTTTATCGGAGTAGTTGACCTGATCACCAATCAGGCTATAGTTTGGAATGAAGAAGACCGTGGCATGACCTATGAGGTGGTGGACATCCCTGAGGACCTGAAAGAAGTTGTTAACGAGTGGAGGCAGAAATTGGTGGAGAGCGTTGCAGAGTACGACGATGTCCTGCTTGAGAAATTTTTCGAAGACCCCGACTCCATTACTAAAGAGGAGATGATAGAAGCTATCCGAAAGGCAGTAATCGATATGTCTTTTTCTCCGGTACTTTGTGGGTCAGCCTTTAAGAATAAAGGTGTACAGGCGGTATTGGATGCTGTCTGCGCATATTTGCCATCACCTTTGGATCTCCCGCCGGTAGAAGGTATCAATCCTGAAACTGATGAAATTGTTATCAGGGAAGCAGACGTAAATCAACCTTTCTCTGCCTTGGCCTTTAAAATTGCCACAGATCCTTTTGTAGGAAGACTATGCTTTTTCAGAGTGTACTCAGGAAAGCTAAAGGCAGGAAGCTACGTGTTAAATATGAGGACCAATAAAAAAGAAAGGATCTCTCGTTTGATGCAGATGCACTCCAATAAACAAAACCCCATCGATTTTGTAGAGGCAGGAGGTATTTGCGCAGGGGTTGGCTTCAAAGACATTAAAACAGGTGATACTTTGGTTGAAGAGAAATCACCGGTAGTATTGGAGTCAATGACGTTTCCAGATCCAGTTATTGGTTATGCCATTGAGCCGAAGGCCCAGGCTGATGTAGACAAATTAGGAGTTGCCATTTCAAAGCTGGTGGAGGAAGATCCTACCTTGACAATACAAACTGATCAGGAAACTGGCCAAACAATACTTCGGGGTATGGGTGAGTTGCACCTGGAGATCATTATTGACCGCTTGAAGCGCGAATTTAAGGTTGAAATCAACCAGGGAGCTCCTCAGGTAGCCTATAAAGAAAACCTTACTAAGTTGATAGAACACCGGGAAGTATATAAGAAGCAAACCGGTGGTCGAGGTAAGTTTGCCGATATCGTGTTCGAATTTGGTCCCAGGGAAGACGGCAAGGAGGGCCTTGAATTTGAGAATAAGATTGTGGGCGGTGTGATACCAAGGGAGTTCATACCCAGCGTCCAAAAGGGCTTTGAACAAGCTATGAAAAATGGTCCCTTGGCTGGATATCCGGTGGAGTCAATGTATGTGAAATTGTTTCACGGATCCTTCCATGACGTGGATTCTGATAGCTTGTCATTCGAGTTAGCAGCCCGTATTGGATTTAGGGAGGCCGCTAAGAAAGCGGCACCTCAATTACTGGAGCCTATTATGTCCGTAGAGGTGGTAACACCAGATGAGTACACCGGACCGGTCACAGGAGACTTAAACAAACGTCGTGGAATTATGAAGGGTATGGATACTAAGGGAGGCGCTCAAATTATAAAAGCAAATGTGCCATTGTCAGAGTTGTTCGGCTATGTTACAGATTTAAGAACCATAACGTCAGGCCGGGCTTCTGCAACCTTGACTTTTTCGCACTATGATCCGGTGCCTACACATTTGGCAGAAGGAATTATTGAAAAAGTAAAAGGAGCTGCTGTTAAATAACGCAACTATGAATCAGAAAATAAGAATAAAACTTAAATCCTACGACCATAATTTGGTAGACAAATCATCGGAAAAGATCGTACGGGCAGTGAAATCTACCGGAGCGGTGGTAAGCGGGCCAATTCCATTACCTACTGTAAAGGAAAAGTTTACTGTACTTAGATCTCCTCACGTGAATAAGAAATCCCGTGAACAGTTTCAACTGTGCACCTATAAGAGATTGGTTGATATCTATTCAAATAGCACCAAGACAGTTGACGCACTGATGAAACTGGAGCTGCCTAGTGGAGTAGACGTAGAGATAAAGGTTTAGTAAAAAATGCTAAGCCAGGTGAAAAGAACCAATACCAAAATCCTATTGGTTCTTTTTTTAGGTTTTGAAAAGTTGACCTTTGGTTAGATTTAATTATTTCCTATCTTTGCAGTCCTTTGCCGGAATGGGAGGTTGAAAGATAGTCGTAAAGAGAAAAAAATGTCTGGGATAATTGGTAAAAAAATCGGAATGACCAGCGTCTTTGATGAGCAGGGACGCAACATTCCTTGTACATTGATTGAAGCCGGACCCTGTGTAGTTACACAGATCAAAACAAAAGAAACAGATGGGTACAATTCTGTACAACTCGGTTGGGGTGAAAAGAAAGATAAACACACCACCAAGGCATTGAGGGGCCATTTTAGTAAGTCAAAAACTACCCCCAAACGAAAATTGGTGGAGTTTCGCAATTTTAAGGAGCTGTTTGAAGGTGATTTATCATTGGGTCAGACCATTAAAGTAGAAAATATTTTTGAGGAAGGAGATTTTATAGATGCAGTTGGAACTTCCAAGGGTAAAGGATTTCAAGGTGTAGTGCGACGACATAATTTTGCCGGTGTAGGCGATGCTACTCACGGGCAACACAACCGGGATAGAGCTCCAGGTTCAATTGGTGCGGCTTCTTATCCAGCAAGGGTATTTAAAGGAATGAAAATGGCCGGACGGATGGGAGGAGAACGGGTGAAGGTACTCAATCTTAAGGTGGTGAAAATCCTGGAAGATCAAAATTTGATCCTGGTCAGTGGGGCGGTTCCCGGAGCCAAGAACTCATTAGTTATATTGGAGAAGTAAGCATGAAAGTTATTGTATATCAAAATAGTGGAAAAAAGACCAAAAAGAAGGTCGAGCTGATTGATGAGATCTTTGCCATCGAACCAAATGACCATGCTATATACCTGGATGTGAAACAATATTTGGCAAATCAAAGACATGGAACTCATAAGTCAAAAGAACGTGCAGATATTGCAGGTTCGACCCGGAAGATTAAACGACAAAAAGGTACTGGTACCGCCAGAGCTGGCAGCATTAAATCGCCATTGTTTAGAGGGGGAGGACGTGCTTTTGGACCGCGCCCCAGAGATTACAGCTTCAAACTAAACAAGAAGCTCAAAATGCTGGCAAGAAAATCTGCATTGAGCTATAAGTCCAAGGAAGAGGGGATTATGGTTTTAGAGGATTTCAATTTTGAAGCCCCCAGGACCAAGGAGTATCTGAAAATGTTAACATCGCTGGAGCTTGAGAACAAGAAAACACTTTTGGTTTTACCTGAGACTAATAGGAATGTTTTGCTGTCCAGCAGAAATTTGCCAAAGGCAAAAGTCACTACTGTAGACTCTTTGAACACTTATGATCTATTACATGCTGACAGTTTGCTCATCAGCGAGAGTTCGGTCGAAAAAATTGAGAATTTACTAAAGTAAGCCATGAGTGTATTAGTTAAGCCATTGGTAACGGAGAAAATTTCAGCCCTTAATGAAGAGGGACGTTATGGATTTATTGTAGCTATTAAAGCTAACAAAATCCAGATTAAGCAGGCTGTAGAAGCCATGTATGGAGTGACAGTCGAGGATGTCAACACCATGAGGTATCAGGGAAAGGTAAAGTCCCGTAATACCAAATCAGGAACAATATCAGGACGGACGGCCTCCTATAAAAAAGCCATAGTCAAGGTGGCCGAAGGCGAAGTAATCGATTTTTATAGTGGTATTTAATTCTTTAGGGTAAACGAGATGGCAGTTAAGAAATTAAGACCCGTAACACCAGGGCAGCGATACAGAATGGCCCCCAGTTTTGCTGAGTTAACCACCGGCAAGCCTGAGAAGTCATTGCTTAAAGGTGTAAAAAAATCAGGCGGCAGAAATAATGACGGCCGAATGACCATGCGCTACCTTGGTGGAGGTCATAAGAAAAGGATGAGGGATGTTGATTTTAAGAGAAGGAAATTCGGCATACCGGCAACTGTGAAATCTATAGAATACGACCCCATGCGATCTGCCAGGATCGCATTGTTATATTATGCAGATGGTGCCAAGTCTTACATTATCGCAGCGGAGGGACTAAAAGTTGGACAAACCGTAATCTCCGGAGATAAAGTTGCACCTGAGGTAGGAAATGCTTTGCCATTGACCAATATTCCATTGGGCACCATTGTCCATAATATCGAGTTAAAGCCCGGTAAGGGAGGAGCTATGGCACGTGGTGCCGGGACTTATGCCCAACTTCTGGCCCGAGAAGGAAAATATGCTACTGTCAAGCTTCCTTCCGGGGAAATGAGAATGGTACTAACTACTTGTATGGCTACAGTAGGAAGTGTTTCCAATGCTGAACATATGAACGTTAGCTTGGGTAAAGCCGGGCGAAACAGATGGCTGGGTCGCAGGCCTCGGGTTAGGGGCGTGGCGATGAACCCGGTAGATCATCCGATGGGTGGAGGTGAAGGGAAAGCTTCTGGAGGTCATCCAAGGTCTCGTAACGGCATATACGCTAAAGGATTTAAGACCAGGTCCAAGAAGAAGTACAGTAATAAATTCATAATAAGTAGATAAGTCACAGGTAGTAATGGGAAGATCAATAAAAAAAGGGCCATATATCGACTTCCGATTGGAGAAGAAAGTGGATGTCTTGAATGAGTCTGGAAAGAAATCTGTTATTAAGACCTGGTCAAGAAGGTCTATGATATCTCCAGATTTTGTCGGGCACACCTTTGCTGTCCACAACGGTAATAAGTTCATACCGGTATATGTGACTGAAAATATGGTAGGACACAAACTTGGAGAATTTGCACCTACCAGGAACTTCAGGGGTCACGTTGCTAAAAAGGACAGAGGCAAAAGATAGAAGAGATTATGGAAGCAGTTGCTCGTTTAAATAATGTGCCTACCTCACCTCGTAAAATGCGGTTGGTAGCAGATATGATCAGGGGTGAATCCGTGAACAGGGCCTTGAATATTTTAAAATTCGAACCAAAAGTAGGAGCCGCCAGAATAGAAAAGTTACTGCTTTCTGCAGTAGCCAATTGGCAGTCTAAAAATGAGGAGGTTAAGTTGGAAGAAGCGGATCTTTACGTTAAGGAAATATTGGTGGACAGTGCCCGTATGTTAAAAAGACTACGTCCGGCACCACAGGGACGGGCGCATCGCATACGCAAGCGTTCAAACCACGTAACGTTGGTGGTAGACAATCTGCGTGAAGCAACAATCCAGGAAGCAGTGGAGGATGAGAAAAAAGATTCTAAATAATTAATAGATGGGACAAAAAGTAAACCCTATAGGTTTAAGATTGGGCATAGTAAAAGGTTGGGATTCCAACTGGTACGGTGGGAAGGATTTTTCTGAAAAGATCGTTGAAGATCATAAAATCCGCAAATACATACGTGCCAGGATTCCAAAAGGGGGAATTTCGAAAATTATCATCGAAAGAACCATAAAACGGATTACCCTGACGGTACATACGGCCCGTCCGGGGGTGGTGATTGGCAAAGGTGGGACCGAGGTAGATAAGATTAAGGAGGAGTTGAAAAAAATCACCGGCAAGGATGTCCAGATAAACATATTCGAAATAAAGAGGCCCGAATTGGACGCAAGATTGGTAGGCGAGTCCATTGCTCAGCAATTGCAAGCTCGAATTTCTTACAGAAGAGCCATGAAGCAGGCAATTGCCAGCGCTATGAGAGTGGGGGCTCAAGGAATTAAAATAAAGGTAGCTGGAAGATTGGGAGGAGCAGAGATGGCCCGGTCTGAACAGTATAAGGATGGTCGAATTCCTTTACATACACTTCGGGCTGATATCGACTATGCGGTTTCTGAAGCCAAAACTGTATACGGAAAGATTGGTATCAAGGTGTGGATATTCAAGGGAGAAATATTCGGTAAAAGAGACTTGTCACCTAACATTGGAAACACCGGAGGAAGCGATATGGCCAACAGGCGTAAACGTGACGGAGCAAAAAGAAAAAGAAGATAATATTGTCCCGCCGCAAGCGGGAATAAGAAAAATAACATGTTACAACCGAAAAGAACCAAATACCGCAAGAAGCAAAAAGGGAGAGTTAAGGGAATTGCACAGAGGGGTCACACCATGGCTTTCGGAAACTTTGGGTTGAAGGCGCTGGAGCCAGGATGGATCACCAGCAGACAATTGGAAGCTGCTCGTATTGCAGTGACCAGGGCCATGAAGAGGGAAGGTCAGGTTTGGATTCGAATATTTCCCGATAAACCAATTACTAAAAAACCGGCAGAAGTGCGTATGGGTAAGGGTAAAGGAGCCCCGGAATACTGGGTAGCAGTGGTGAAACCCGGAACAATCATGTTTGAATCGAGCGGAGTACACAAAAAGTTGGCTGAAGAATCAATGAGATTAGCTGCTCAAAAACTCCCGATACAAACAAAATTTGTGGTAAGAAGGGATTACATAGCACGATAAAATCATGAATAATTCAGAGATAAAATCACTTTCAATCAACGAACTACAGGAACGCGTCATTTCTGAAAAGGAAAACTTGCAGAAATTGAAGTTTGCCCATGCCATTTCACCAATTGAGAATCCAATGAAGATCAGCCAGGCAAAACGTTTAATTGCCAGGATGAATACGGAGTTAACCATCAAACAAAACAGTAACGCATAACGCCATGGAAAGAAATTTAAGAAAAGAGCGAACCGGTACCGTGGTCAGTAATAAGATGGACAAATCCATCACTGTACGTGTGGACCGTAAAGTGAAACACCCGGTTTATGGGAAATTCCAACGGAAATCAACAAAATTCATGGCACACGACGAAAAAAACGAGTGTGGTATTGGAGATACGGTTACCATAATGGAAACAAGACCACTCAGTAAGCTCAAAAGGTGGCGTTTATTAGAAATAGTAGAAAAGGCGAAATAAGATGATTCAACAAGAGAGTAGACTAAATGTAGCAGACAATAGCGGTGCCAAGGAAGTTTTGGTTATCAGGGTATTGGGTGGTACAGGCAGACGTTATGCTAGTATCGGAGATAAAGTAATTGTGACAGTTAAGGATGCGCTATCATCCAGTAGCTTGAAAAAGGGTACGGTTTCAAGAGCCGTTGTGGTAAGAACAAAAAAAGAAATTCGTCGCAAAGATGGATCTTATATCCGGTTCGAAGACAATGCGGCAGTGTTGCTAAGTGCCACCGATGAACCAATAGGCACCAGGATTTTCGGCCCGGTTGGTCGTGAGTTACGTGAGAAACAATTTATGAAAATTGTATCCTTGGCTCCAGAAGTAGTTTAGATTAAATGAAAAAGATAAAAAAATTACACATAATAAACGGAGACACTGTAAAAGTGATTTCCGGGAATTCCCGGGGAAAAACCGGGAAAGTGCTGGTGGTAGAACGGGTCAAATACAGAGCAATTGTAGAGGGTTTGAATATGGTAACCAAACATGTGAAACCGTCTGCTTCAAATCCGAAGGGAGGTATTGAAAAAACCGAAGCTTCTATACACCTAAGCAATTTAATGCTGGTGGATCCTGCTACCGGAGATGCTACCCGAATTGGCAGAAAAAAGGACGATAAGGGTAAGTTGCAAAGATATTCTAAGAAAACCGGAGAAATTATTAAAAATGGCTAGCCCTAGACTAAAGGAAAAATATATCAGTGAGATTGTGCCGGCACTTAAGGAAAAGTTCCAGTACAAATCTGTGATGCAAGTCCCCAAGTTGACTAAGATATGTGTTAACAAAGGTGTCGGGGATGCGGTAAATGATAAAAAATTGGTTGACCTGGGTGTTGAGGAATTATCAACAATAACTGGTCAACTGGCGGTACCTACCAAGGCAAAGAAGTCTATTTCAAATTTTCATCTTCGGGATGGCATGCCTATCGGAGCGCGGGTTACCTTAAGAGGCGACCGCATGTATGAGTTTTTAGACAGGCTTATGACCGTAGCGTTACCCCGGGTAAGGGATTTTAGGGGAATCAACGAGAAAAGTTTTGACGGTCGTGGAAACTATACTTTGGGTGTTCAAGAACAAATAATATTTCCCGAAATCAGTATTGACAAGATAAACCGAATATCTGGTATGGATATTACATTTGTTACCACTGCAAACTCTGACGAAGAAAGCTATGCTTTGTTGAAGGCATTTGGAATGCCTTTCAGGAATAAAAATAATAATTAAAATGGCAAAAGAATCAATAAAGGCAAGGGAAAGAAAAAGAGAGCGTATGGTTGCTAAATACGCTGCCAAAAGAAAGAAACTAAAGGAGGCAGGCGACTTCGTTGGACTGGACAAATTACCTAGAAATGCTTCCCCGGTAAGATTGCACAACCGTTGCAAATTAACGGGAAGACCAAAAGGTTATATGAGGAAGTTCGGCATCAGCAGGGTAACCTTTCGGGAGATGGCCTCAAAGGGTATGATCCCTGGAGTTACTAAAGCAAGCTGGTAAATATTCGGGTACTTATACTTTATAAAATTAAAAGTTAACTAACTTTGCAGGCCGGTTTGGCAAACCGATTTTAGAAAATTGAAAATAACATGACAGATCCAATTGCTGACTATTTAACCAGGTTACGAAACGCCATTAAAGCGAACCATCGGATTGTGGAAGTTCCTTCCTCCAATATTAAGAAGGAGATCACCAAGGTGTTGCATGACAAAGGGTATATTAGGAACTACAAGTTTGAAGATGAGTCGGGCCCTCAGGGTACTATAAAGGTGGCGTTAAAGTACAATCCCGAGACCAAAACTCCTTCTATCCGGCAATTGGAAAGAATAAGCAAACCGGGTTTAAGGAAATATGCCAATGCAGATACATTGCCCAGGGTACTTAATGGTCTGGGTATAGCCATTTTATCCACTTCGAAGGGAATCATGACGGATAAGGAAGCCCGAAATCTGCATATTGGAGGTGAAGTATTGTGTTACGTGTATTAAGATTGATTAACAGATGTCAAGGATAGGTAGTAAACCCATAGTTGTTCCAGAGAATGTAACAGTAGATATATCGGATGACAACATGGTAACTGTGAAAGGCCCTAAGGGTGAATTACAACAGCAAGTTGATCCGGATATTGAAGTCAATTTGGAAGATGGTGCGCTCAATTTCAAGAGACCCACAGAACAAAAGCGACACAAAGCAATTCATGGCTTATTCCGGTCTTTGGTAAACAATATGGTGGTGGGAGTTCAGGAGGGATATAAAAAGGAATTGGAACTGGTTGGAGTTGGTTATAAGGCATCGGTTCAAGGTAATTTGTTGGAATTGAGTCTTGGGTACTCACATAGCATCTTTTTTGCAGTTCCTGAAGAGATTTCTATAAATGCCGTGACCCAGAAGGGTAAGAACCCAATTGTAACTTTGGAAGGAATTGACAAACAACTGGTTGGACAAGTGGCTGCCAAGATAAAATCTCAAAGAAAAGTTGAACCTTACAAAGGAAAAGGAATACGTTTCGTAGGGGAACAGGTTAGGCGTAAAGCTGGTAAAACTGCTGCAAAATAAAGGGTATGGCAACTAAAAAAGTAAAAAGAAGACTGCGTATCAGGCAGGGAATTAGAAGAAGGCTTTCCGGGACTTCTGAGAAGCCTCGTTTGTCAGTGTTCAAGAGCAACAAGGCTATATACGCACAGATCATTAATGATGAAAATGGTCATACAATTGTTGCCGCTTCATCTAAGGAACTTGGAAATTCCGGTGTCAATGTTGAAACTGCCAAGGAGGTGGGTAAGAAATTAGCGGAAAAGGCTGGTGCCAATGGCGTAAAAACAGTGGTGTTTGATAGAGGGGGTTATGTATATCATGGCAGGGTAAAGGCCCTGGCAGAAGGAGCCAGGGAAGGCGGATTAAATTTTTAAAGCAAAATATGTCTCAAAGTAACATTAAGTCAGTAAAGGCCAGTGAAATCGATCTGAAGGAAAAGGTAGTGGCCATCAAAAGAGTGGCCAAGGTTGTTAAGGGAGGCCGAAGGTTTAGTTTTTCCGCGATTGTAGTAGTAGGTGACAGTAAAGGTGTGGTAGGCTATGGATTAGGAAAAGCGAATGAGGTAACAGACGCCATCACCAAAGGCATTGACGACGCCAAGAAAAACCTGGTAAAGGTTCCTGTATATAAAAACACTGTCCCCCATCAAGCCATTGGTAAATATGGAGGAGGACTGGTGCTATTGAAACCTGCCGCGCCTGGTACTGGTGTAATAGCTGGAGGAGCGATGAGAGCGGTATTGGAAAGTGCGGGTATTAAAGATGTATTGGCTAAATCCAAGGGTTCCTCTAATCCTCACAATGTAGTTAAAGCTACCTTCAACGCATTGGGACAAATGCGTGATGCATATGCGATTGCTCAACAACGAGGTGTTTCATTGTCTAAGGTGTTTAATGGTTAATTGAGATGGGAAAAGTAGCAGTCACACAAGTTCGCAGCACCATAAAAAGACCAAAGCGACAAAAACTAACCATCAAAGCGTTGGGTCTTGGGAAACTACATAGAACGGTAGAGCATGAAGCTACCCCCCAGATAATGGGAATGATTAATAAGGTTAGTCATTTAGTCACCGTAACGGAACTTTGATATGAAATTGCATACTTTAAAGCCCAATGAGGGGTCAACAAAGAATAGGAAACGACTAGGACGTGGACAAGGAACTGGCAGAGGTGGAACCGCTACACGGGGACATAAGGGAGCTCAATCCAGATCAGGATATTCTCGAAAATTTGGCTTTGAAGGAGGCCAGATGCCCTTACAAAGACGTATCCCGAAATTTGGATTTAAAAACCCTAATCGTATTGAATATAAAGCAATCAACCTGGATACTATTCAGGGGTCAATCGATTCCTCAAAAGAAAAGGAAATTACTGTCGAGCTTTTGGTTGCCAATGGTTTAGTTGGGAAAAGAGATTTAGTAAAAGTATTGGGTAGAGGGTCCTTAACGGCGAAAGTTGAAGTATCCGCTCATGCATTTTCAGCTTCTGCTGCGGAATCTATAGAAAAGGCTGGAGGTAAAGTAGTGATAACAGGATAATGAAAAGATTTTTTCAAACCATAAAAAATATGTTCTCGATCGAAGATCTACGGGTCAGGATCCTTAATACTATAGGGTTCCTGATCATTTTTCGTTTGGGGTCATTTGTGGTTTTACCGGGGGTTGATCCTGATAAACTAACTTCTCCTGTGGGGATTTTTGATTTTCTTGATATTTTTCTTGGAGGGGCTTTCAACCGGGCATCTATATTTGCTCTGGGGATCATGCCGTACATTTCCGCCTCGATTGTAATTCAATTGTTAACGGTTGCTGTACCTTATTTCCAAAAGATGCAAAAGGAGGGCGATTCTGGTCGCAAAAAGATGACCCAGATTACCCGGGTTCTGACCATTGCCATCACAGCTGCCCAATCACTAAGTTATATCGCAGTGACTATTCCTGCGGAAGCTATATTGGTAGAAAATCGATTTTTCTTTACCATAACTTCCGTTGTGCTTATCACTACCGGAACCATGTTTTGTATGTGGCTTGGCGAGAAAATAACCGATAAGGGAATAGGCAACGGTATTTCTATGTTGATCATGATAGGAATTATCGCAGGTTTCCCGCAAGCCTTAATACAAGAGGCTGCCGCCAAAGGAATGCAAGGCGCTTTACTTTTTATTATGGAAATTCTGGCGTTGTTCTTCGTGGTGATGACAGTGGTAATGCTCACCCAGGCGGTACGACGCATCCCTGTCCAATATGCCAAACAAGTAGTGGGCAACAAAGTATATGGCGGGCAGCGTCAATACATTCCTTTAAAGGTTAACGCGAGCGGGGTAATGCCTATTATCTTTGCCCAGGCCCTGATGTTTATTCCGGGTATGGTTGCTGGATTCTGGAGGGACAGTAGCGATATTGCCAATACTATTGGAAATACATTCAACGATTTCACATCGTGGCAATATAATGTGGTATTTGGTTTACTGATAATAGTGTTTACGTTCTTTTATACAGCTATTACTGTAAACCCCAATGACATTGCCGATAATTTAAAGAGAAATGGAGGTTTTATACCGGGCATTAAGCCTGGTAAACAAACCTCAGAGTTTATTGATAACATACTTACGAGGATAACCTTTCCAGGATCGTTTTTCCTGGCCATCGTGGCTATTTTACCTGCAATTGCCAGTATGGCGGGAGTCACCCGTGGATTTTCATACTTCTATGGGGGTACTTCACTGCTGATTATGGTTGGGGTGATTCTTGATACATTACAACAAATAGAAAGTTATTTGTTGATGAGGCACTATGAAGGGCTAATGAAATCCGGAAGAATAAAAGGACGTTCTCAAAACATTGCGGTTGCACAAGGATAAAATGATCCATTATAAATCCAGCGATGAGATCGCACTAATCAAGCAAAGTGGAGAAATTCTCAGCCGGGCACACGCAGAAGTAGCGAAATTAATAGCCCCTGGAGTATTCACCGAAAAGCTTAATCAGGTGGCGGAAGAGTACATCCGGGACCATGATGGGGAGCCTTCCTTTAAAGGGTATAATGGATTTCCAGGATCCTTATGTATATCGGTCAATGATCAGGTGGTTCACGGGATACCAGGAAGCTACCAACTTCAGGGAGGAGATATTGTCTCGATTGATTGTGGGGTATTGTATAAAGGATTTCATAGTGATGCCGCCTATACTTATCCCGTGGGAGAGGTAACAAAGGAGGTACGAGATTTATTGAAAGTAACCAAGGAGTCACTTTATTTAGGAATTGAAAATGCCAAAGCGGGAAACAGGATTGGTGACATTGGGTTTGCAATACAGAAGTATGTGGAGGGTTATGGTTTCAGTGTGGTTCGGGAATTAGTGGGTCATGGGATCGGGAAGACATTGCACGAAAACCCGGAAGTTCCCAATTATGGCAAGAGAGGCAGGGGTACAAAACTTAAATCAGGATTGATCCTGGCCATTGAGCCAATGGTAAACATGGGTACACGAAATATAGTACAGGAGTCAGATGGGTGGACAATCCGCACTTGCGACCATCAACCTTCGGCGCATTTTGAGCACACGGTGGCGGTGATGAATGGGACTCCGGAGGTATTAACCACTCATAAGTATATAGAGGAAGTATTTAAGATATAATGGCTAAACAAGCATCCATAGAACAGGACGGTACCATAATCGAAGCGCTTTCAAATGCCATGTTCCGGGTTGAACTGGAAAATGGTCACCAGATAATCGCCCATATTTCGGGAAAGATGAGAATGAACTACATCAAAATACTTCCTGGTGACAAAGTAAAATTGGAGATGTCTCCTTATGATCTAACTAAGGGAAGAATAGTATACAGATATAAATAATATTGTAATGAAAGTGAAAGCATCTGTAAAGAAACGTAGTGCCGACTGCAAAATAATTCGCAGAAAAGGTAAAGTATTTGTCATAAATAAAAAAAACCCTCGCTTCAAGCAGCGACAGGGGTAAGAAGATATTAAAATTGAAATAAATGGCTAGATTTTCAGGAGTTGATATTCCGGATCAGAAAAGAGGCGAAATAGGTCTGACGTATATATATGGCATCGGTCGCCGCTCAGCTCAGAACATTTTGACAAAGGCTGGTATTGAATGGGACAAGAAAGTTAATGAATGGACTGACCAAGAGTCCAATCAGATTCGGGCAATCATTAGTGAAGAGTTTAAAGTTGAAGGTATACTCAAATCGGAGGTACAGTTAGGTATTAAGCGACTACTGGATATCGGATGCTATCGAGGTCTTAGACACCGCAAAAGTATGCCGGTGAGGGGGCAAAGGACCAAAAACAATGCAAGAACCCGAAAGGGCAAAAGAAAAACAGTTGCTAATAGGAAAAAGACTCTTACATAGCTTTTGATTATTAATAATTATGGCGCAGAAAAGAAAAGATAAAGCAAAGAAGCGAGTAGTGGTAGTTGAGCCGGTAGGACAGGCTCATATCCGGGCTTCTTTCAACAACATCATAATTTCGTTGACAAATAACTCCGGGCAGGTAATTTCGTGGGCATCAGCCGGTAAAATGGGATTTAAAGGTTCTAAAAAGAACACCCCATATGCCGCGCAAATGGCCGCGGAAGATTGTGCCAAGAAAGCACATGATCTGGGGTTGAGAAAAGTTGAGGTTTTTGTCAAAGGACCTGGTTCAGGTAGGGAATCGGCTATCAGAACCATTCAAAATAGTGGTATTGAGGTAACGGCCATCAAGGATGTAACGCCGCTTCCTCACAACGGTTGCCGCCCAGCAAAAAGAAGAAGAGTTTAATAAATAAATTAAAAAGGTAGATGGCTAGATATACAGGACCTCGTGCCAAGGTTGCCCGAAGATTTTCAGATCCGATATTTGGATCTAGTAAATCAGTATCCAAAAAAGCATATCCTCCCGGACAACACGGCCGGGGAAGAAGGCGTAAACAATCTGAATACGCCATTCAGCTGCTTGAAAAACAAAAGGCCAAGTACACCTATGGTGTTTTGGAACGACAGTTCGCCAACCTTTTCCATAAGGCTTCCAGAAAGGAAGGAATAACTGGAACAGTTCTTTTACAACTTTTGGAGGCCAGACTGGATAATACGGTATTTCGATTGGGTATCGCTCCTACCAGAAGGGCAGCACGTCAGCTGGTATCACACAAGCACATCATTGTCAATGGTCAAATTGTAAATATTGCCTCATATACATTGAAACCTGGAGACAAAGTAGGTGTTAGAGAGAAATCCAAATCACTGGAAATTGTAGCAGATAGTCTGGCAGGCAGACCTGGCAAGAAATTCTCATGGATGGAGTGGAATGCAGATTCCATGGAAGGTACGTTTATTAATGTACCCCCGAGGGAGGAAATACCTGAAAATATTCAGGAACAATTAATCGTTGAGCTGTACTCCAAATAGTGCACTTGACAAGTTTTAAAAAGATATTTATCGCTATTTAAATCACCACGTTATATGTCAATATTAACATTTCAAATGCCTGAAAAAGTGGCAATGGATAAAGCCGATGATTTCAAGGGTTTATTCATCTTTAAACCTCTGGAAAAAGGATATGGTGTAACAATTGGTAATGCTTTGCGCCGCATCCTGTTATCGTCCTTAGAGGGTTATGCCATCACCGGGGTCAAGATACCTGGTATATTACATGAATTCTCAACCTTAGAAGGAGTTTTAGAAGACGTATCAGAGATTATTTTAAACCTGAAGATGGTCCGTTTTAAAAAGATCGCCGATGTAATCGATAACAAGGTTAACCTCTCCATTAGTAACAAGAAAGAGTTTAAGGCCGGGGACATTGCGAATTTTACCAACTCGTTCGAAGTGCTTAATCCGGATCTTTTGATCTGCCAGTTGAATGAGTCGGTAAATCTTGAATTGGAGATTACTGTTGAGAAAGGTCGGGGCTATTTACCTGCGGAAGAGAACAAGCCCAGTGAGCAGGTATTTGGTTACATTCCTATCGACGCGGTATTTACCCCAATTGTAAACGTAAAATACACTGTTGAAAACACCAGGGTTGAACAGAAAACGGACTATGAAATGTTAATTCTTAACATTGAGACCGATGGCTCAATTCATCCGGAAAATGCCTTGAAAGGTGCTGCCAATATACTTATTCAACATTTTATGCTATTCTCGGATCAAACTATGTTCCTTGAAGCGGTAGATCAGGGAGAGCCTGAAACAGTTGATGAGGAAATGCTTCATATGAGGAAACTTCTTAAAACTCCTTTGAATGATCTTGATCTTTCAGTAAGGGCATACAACTGTCTTAAAGCAGCTGATGTTAGGACACTTGGAGACCTGGTAAGATTGGAGATTTCCGACATGATGAAGTTCAGGAATTTTGGTAAAAAATCACTGGCTGAATTGGAGCAATTGGTTGTTGATAAAACCCTGACCTTTGGTATGGATTTGTCAAAATATAAACTAGAGGAGGACTAATTAGATGAGACACGGGAAAAGGATAAATCACTTGAGCAGGACGGCTTCGCATCGCAAAGCCATGCTATCAAATATGGCTACTTCCCTGATTCAGAATAAGAGAATTGTCACTACAGTCGCCAAGGCCAAAGCGCTTAGGAAATACGTGGAGCCTATCATCACCAGGGCCAAGAATGACACTACCCATGCCAGACGAATGATATTCCGCTATTTACAGGATAAAGAATCTGTCAACATTTTGTTCGATGAGGTTTCGGAGAAAGTAGCAGACCGGGCCGGCGGTTATACAAGAATTTTAAAAACAGGAAATAGACTTGGTGACAATGCCAGCATGTGTGTGATCGAGTTGGTAGATTATAACGAAGCTTTACTAAAAGAATCCAAACCTAAGAGGGCCAAGACCCGTCGAAGTCGTCGTGGCAAAGGCGCTGGTGTAGCAGCAACTGTAACAGCAGCGGCAACAACAGTAGCAACTGAGGTGTCGGAAACACCGGAACAAGTTCCGGAAGCTGAGGTTTTAGAGGGACAGGCTGATGCTGAAGAAGGGGCAGAGGTTGTTGAAACACCTGCTAAAGCGGACCAAACAGAGGAGGTTACGGCAGCATCTACTGAAAAGAAACAGGCTGAAGAACAGGCCGGGGAAGATCAGCCACAAACCGAAGAGGCTGCAGAAGAAGAGAAACCTCAAGCCAAAGCACCAACCGATGAAGAGGAGTGATAGACATCAAACAAATTATTCAGGGGATTAAGCATATGTTTGATCCCTTTTTTTATTTTTGTGAGAGTTAATTTTTGTATGAAATCTATTAGATGAAAACCGCTGTAAATTCAGTAAAGGCTTGCCTGGTACTTCAGGATGGTCAGGTGTATGAAGGTGTAGCAATAGGTAAAATTGGCACCACCGGTGGTGAGATATGTTTTAACACCGGAATGACCGGATACCAGGAAATTTATACTGACCCGTCTTATTTTGGTCAAATACTTATAAATACTACTGCACACATCGGGAATTATGGCACCATCAGCTCCGAACAAGAGTCGGATGATCCCAAAATAAGTGGTTTGGTAGTGAATAAATTTTCTTCAGGTTACAGTAGAAACCTAGCAAATGAATCCCTAAATGAATATTTGGTGCGAAATAACGTGGTTGGGATCAGCGAAATAGACACTAGAAAACTGGTGAGACACATTCGCCATAAAGGGGCCATGAATGCCATAATCTCCTCAAATATTTCAGACCTGGACCAGATCAAGCAGAAACTTAAGGAGGTCCCTGATATGGACGGGCTGGAGCTGGCATCAACTGTTTCAACTTCGAAGAAGTATTTTGTAGGTGACCCGGAATCCAAATGGAGAATTGCGGTGCTGGACCTTGGGGTAAAGAAGAGCATCCTTACCAACTTCTCCGCCCGGAATTGTTATTTGCAAGTGTTTCCTGCACGCACCTCTTTTGAGGAAATGGAATCATGGCAGCCACATGGATATTTTATCAGCAATGGACCCGGTGATCCCGCGCCAATGGATTATGCGGTAGAGACAGTGCGGCACATACTGGATAATAACAGGCCGGTATTTGGTATTTGCCTGGGTCATCAGATCCTGGCACTGGCTTGCGGCGTCTCAACCTACAAATTGCATCATGGGCACCGGGGATTGAATCATCCTGTATTAAATTTGCAAACGGGAAAAGGTGAGGTAACTTCACAGAACCATGGATTTGGGGTATCCGCTGAGTCGCTGGAGCAGGCAGAAAACCTGGAGATCACCCACAAAAACTTAAATGACAATACTGTAGAGGGAATAAAGATAAAGGGCAAACCAGCATTTTCAGTTCAATATCACCCGGAAGCCTCCCCTGGCCCACACGACAGTCGCTATTTATTTGACCAGTTCCTGGAATTAGTACAGGAAATTAATAACTAGAAAAGTAAAACAACTTATGAGTTTAATTGAGCAAATACATGCCAGGCAAATCATGGACAGCCGTGGCAACCCAACAGTCGAGGTTGATGTAATTACCACCACCGGATTCCTGGGAAGGGCGGCCGTACCCTCAGGCGCTTCTACTGGAGTACATGAGGCGGTAGAGCTGCGTGACGGTGATAATGACCGGTTTATGGGAAAAGGCGTAAGCAAAGCAATAGAGAACGTCAATGGAGTACTGGCACAGGAACTGGTTGGTTCTTCAGTGTTTGAACAAGTCTTGATTGATCAAACCATGATAAGCCTTGATGGGACGGAAAATAAATCAAAGCTGGGGGCGAATGCAATACTTGGTGTTAGTCTGGCGGTGGCCAAGGCTGCGGCGTTGGAAGCCGGTCAGTCACTCTTCAGATATGTGGGAGGGGTAAATGCCTGTACTCTGCCGGTACCCATGATGAACATATTAAATGGTGGCAGCCATGCTGACAACTCTATTGATTTTCAGGAATTTATGATCATGCCTACCAGTGCACCCACCTTTTCAGAAGCATTGCGGATGGGTACTGAGGTGTTTCATAACCTGAAAAAGGTCCTTAGCAGTCAAGGATTATCCACTAATGTAGGTGATGAAGGAGGTTTTGCTCCCAATATTACTTCAAATGAAGCCGCCATAGAAATAGTATTGCAGGCCATTGAAAAAGCCGGTTATCGACCGGGAGAAGACATTTCAATAGCAATGGATGCGGCGAGTTCGGAGTTTTATGACCTTGATTCTAAAACCTACCACTTTAAAAAGTCGACAGGTGATCAATTGACATCAGAAGAAATGGCCCAATACTGGAAGGAATGGGTAGATAAATATCCAATTTTATCTTTAGAAGATGGGATGCACGAGGACGATTGGGCTGGTTGGAAAATACACACAGATTTGGTGGGAGATAAAGTGCAATTAGTAGGGGATGACCTGTTCGTGACCAATGTTAAAAGATTAGGCAGAGGGATCGATGAAGGAATTGCCAACTCTATTTTGATCAAGGTTAATCAGATTGGCACCTTAACTGAGACCATAAATGCGGTAAACCTGGCTACCAGGAATAGCTACACCAGTGTAATGTCCCATCGTTCAGGCGAGACCGAGGATAATACCATCGCAGATTTGGCGGTGGCTTTGAATACCGGACAGATCAAGACCGGATCTGCTTCTCGCTCGGACCGGATGGCCAAATACAACCAATTGTTGAGGATTGAAGAGGAGCTAGGTGATACGGCAGTATTTCTGGGTGCAGATTTTAGATAATTATTTTCTGCAAAAAACTCTTTTTTACTTTTAGCAAAGTTATGTTTATCTTGAAAACAGTTTTACTAAGCCATTTATGATAAAAACTAAAACGACTGAGCAAAAATTTCTACTTCATCAGTGGTATATTATTTTTAGTTTGGATGTTGTTCTTCGATTCGAATGATCTTTTTTTGCAATTCCAAAGAAATAGCAAACTACACCAGTTAACTGCTAAAAAGGAGTTTTATCAGGAGAAGATAAATGAAGTAGAAAAGGACCGCAAGGAACTCTTGAGCAATGATAAATTGTTGGAGAAGTATGCGCGTGAAAATTATTTAATGCGCAAGCCAACAGAGGATCTTTATATTGTAGTTGAGCAACCTGAGGAAGAATAGGATTTACCTGCTTCAATTTAAAAGAGGTCCTCTTAATATGAGGGCTTTTTTATTTTACCTGTATGAAAAAATTAGTTCAAATATTCCTGCTGATCCTGCTGTCCAGCTACTGCTTTGGACAAAAGCAATTTGATCCGGAAGGAGCACCCCGTTTCATTGACAGGGTGTATTTCGGAGGAACCTTCAGTTTGCAGTTCGGAACTTATACTGCAATTGTCATTTCTCCAATCGCCGGTTACATGGTTACCAACCGGTTTTCAGTAGGGCCTGGGATCACCTATCAATATTTAAAGGGAGAGGCTTTTGATTACACCGGCCGGAGATATGAATACGACTCCAACATATATGGATTCAGCGCCTTTGCCCGATACAATATTACACCCATGTTTTTTGCTTATACCCAATACGAATCATTGAAAGTAGATTTCCCCAGTATAGATGGAACTCAGCTGGTAAGGGAGTGGGTGCCGGGCTATTTTATTGGAGGCGGGGTTTTCCAACGAGTGGGCGGACGCGCGGGGCTCGGCCTCACCGTGTTGATAAATCTGCTTCACGATGATCGGAAGTCACCCTACAATAGCAACCTGATCATCCGGGCCGGAATTACCTTATAGGTTCCGGTATTTCCAGGTCAAATTTTTCAGATAGTGTTGCCAGACTATCAATTACTGACGGCAGCAGCGGAATGCCCTTATATTTCCGGATTTCATAGGTAGTACGTTCAGGATCTCCTGGGATTAACACCTGTTGTTCACCTTTTGCAGGTTTAGAATTGCGAAACCTGGTAATCCATCGGTCCATTTCAGATTTAAATTCCTCAGCCGGCCTGAAGGCGTCGATCCGCATAGCGCCAAAAAAGTGGCCAATGCCTTTGCCAACAGGGTCGCTGCTGGGTTCCAGGAAACTGACAAAAGGAGGTACCCACGGTCCATAATTTGCCCCTGAAAATATCGCAGAAAAAATGTCCACAATGCTGCCCAGGCAATACCCCTTGTGACTACCAAACTCGCGGGTTCCACCAAGCGGCACCAGCGCTCCACCTTTTTCCACGCAACTGGCATCGGTACTGGGGTTCCCATGTTGATCTTGTGCCCAGCCTTTAGGAATGGGTTGCCCTTTGCGCTTGTTGATTTCCAGCTTGCCATTGGCCACAGTAGTAGTAGCAAAATCTGCCAGGAACGGGGGCTGGCTTAAGGCGGGGATGGCCACTGCCATGGGATTTGTTCCCAGCAGCCGCTCAGCGCCGAACGTGGGGGCCACCAAAGGGCTGGCATTGGTCATGGAGATACCCACCATATCATTTTCTACAGCCATCATGGCGTGATATCCTGCAGTGCCATAGTGATTGGAATTCCGCACTGAAACCCACCCGGTACCGGCAGTTTTGGCCTTTTCGATGGCCACTTTCATCGCTTCAGGGGCCACCACCAAGCCAAGACCACTGTCACCATCAATCACTGCAGTACTTGGAGTTTCATGAACGATTTCTATATTTGGATTTGACACGATGCGGCCTTTTTCCCAAAGCCGTACATACCCGGGCAGCCGGGCTATACCGTGTGAATCGATCCCTTTGAGGTCAGCATCAATTAACACTTCTGCAGCCAGGAGCGATTGATCTTCAGGGCACCCCATTTTGAGGAAAATCTTAGAAGTAAAAGCTTTGAGAGCGTGGTGTGTATACTTCATGATAGGGCCAACCATTTATGAATGCAAATATATTGGTCAACCGGCAAAGACCATTGACAATTGTTATATAACTCTAATTTTTGTAATTATTCAGGAGCCAATTTAGCGATAAGCTTCAAGGCATTAAAGACATTGGCTCCGTTTTTTATGGTAGTATCGATTACAGAACGAATGATAGCAAAATCCTTAGCATTGTCATTATTGAAAAATTGTCCTAATATTTTCTGCTTAACTTTTACATTGCGTATAGCCCTTTCTGAAGCATTATTGTCACCAGGCACCTTTTTGTGATATAGAAAAGGAAACAAGTAATCCTTGTATTTGCGAAGCCTTTTATGGAAAGGTTTTATTTTAGGCGGTTGTTTATCTATTTCATAGGCCAGCAGCTTGTCAAGCCAATCGGCCAGTTGATTTCTCAGCGTGTGCCCTTGCCCATAGTCCTCTATTCCACTTTTTTCCCATTGACTTTAGCACCGGTCTCATCAGCGCCCACCACCGGGCTTCGCAGGATATTTTCTTTTATCCGGTAGTAAAGTGGCAGTGATTTGACGGCCATTCGCCTTACAGCGCTTACCAGACTGCCTTCGCTAATGGGTATGCCAAATAGATCATGGAAACATTCTTTCATTCTTCGATAGGGCAAATATTGCCTTACCGAAAGGTAACCCGCCATACTTTCTACCCCAGGTCCATATTGTATAGGGCCTTCACGTTGGAGGGAAAAGCGCCTTTGGTCACATGTCCACAAAGGCAGGTTTTGCTATAAATCCTGTGTTCTCAATAAACAGGCTCTATAGGGGGAACATCCACTACCTGCCTGCGTTCTGACAGCAAACCGGGGAACCGATCTAACCCTTCACCGCATGCCTGACAGTAACCCGGCACCTGCTCAATTAACTCATCGGGGGTTTCGCTCATTTCCAGGCTATATCCTTTGTGGCCAGGTCCATCACCTTCTGAACCAACCTATCATTCTTGCCCATAAGGGTTTGGACGATTTTTATTAATTCTTTCTTACTTAATTGGCCTAGGCTCAAACTATGGGCAATTGGGTTGCTACAAATTTCACCCTATAAGTTTGTAAATTACAGAGAATCAGCTATTTGTTATCACCAATTTATCCGCCCAAGTGAATTACAACGCTGATTTTTGAGCAACCCACGCCAAATAGCGTGGATAACTCCCATAAATTTCTGATTTTTGACTAAACCCTATTTGGGTACCTGAATAGTTACAATTATTTTAAGGGAAAAACGCATGAACACTAAATCGATAGAATGGCTTACAGATTGGCTAATTGGGCTTGGAGTTCAAGAAACTTCCGCCATGTATTTGAAATTAGTAATACTATTATTTATTCTTTTTATCTTTTCTTATGTCACCAATCTCATTGTAAAAAAGACTCTTATCCGTTCTGTCCGATCAGTAATCAAAAAAACAAAAACCGTATGGGATGATGCTCTG
>CAZOJZ010000430.1:0-1544 GCA_964580205.1 uncultured Roseivirgaceae bacterium
CTGGGAGAAGTCACCGATCAATTTATATGATACACGTACTATCGGTTCGACAAATGATTACAGTAAAACCGCTGGATCCAGCGTAGTAGTGATCACCTCAGGAATACCCAGGAAACCAGGGATGTCAAGGGATGATCTTATATCTACCAATGCCGGTATCGTAAAGTCAGTTACTGAAAATGTAGTGAAACACTCCCCGGATGCCATCATAATAGTTGTCTCTAATCCATTGGATGTTATGACCTATCAGGCCCACCTTACCTCCGGACACCACCGTACCCGGATAATGGGCATGGCAGGTATTCTAGATACTGCGCGTTACCGGTCCTTCCTGGCGGAGGCATTGAATGTAAGTCCAAAAGACATTCAGGCAGTATTGATGGGGGGACATGGCGATACTATGGTCCCATTGCCAAGATACACCACGGTTGCCGGAATTCCTGTAACGGAATTAATCGACAGTCAGCAACTTGATGCGATCATAGAAAGGACCAAAAAGGGTGGGGGAGAACTGGTACAACTGATGGGGACATCGGCCTGGTATGCCCCTGGAGCGGCTGCTGCGCAAATGGTGGAGGCCATTGTGCGGGACCAAAAAAGAATATTCCCGGTTTGCGCACAGTTGCAAGGGGAATATGGGATTAAAAATACCTATTTGGGAGTGCCGGTAGTTTTAGGTAAGAATGGCATCGAAAAGGTGATTGAGCTGGATTTAAATGATGAGGAAAAAGCTTCATTGGAAATCAGCCGGGGACATGTGAGAGATGTTATGAATGCACTGGAAAACCTAGGTTAACCCCCTTATGCTCCACTAACCTAAGGGCTTGATTGCTTCGGCAAGCAACCATTGAGTGACATAATCCAGCACCCCTTCTTTTCCTAGCTCGTTATGGGTTTCGTGTCTCATTCCGGGCCATAATTTCAGAGTGGAATATTCTACAGAGGATTTTGAAAATGCTTCACTGGCTGATGCAGAGGTAATGCTGTCATCGGTACCATGCATAATCAGAACAGGTATTGAAAGTTTTTCCGCGCGGTCCAGAGCGTACTGTCCGTTTAAAAAGGCTTCGAAAAATAAACCAGCAGATATTTTGTGGTGTACCAGTGGATCACTTAGATAAGCTTCACCCACAGAAGCATCCCTGGACAGGTATTCCGGTAATAAGCCATTTTCCTGAGTGAAACCAGGATAGATCCAGGACATCCATCGACCCAATCTAATTTGCCAACTTGTTGGTTCAAAACTGAGCTGCAACCATGGAGAACTAAGTACTGCGCCCTTGATTTCACTGGAATTTCTCCTTAAAAGGAAGTTTATTACTACATTACCTCCCCAGCTATGGCCATACAAGAACATTGGCTGGTCCATGTGTTGCAACCGGGCTTCTTTCATCAGGGATTCAACATCATCCCATAAGTCCTGGCAGCGGGCATGACCTTTTTTACCTGGGGTACGACCGTGTCCCCTCTGATCGATTCCATACACGGCGATTCCCGACCTGTTAAAATGGTTGGCGACATGGTCATACCGGCCAATATGTTCT
>CAZOJZ010000431.1:0-5747 GCA_964580205.1 uncultured Roseivirgaceae bacterium
CTTTAACTGGGCCCCCGATAGTGCTTTCTTAGTATTCCTGGTTGCCGGTACCTGGTACTTTCTTTTTCCACAGGGATAGTATTCGCGCTCTATTTCCCCCTCATCAATGGCCTTCTTGAAAATAGCTCTCAATGCCCTTACATAAATACTAACAGTGGTTAGGCTCCTGCCCTTGGTTTCAGTCATGAAGCGTTCATAGTCATTCAACCATCCGGGGGTAATGTCAAAAAAGGTGAGTTTGTCGTATCCGCGTTTGGTTACCTGCTGGGTAAATTCAGTGATAGATTTTTGGCTGAATCGGTAGCTATCGGCAGCACCCAGCTGGTTGCGTTTGGTTAGCTTCTGCAATACCTGTTTGTAGTGGTATGAAACCCGTATCCCGTCACCGGCTTTGCGGTATAACTTGCGCTCGAATCCCTCAAAAGTGAAACGTGATAGATTTTCGGCAACTTTATCTGCCTTGACCTCCACAGCTTTTAATTTCTTGCGCTGGACTTTGTATTGTGATCGTGGTTTAGAAGTAAGCCAAATACTGCTAAACTCCTTTTCTGAAAAGTCAAAGGCTGTAGGATATAACTTTTGCTTTCTGGTTACCGCATCATAAACCCTTAACTTTACCGGATACTTACTGTTTGACTTTGGCCTGCGTGTATCCAGGTATAGCGAAATAGAATAGTCCTGATTCATTAGTGTCTTTTATGCTGGACAAAACTCATTTGCATACGATTTGCATAAAATTACGCAATTTGCACAATAAATAACACAAATAATCGCAAAGAATATTATCTTTGTACTTTGCTGGCTATCAAGTACCTCCATACAAATAAGGTATTAATGCAAACTTAGGAAATGGGGTTTTATTATGTCTGGAAGGCAAGGGGTACACGGTGAAGTAATTGGTATTCTGTAGAACGTAATGATCCCTGCCATTACCACGACTAACACCAAATCGCCACTGGTGTGTTTCTTCTTTTTCTTTTTATTATTCACCTGTCATCTAACTGTTGCCCAATCTCAATGGCAGGATGGTGCATTCAATACCCGAACCGGTCAACAAATTTCAGAGGACCAGTGGAAAGAATTGCTTCCCAAGGAATTTGATCTGTTCCAAAATGATGAGGTTCTTGAGATTGTCCTGGAAAGCGATTTTAAACAATTCATTCGCGACAAGGATAAAGACCAGTATCAGGAGGCCCTGCTTCATTTCCCCCTGAATGATACTACGGTGGTTAAGAGGGTGGTTCGCATCAAGCCCCGTGGGGAATTTCGTAAGAAGTACTGTTCGGTTCCTCCCATTAAGTTGAATTTCAAGCACATCGAAATCTATGTAAACAGTATTCAACAGCTGGAAAAAATGAAGATGGTATCTGAGTGCAAAAACCAGTCTAATTATGAGGAGTATGTGTTGAAGGAATACCTCACTTACAAATTATATCAACTTTTTACGGACTTAAGTTTTAAAGTGAAACTGTTGCATTTAACCACAATTGATACTGGTAGTAAAAAAGGCAAGACCAACAGAAGTTTTGCTTTCGTGATTGAAGAAGCTGATGATTTGGCCAAACGTTCAGATATGCTTTACCTTACGGTGAAGACCGCCTCTCCCAACAGCATCGTTGAAACGAATATGGCTATGGTCGCGGTATTTCATTATATGATAGGGAATACCGATTGGTCCGTTGCCGGCCCACATAACTTCAAATTAATGAAGGAGAAGGACTTTACCCAAGATAAGGCGTTAGCTGTCCCGTACGATTTTGATTATTCCGGCCTGGTGAACGCATCTTACGCGGTGCCATCTGAGAATCTTGGTATTACCAATGTTCGCACAAGACTATTCAGGTGTCCCTGTTATTCAAAGGAAACATTTATCCAAATTCTGGATCTGTTTATCAACAAAAAGTCCGCGGTAATGAAGACAATTGCCGGTTTTCCCCACTTGTCAGAGTCAGCCAAGAAGGACATAACCAACTTTATCAACGGGTTTTACCGGCAGATTGAAAGCAAAGATGGGGTTAATTTCTTTCTGAAGAATTGCGGTAAGCTGCTTTAGCTGAGCAACAACAGTGAATTGCTGGATAATTTGTATATTTTTGATCCAAATTTGCCCAACTCAAATAACGCATCTTGTATAGAAATTCGACACTTGGTTTTTCAAAGGGTATCGGTCAACTTATATGTTTTATAGTGTGGTTGGTTCTTTGCTGTTTTCATTCAGGTCAGGCCCAGGAAAGAGTAAAGCCTTCCAAGGGATATCTTTCAGGTGATACAATTTTATCTCCCTTATATGGGATTAAGTTGATCTTGCCAGATCATTGGAATGGGTTTCTCACCAGGGGCACTGAAGTGTTTACCTTAAGCTCAGATACTACCGGGGAGACCAGCATAATGCTCTTCCCTTCTGAAGAGAGCCTCAAGAAAATCGAAATCCGATGGAATGGACAGGTAGAATTGTCACCGGGAATTGACATTATCCCAGTCGATCCCCCAAAGATCAAAGACGGCAAGCTCCAAACTGAATTTTCGTTTTCCGGGAATGAGAACCGTATGGGTTACTCAATCGCTCAATGTGGTGACTACGGATTTTGTTACACTGCATTTTTAATCGTTTCTAAAACCAGCGGTCCAAACTATAAAAACACTCTGGATAAATTGTCCAGGTACATTACTTTCTTTGAGCCGACAATCACGGATTATTATGGGGATTTTGACTGGGCCCGGGAATTAAAGGGGAAATACCTCATTACCTACGAAAGTAGTAGTGGAGGTACCAAACAGAATCACATTTGGCTCTGTGACGATGCAACATTTAAATCGAAAATAACCCGGAAAGGCTCCTTTAAGGGATCTTCAGGAAACTATAAAGGTAAACAAAACGGGACCTACACCATCGAAGGAATTGGTTCAGCTGGCAAAATCCTATTGAACTTTGAAAAATTATCACCATTGGTATTACCCCTTGAGATCAAAGATGAGGTGATCTTCATGAATGGCACAAGGTATTCGGTCGCGGAGCATAATCAATGTAAATGACCCCAGAGTATGTCGAATATTGTGCTACAATTTCATGGTACCAGAGGTTCGGTTCCCGTTTGTGACCCTAATTTCCAGGAATTTGGAGGTAATACTACCTGTATATCAATTTTCAATAAAGAAACTGGCCGGATAAGTATTCTGGACGCGGGAACCGGAATCCGAAGTTTGGGCAAGAATATCCGGACCAAATACCCGGATCAAAAAGACATCTTTATTACTTTCACACACTTTCATTGGGACCATATTCAGGGACTGCCATTTTTTGAACCAGCCTATGATCCGAAGATGGAGATCAATATTCTTGTACTGGGTGAAAAGCGGATATTTACCGGGTTACATGATATATTTGCCATGCAAATGCAGGAAGTTTACTTTCCAGTAGCTCTGGACAATATGGGATGTAGTTTTAACTTTTTGGAATACAACGACAATAAGGCGGTTTATCATGGGTCAACTGTCAGGGCCATCAAACAAAATCACCCCGGAGGCTCCTATGGATATCACCTGGAGCGTGATGGAGTTTCATTAGTGATCTGTACGGACCTTGAGCATGGAAACGAAATCAATGAAGATATTGTGGAGTTTTGTAGGGGTGCGGATCTACTAATTCACGATGCTCAATACACTTCCGAGGAATTACTAACCCGCAGAGGCTGGGGTCATAGCAGCTATGACCAAGCCATTGAAGTTGCAGAAAGAGCTGGTGTAGGACAGTTGATCATGACCCATCACGACCCGGATCACGATGATGAGTTTTTACGGGCCACCGAAAAAATCTGCCAGGACCGGTTCAAGCACTGTGCCTTGGCCAGGGAGGGGATGAAGATTGAGATGTAACTCAAAATGACCAAGAGACCACTTAAAAAACGAATAAAATACACCCTTATTTACTGGTTTTCATTGGCCCTTATTCACATCTCCAACCTATTTCCAAGAATATGGGTGCTGAAGGTTACAGGTCGGTTGGGTAGGGCGGCTTTCAGATTTTTTAAGGGGGCAAGGCAGATTACCATTGATAATCTTACATTGGTATTTGGTGAAAAAATGACCCCTCAAGAGATCGAAGCCCTGGCCCGGAAAGTGTTTGAAATGATCGGGAAAAATGCCGGGGATCTTATTAGAGGACTCCCAATAGTGCATTTAGACGACTTGAAAAGATTTATTAAGATAGAAGGTGAGGAATACCTTGAGGCGGCCTATGCCAAAGGAAATGGCGTCATTATGGTGACCTCGCACGTTGGGGCTTTTGAGTTTGTCGGTTCCTACCTTGGACTGAAGGGATACAAACCACATGGTATTGGAACTGCCTTAAAAGATAATAGATTAAACCAGCTTCTGATTTCTAGCCGCACTTCCAGAGGAATAGTGGCAATTGAAAGAGGCAGGGAAACTTTTAAAATGTTAAAAACGCTCAAAACCGGTGGTATGGTAATTATTTTGATTGACCAGGATACCAAAGTTAAGAGCAGGTTCATCAATTTTCTCGGTAAACCGGCAGCAACACCGATCGGTGGTACCATAATGGCACAGAAGACAGGGGCTGCGGTGGTTCCCATTTACATCACCATGCAACCAGATTATTCCCAAGTGATCCGTATTTACCCGGAAGTACAGATAGTGAGCACCGGAGATCCAGAAGTTGACCTGATAACAAACACCCAGAACATTTCAAATACCACGGAGAAAGTTATTCTAGAGAACCCCTCACAATGGGTTTGGATTCATGAACGCTGGAAAACCCAGCCGGGAGAAGAAATAAAGTAGTAAGGTTTTATGGACGAGGAGGATGAAACCACTTAGAAAACGTATAAAGTACACCGTTATTTACTGGTTTATTTTGGCCCTTATTCACACCACCAACCTATTCCCGAGAATATGGGTACTGAAAACTACCGGTTGGTTAGGCCGGGTTGCGTTTTGGATGATTAAAGAGGCCAGACTAACCACTATTGAAAACCTTACGTCAGTATTTGGAGAAAAAATGACTCCTCAGGAAATCAAAGCCCTGGCGCAACAAGTGTTTGAAATGATTGGGAAAAATGCCGGAGACATCATTCGTGGGTTTCCAATAAAGCAACTGGAAAAATTGGAGCGTTTTGTTAAAGTGGAAGGTGAGGAAAATTTGATAGCTGCACACGCTAAAGGAAACGGTGTAGTTCTGATTAGTGGTCACATTGGCGCTTTCGAGTTTATGGGCACCTATCTGGGGCTAAAGGGTTATCGACCGCTTGGGATCGGAACAATTTTAAAAGATGAAAGACTAAACCAGCTATTAGTAGCTAATCGCACTTCACGAGGGTCGATTGCTATTGAAAGGGGCAAGGAGACTTTTAAAATATTGAAAACCCTCAAAACCGGTGGTGTGGTGGCTCTTTTCATTGACCAGGATACCAAAGTAAAGAGCAGGTTCATAAATTTTCTTGGCAAGCCGGCAGCCACACCTATAGGAGGTACTATCATGGCGCAGCAGACAGGCGCTGCAGTGGTTCCCATTTACATCACCATGCAACCAGATTTTTCACAACTGATCAGCATTTACCCAGAAGTAAAAATGCAATGTACCGGCAATACAGAGCAGGATTTAGTGCATAATACACAACTAATCTCAGACAGCATAGAGCATGTGATACGAGAATGCCCCTCACAATGGATTTGGATGCATGAGCGCTGGAAAACTCAACCGGGAGAGGAAATTAGATGATCTCTGATCT
>CAZOJZ010000432.1:0-4999 GCA_964580205.1 uncultured Roseivirgaceae bacterium
TCGTAAGTTGCATAATCTAGCTCACCACCACTGCATTGCATCCTTGAAGAGTATAGCTAGATCATCCGCCGTTGCCTCCCGGGGTGAGAGCTTGGTCACCCGATGTTGTGGTAATGTACCTTTTACCAATGCTGGAATGTCAGCTTCAGTAAAGCCAATGGCTGACAAGCCATTTGGAATGTCCAGGGCTTGCATAATTTTGATAAGTTCATCAGCTAACAGTGGGCCGGCATCTTCAACTTTATTGCCTATGGAAGTTGTTTTCGCCCCCATCAGTTCAGCTGCCTTCAAATGACGATCCGGGCAGGCAGAACCTGTAAATCGAAAAACGGCCGGAGCATTGAGAACCACGGACATTCCGTGGGGCACCAGGGGATGAGGGGTTTGAATTCCCTCAGGAATGTAATCGCGCACCATGCCTGAAACAGGGTAGGACATGCCATGACAAAGATGAACACCGGCATTACCAAAACCCATGCCCGCCATACTGGCTGCCAAGATCATGTTTGACCGGGCTTCCATATCATCCGGGTCGCGATAAGCCCGTTCCAGAAATTGAGATACCAGTTCGATAGCTCGCAATGACCAAATATCGCTTATTGGATTACGCCCCTGATATGTCGGCCTTAGAATTGGGCGCTCAGGAAGGGGACGTTGGTTAAACGGGATGGCAGTGTAGGATTCGAGGGCATGACAAAGCACATCCAAACCCGAAGATGCTGCTACTACCGGCGGCATGGTACGGGTATTTTCGGGATCTACCAGCGCTAAGGTTGGCTTAAGGTATCGATGGGCAATACCGGTCTTTACATGGCGGTCCGTCAGATCAAAAATGGCCACTCCCGTGGTCTCACTTCCTGTCCCAGCGGTAGTAGGTATGGCAATCAAAGGTTTTACCGGTGCTGGAATGGGTTTCCCCTGGCCGATTGGTGCATTGACGTAGGCAAGAAAATCATCCGGGAAAGTGGCATATAAATTAGCTGCTTTAGCTGTGTCAATGGTAGAACCACCGCCTACCGCTAAAAATCCTTCATAATCTCCTTCCTGCGCTACTTCAATGGCCGACTTAAACGAAACGTCGGTTGGTTCAATACGAACTTTATCGAAAATATCGAAGCTAATGCCATTATTAGTCAGTGCATCCACAGCTGTCTGAACAGGGAAGGAGTTTTTTAGATTCGAATCGGTCAACAACAGTACTCTTTTCACTCCCATATCCACCAGGTCCATGCCAACTTCCCGAGTTACTCCCGGACCAAAGCGCAGATTGGAACTGCTTATTTGTATTGCGTAATCTTTTTGCATTTCTTGCTCTAATTAAATTTCATTTATCTCCGTGGTCTTCTGCATTGAATATTGATCACCGAAACCTTAAGTGCATGCCCCCGTGTCATCATCAGATAAATATTTATCATCTGAGATCTGAGATCTGAGACCTGTGATCTGAGACCTGAGACCTGAGATCTGAGACCTGAGATCTTAGACCTGAGATTCGCCTACTGGTGCCAGGGAAACCGATAGGACGGTGGATTTTGAAATCTATCAATATCCAGCTCCAACTGACCAACAGCTCCAGGTCCCAGCTTTACCTCAATATATGGTGAATCAACCGTATTGAATTGATAAGGATAGTTGATCACCTGACGGACCCGTTTTATCTGATGCTCACCGAACATTCCACCCTGGATCAAAACATATCGTTCCTCTGTTGGATGTAGATTAACCAATTGCAGGGTAATGCTCTTTGAGGTGATCCTTTCCACCAGCGCGGCCACATCCTTTGGTATCCCAGGACGTTTGTTCACAGGGTCAAAATATCGCACACTGGTATGTAACAAACCTCCATGGTAAATATGATTGGGAGCGCCCAACATCAATTGGACCAGTCCTTCGAGAATAAGGGGATTCCTGCGGAAAAAATGATGTACATCCTGGTCCTCCGGGGTAGTGGTGTCATCCCGGATCATTTGCAACCGGTGCAGAACCTCTTGATAATTGGCTTGCAGTACTTCGACCGGAAATTCTGGATTCACTCCTTCCAGAAAACCCATCCATGAGGCAGTATTTTCTGAATCTCCTTTGCCTTTTTTGTAATAAGTATGGTTCCATTTAGCGGTATCTGTTAATTTTTTGGCCCGCTGCCAATCCTCAGGCAGTCGGGACATGTACCAAAGATGGCTGGGATATTTGGGCTGCATAGGCCGATAACTCCACCAACCATTGTCATCGAACCTGTGGGGAACCAGCAGCCCGCCATTTTCTTCCTTTGCCTGGTCTTCCACCAGTTTGATCACTGACTTGGGGAGTCGCATGTAGCTCGAATCCCCGCTCACCATCAAGGCATTGCTGGCGCCAATTACCGTGGCCTCCATCTGATTCATTAACCCATGTGGCCAACGCCAACCATAGTAGCCGCCCCACTTTTTATTGTTCATATTTTCTCCCACTATCCCGGAAAGACCTACATTATCTGGTAAGAACCCATTGTTTTCATCCACCCTTTTCATCCATACTTTTACATAGCCCTCAATCCAATCTTTATATTTCGATTCCCCTGTATACATGAATGCATTTAAGATAAGACTTGTTGCTGCCAGATTCAGAGGCACGTCTCCTTTCATCATTCTATCATTCATGACTTTCAATATGAAAGGGAATTTATCATCATCATTCCAGGCTGCGCTGGAATCCACATTGGGAATATCTTCATAGGGTAACAAATAATTAGCCAGGATAGGCCGGTGTGTCACCCAATCTTCGGCAGTATTCACAAATCTCGGACCTTTGCTGCCAGTTAATGGCGAACGGATGATTTTTAGTTTGGGGTCATAGTTGCCATAGCTTTCGTCCATGTAAAGTGCGGCGAATTTAAGCGCACGGTCTCGAAATCTTTTGTCCAGGGGGTCGGTCAGGCCAAAGAAATAAAAATAGGTATAGCTCTCACCATGATGCATCCAGTCATAACCAGCATCGAACTCATCATATAGCTGGCCATAAGCGGTAAATTGTCTGGTCACCCCCTCCCAAAGGAATCGTGCCAGGGTGTCCATTTCCATTGGTCCTCCCAATGCTGCGTACAAGGGGAAGTTGTAAAAACTTTCATAGCCGTCATCAGATCCATCCATTCCGGGCCATTCATCCCGCCATATTAAGGTGCCGTCTGAATTGGTGTACTTGTGAACGTACTCCAAGGCAGCTGGATAAAGAAATTTTAACAAATGTCGCTCCCACAGGGCCCATTCCGGTGGTGTACCCTTAACTCTGAGATCAACAGTCTTCCAGGTTGCTTCGCTGACAATGGTAGGATTTTCGATTTGTGCTGTAACCTCTGCTACACCCAACCATAGGAGAAAACACAAACCATAGAATACTCGGTAAGCAAAATGAAATTCTATTAGATATTTAGCCAATGCTGTAAAACCAAAATGATGAATCAAAATTTACCGTGACTGGACATGCTGATCTTCAATATAATACATTAGACCTCTAGACTGGTCTACAGCTTGTTATATATTTTTAGACTAACCTAAATATATTTTTTGTTATTTGTCATAATAATATTTACTTTTGTATAAATATTATTTACAAATGGCATTAAAAAAGTGGTTGGTAATAAGCCTGGTATTGGTTATGGTAGGATGCGAAGAGTTTTTAGTGAGTCCACCTGAAGAGAATGAAATACTAGACGGACCAATTGAAGGCCTGACGCCTACACAATTGGGAATATTTCTGGCAGGTGACATTGCCTTCAATGATGATATTTTCTCACCTGAAACCGGTTTGGGGCCCATCTTTGTATCTACCTCCTGTGGTGGCTGTCATTCAGGGGACGGCAAGGGACATCCGTCAACCATCCTTACCCGGTTTGGACGAATGGAGGGCAACCAGTTCGATCATCTGCTGGATTTGGGAGGACCACAACTGCAAAACCGGGCAATCAAAGGATATATAGCGGAAGAAATCCCAGTTGAAGCTAATGCCGTCACTGATCTAATCGCGCCGGCGGTGACTGGGTTGGGACTACTTGCATCGGTACCAGATGAAGCAATACTTGAGTTGGTGGCCCTTCAAAAAGCTGAAGGCATAGTGAGCGGAGAAGTAAACTATGTAACCCCACCCGACTTTTTTCAGCCTCAGACATGGCATATGCCCAACTCACAAGGCCAGTACATTGGTCGATTTGGTAAAAAATCAGGAGCGCTTGACCTACTTCATCAAACTGTAGGGGCCTACAAACAAGATATGGGGATTACCACTGATTTTGATCTCGAAGATCCCATAAACTATGCGATCTCCAACATTAATACAGATCCCATAGTCGACCCGGAAGTTTCTGCAGCTACCACGCAAAACGTAGTTTTTTATCTCCAAACGCTAAAGCCTCCCTTGCCCAGAAATCATGATGATCCGTTAATACAATCAGGGAAAGAATTGTTCGAGGATATTGGTTGTGTCAACTGCCACCTTTCCACCATGGAAACTGGATTTAATAACATTGAAGCTTTGTCCAACAAAGTGTTTCATCCTTACACTGATCTATTGTTACACGATATGGGCCCCCAATTAGACGACGGGTTTGTCCAGGCTTCAGAGTTAAGTTCAGAATGGAGAACCCCGCCACTATGGGGATTAGGTCTTTCTGCTGACAGCCAGGGTGGTTCTGTGCATCTACTTCATGATGGAAGAGCAAAATCCATCGAAGAAGCCATCTTTTTACATGGTGGAGAATCAGAGTCCAGCAAAGAGTCATTTGAGCAATTGGATCGGGCTGAAAAAGATTTAGTGCTAAATTTTTTAAATTCATTATGAACTGGATCCGGAGAAAATTCGTAAAGACCACTTCCGTCATTGCCGGAGCAAGCAGCTGTGGATTGATCTCATTGGTAGGTTGTACGCCCATAAAATACGTATCAGGGGAAGTCAAAAACAACGCAATGGTAATTGATAAGTCTCAGTGGGGTGATGCAGAATTTGTACTAGTGAAAAATCCTAACCTGTC
>CAZOJZ010000433.1:0-2967 GCA_964580205.1 uncultured Roseivirgaceae bacterium
AATTGTTTTGGTATCGATTCAGTAGAGTTCATGGTTTTGAATTTTATGTTTTAGTCAAATTTACCCACAAGCTTTGTAGCTTGTCTAACACGTTTGATTCAAATAATAACAAGTTTGATTCATTAATCAACCTTCGAATCAGAAATTCGAAGGAAGTAAACCGAATCTTTGCTGAAAACATTTTGCAAAGTATGAGGGGCTGTTGAAACCCACCTCCAGGGCAATTTCGGATATGTTACCGGATTTATTTCTTATTAATGAGACCGCGCTTTTCAGCCTTTGATCTCTAATAAAATCCTTAGGAGACAAACCGGTTAGGCTGGTCAATTTTCGATACAACTGGGGCCGGCTCAACCCAATGTGGCGTCCTAAATTTTGAACATTGAAGTCCTGTAGCCCCAATCTTTCATTAGTGATCTCCATGAGTTTGGTCAAGAACCTTTCCTCAGAATAGTCCACTACTTTCACTACTTCTAAAAAGGAATCCTCCGAATATTCATTTTGCAAACATTCTTGGACAACGTTGGAAACAATAATTTGCCCTGGCTTGGCCACGACGCTCAATCTTTTTGCCAAGAAAAGTGCGCCCGAAAAGAACTGATCATGGTGTTCTTCTACTGGGTCGCAAGCACTTAGACCAATCCGCAGTTCGACAAGTAGCGTCCCATTGACATTAACCCGATGATTCGAGTCTCTTACCTCATTCTGAACAGACAGGGCAAACCGTACAGCCGGCAAGCAAGAAGTAAAAATGTACTTTATGCCCTCACCAGCATGTTCAACCATTGTACCATTAAATTCATTTGCATGGTGTTTGATGCTGTCCAAAACTCCACCATACATAGAATTTGATCCACATAATAAATCAAGGTGTGCGAATATACGGAACCCGGTATCTGGTCTGTTCCGGTCGATATATGCCCGGTCTTTGACATTGACATCGAATTGGCCCAAGTAATGTTGGTAATCCCCGGGCTGAACCTCAATAATGTTACAGCCTATTTGACCGTGCGACTCCCGGTGGACCGCTTCACAGGATTCTTTGTCAGGACCTTCCATGAGACAAAATACTGTTCCCATTTCTTCATTGACCCAATATCTTTGATATGATACTCCGTATTTGTCCTGAACTTTCAGATCTGCCTGGTGCATTCTGGCTACTTCCTCCAGGTTCAACGAGGAGTTGAGATGGATGTCCATGAATAAAGGCATGATATCATTTAATTTTACAGTAATATAAGGAATTATACTCAGGAAACTTCTTGGTGCCAGGAATAGAAAAAAGCCCCGAAAACCGGAGCTTTTTCAATTCGGAATTCCTAACTATTAACCGGCCCACTTGATGGTACAACCAATTGCTTTGGTTTTGGTGGTTTGTATGGATTTACCTTCCAATAAATTATCTACTGCATCCTGGACATAGTGCTTATCAGCAGCAGCGGCATTACGGCTGTTGTTGTCGATGGCGCCAATGTATTCGATTCTAAAGGAATCGCCAGACTGCCTGTTTAGAACATAGACATGAGGGGTGTTGGTAGCTCCATAGGTCCTGGTCACTTCCTGGGTTTCATCCATCAGATATGGGAATGGAAAACCTTTGCTCTTGGCCCGCTTTTGCATCTTTTCGAATGAATCACCGGGAGACCTTTTGGAGTTATTTGGTTGAACAGCTACCACCGGATATCCTTTTGGGGCGTTCTTACTATGCAATGCAATTATCCGGTCTTCATAAGCTACAGAATAGGGACAAGTATTACAGGTGAAAATTAGGATATAGCCTTTGACCTCTTTATTTCCTGACAGGGAAACCATGGATCCATCGATGTTTTTCAGGTTAAAGTCCATGGCTTTGTCGCCTACTTTTAGCCCGTCTTCAGCCCCGGCCATAAGCATAATAGTCGAAATGATAATTGCATTTATGTAAATCATGATATTATAGGTTAGTTAGACAGTTCTTTAATCATACTTTCAATTTCCCCCACCTCCAACTCTCTTTCAATAAATTTTCTTTGGCCAGTTTGGTGATTGATAATTAATGTGGCCGGTATAGCACCGGACCAGGAAGGGTCTACTTTATCAATCCAGGAATTGTAGTCAATTTCATCAAGTAGTAATACCTCTGGGGTGAGTCCATGTTTCATGACAAAAGGGACCACTTTTTCATGTAACACATCGGCAAAATCAAGCGAAATAAGGGTCACACTGACCTCATCGGTCATTTTTTTGTGTATATTCTGAAAGTAAGGAAGTTCTTTTATACATGGTTTGCACCAGGTAGCCCAGAAATTAATGACCTCTATCTTTTCGGAGTCACGCGTCATTAGATGCTCAAGGACATCAAATTTGACCACCTGAACCGTTGGCGCCGGGAAGGTGCTACAGGTTAATAACAGGCCCAAACAAAAGAAAAATACCATGGGTTTGAACATCCTAAACATGATTACGGGTTTCTAAAGGAAATGTTTTTGAACAATACCTAATTTGCGTTCGGTTCGTATAAACTTCAAATTTCCTTCAGAATCAGTACCGATTATCTTCAAAATGTGTATCTAGTTTTCCAAAAAAATCCATGAAAAAAATAATCAAAGAAGACATCAATCAGGAGGTTTTTGACCTATATGATGATTACGCACACAATCGATTAGACAGGAGACAATTTTTAGACAGGATATCCGCGTATGCGGTCGGCGGTGTAACGGTAGCCTCTCTGCTTAGCTTTGTTATGCCTAATTACAAAGATAATATTCAGATTGTGGCTGAAGACCCCAGGTTAAATACAGAATTTATCAATTATAATTCTCCTGAGGGTGGTGGCAGTATTAAAGCCCAGCTTTCAAGACCAACTGACGTTGACGGTAAATTGCCTGGAATCGTTGTAGTTCACGAAAACAGGGGGCTTAATCCCCATATAGCAGATGTTGGAAGAAGGGCAGCATTGGCTGGATTCATTTCTTTGGCTCCAGATGC
>CAZOJZ010000434.1:0-10737 GCA_964580205.1 uncultured Roseivirgaceae bacterium
GTCTACATCAGTATTTAGAAGTTGCTGGTCACATTGTTCAGTTGGATAAAGAAGAAGCCCCAAAACATGGCCAAATTCCATCCACTTCAAGTTTTAGTGAAATCCCTGAAAAAGATCGGGCCTTAGAAAACTTTCAAGATAAGATGGATCCCGACGCGGTATGGATCCCAAATGGTGAGTTACCTTCACTCCTTCACTCCTTCACTCCTTCAATTCGCACGCCCGGAAGGACTCGAACCCTCAACCCTCTGATCCGAAGTCAGATATTCTATCCAGTTGAACTACGGGCGCAAATTTTTCGATTATGATAATAATTCTTTAACCTTTTCCGCTGCGTCTTTCAGCAAAATTGCCGGGAATACTTTCAATCCGGATTCCTCGATGATCTTGGCACCCTCTTCCGCATTAGTGCCTTGTAGACGAACGATAATAGGTATCTTGATTTCCCCGATATTCCTGTAGGCTTCTACTACTCCGGTAGCTACCCGGTCACAACGCACAATACCCCCAAATATATTAATCAGTATAGTTTTTACATTAGGGTCTTTTAAGATGATACGAAACCCGGCCTCAACGGTTTTGGCATTGGCACCACCGCCGACATCCAGGAAGTTTGCCGGTTCTCCTCCGGAGAGCTTGATTATATCCATAGTGGCCATGGCCAATCCCGCACCATTCACCATACAACCGACATTCCCATCTAGTTTCACGTAATTTAGGCCGGACTTACTGGCCTCTACTTCCAAAGGATCTTCTTCACTCAAATCCCGCAGTTCGGCCAGGTCTTGATGCCTGAATAGTGCGTTGTCATCAAGATTGACTTTTGCATCAACTGCCAGGATTTTACCGTCGGAAGTCCTGAGTACAGGATTAATTTCAAACATGGAAGCATCGCTGTTGACGTATGCTTTATATAATGCATTCACAAAACGAACCATTTCCTTGAAGGCAATGCCCTCCAGTCCCAGGGCAAAAGCTATTTTTCTTGCCTGAAAAGGCTGTAGTCCAAGACTGGGATCAATTCGTTCTTTGACAATCTTATCCGGGGTTTTCGCCGCTACTTCCTCGATATCCATTCCTCCTTCGGTACTGGCCATGATAGTATTGCAATTATGGGCACGATCCAATAAGATACTCAGATAGAATTCTTTAGGCTCGTTTTCACCGGGATAGTAAACATCTTCAGCAATTAGTACTTTATGAACTTCTTTGCCTTGAGGTCCGGTTTGATGGGTTACCAGCTGCATGCCAAGGATCTGTTCGGAGAGGTCCTTGACTTCCTTCAGGCTTTTGGCCAATTTAATTCCACCCCCTTTACCCCGGCCACCTGCATGTATTTGTGCCTTTACTACATACCAGCTGGTGCCGGTTTCCGCATGTAGTTGTTTAGCAGCTTCCAGGGCTTTTTCAGGGTTATCGGCAACAATGCCTTCCTGAATTTTCACCCCGTAATTCTTTAGAATGTCCTTGGCCTGGTATTCGTGAATGTCCATGAATCGAATTTTGCACGAATGTACATTATTTGACCCTTTAACGCAAGCACAGGATACGCTTTCAACCATCGTATAATTGTCAGGAAATCCTAGGAAATAATAGAACTATTTTAATTATGTTTGAGAGAAATTTTTTAACAATGTTTTGTTAGTAGCAACCGGTATTTTTAAGTCTTACGACTCCCTTCAGGTACTCAAGGGTATAGATATCAGCGTCCAGGCGGGTGAAATTGTATCAATTGTAGGCGCATCAGGCGCAGGGAAGAGTACATTGCTTCATATATTAGGCACTCTGGATTTTCCTGATCGAGGGACTGTTAAATTAGGAGAACAGTCTTTGTTCGAACTAAGTGCTAAAGAGCTCTCTTCTTTTAGAAACAAGCAAATTGGATTTATTTTCCAGTTTCACAATTTATTGCCGGAATTTACTGCCCACGAGAATGTTTGTCTTCCCGGGTTTATTGGAAATCGTAACGAGTCCGAGGTTAGGGACCAGGCAGAGGAATTGCTAAACTACCTGGGCATGAGTGATCGCCTGAATCATAAACCATCACAACTGTCCGGAGGAGAACAGCAACGTACTGCAGTGGCACGGGCTTTGATCAATAGTCCCTCTATTATTTTGGCCGATGAACCCAGTGGTAATTTAGACTCCAAGAATGCCCGTGAATTGCATCAGTTATTTTTTGATTTAAGGTCCAAATACCGTCAGACGTTTATTGTGGTTACCCATAATGTGGAACTTGCCAAAATGACCGACAGAATATTGGAAATCAAAGACGGACGGATACAATGAGTGAAGGATCGAAGGACTGAATGGCTTAGTATTCAATCCTTAACATTCACTCATTCACTCATTCACTCATTTCCTACTACATGTAAGATTTTACAGGCAAATGGCTAAGCCTCTTATTGCTAAATACTTAATTTTGAGGTTCGAGCGGTCAAAATAGCCGGGTAACCAGCAAAGCTCCTATAAATTATATAATTTTGAGGTATGGATATAATGGGTAAGAAGATCCTTATTGTTGAGGATGAAAACAGCTTGAGGGAGTTACTAGCGAAGATACTGGGGTTGGAGGGGTTCAAGGTATATTCTGCGGTAACGGTCAAAGACGGAATAGATATCCTGAAGAATGAAGACATATATCTGGTGATCACCGACGTAATGTTACCGGACGAAAACGGAATCGAATTCACCAAATGGATCAAAAGTAACCAGCCGTTGATTGAGGTGATCGTAATGACCGCCTTTGGAAATGTAAAGGACGGTGTGAAGGCCATGAAACTTGGGGCTTTCGATTATATTACCAAGGGGGATGGGGATGACAAGCTTCCACTGCTCGCGGGTAAGGCGGTTGAGAAATCCTTCTTAAAACGACAACTAAGTGAACTGGAATATAGGCTGGAGTCAAAGTCCAGCTTTGCTAAGATTATAGGCAAGTCCATTGCTGTAAATAAGATGATCGAGCTTGCTAAAAAAGTGGCCGTTACTGACACCACAGTACTTATTTTGGGTGAAACCGGAACTGGTAAGGAGCTCCTGGCAGAGGCGCTTCATTTGGCCAGCCGGCGTAGAAAGGGGCCATTTATTCCAATAAACTGTGCTGCCATACCCAAGGATCTTCAGGAATCAGAATTATTTGGACATAAGAAGGGGGCTTTTACCGGCGCCCATACCGATAAAAAGGGATATTTTGAAGTAGCAGATAGAGGTACTATTCTTCTTGATGAATTAGGGGCAATGAGCCCTGATTTACAGACCAAACTATTAAGGACATTGGAGAGTAAATCCATCAACAGGGTAGGTGATACTACTCCGATTCCCATCGATGTAAGGATTGTGGCTGCCACAAATAGCGACCTCTTTGCCGATACCAGGGATAATGAATTTAGGAAAGACCTGTATTACCGGTTGAGCCCTTTTACCATTGAGCTGCCTTCATTGAGGGAACGAAAAGATGATATACCGCTGCTTGCCCTCCATTTTATGAGCGTTAATGCGGAGAAAATTGGCAAAAATATTCAGAGTATGTCCAGGGGTTATCTGGACCTATTACAACGCCATCCATGGCCTGGCAATATACGGGAACTGAAAAACGTAATTGAAAGGTCGGTTATTCTGACCGATAATGCAGAACTGACAGAAGATACTTTACCAAAAGAGTTTTTAACCACCTCACCCCTGGCTATAAAAGTAGAAAGTAACGGTTCCAATGATGGCGGTGAACTGTCAGATTTGAAATCAGTTGAAAAGCAGCATATATTGAGAATGCTAGACCGTGCTGATGGCAATAAGTCCGAGGCAGCAAAGAAATTGGATATTGGACTAGCTACCTTGTATCGAAAATTAAAAGAATACGGGTTAGATTAGGGGTGACCTTTAACTTGGGTTAATATGAAACTTAGAACCCAAATATTTTCTGGATTTGTTTTTATTCTTATTCTGTTCCTGATACTCGCGGGAGTGTCAATCTATTACCTGGAAAATGTAGGACAGGCATCAGAAAGAATTCTGAAAGAAAATTACAGCAGTGTGAAGGCTGCTGAAGAATTGATCGTTTCGTTGGCTAAAATCGACCAAAACCTAGCCAAGATCTGCCTGGGATCCAATTACAATGAAGATATCTTGCTACGGATCCTGGAAAGAGAAAAGGAGATTTTTTCGAGCCAACTGGAAATTTGTAAGAGCAACATATCGGAAGTGGGTGAGCAGCAACTGCTGATTAAACTTTCTGAGCAATACCTGGATTATGAGGGGCAACTATATGACTTCAACCATACTTCTGACCGGGTGGGGTTGTATTTCTCAGTATTGCAAAGGAAAAATGAGATTTTACGCGAAACCTGTTCCAATCTCATTGACTTGAATCACAGCGCACTCAGCAACAAGGATCGGGTAGTACAAACATTATATACTAATGCCAAAGTTTATGTATTCATAATTCTTATTGTAGTGCTGTTGATATCAGGATTAGCCATATATAAGTTTCCTCAAATGATTGTGAGGCCGATACTGGATATCACAGAAAAGATCAAACGTGTAGCGGACGGAGATTACAAACAACAAATACCTGTAGATTCCGACACCGAGCTCGGTAACCTGAGCAAAGCATTCAATGTTATGTCCGTGAAATTAAAGGAATTCGAGGAATCTAATCTTGAGGAATTAAAGGCTCAAAAAACTCGAATTGAGACCATTATAAAGAGCATCAATGACGGACTGGTAATTCTAAATGAATCTAAGGATGTGATCCTTGCCAATGAGGCTGCTTCCGAAATCCTGGGAATTCCAGAGAAACTATTGATCGGAAAAAACGCCAAGGAGCTATCCCGGGACAATTCCGTGATGCGCAGTTTACTGGATAGCCTGGAACAGAAAGACACTGGAAACAAAGGAACAGCCCCGGATGAAGAACAATCAAAAGACTATATCAAGATAGAGCGAAACGAAAAACAAGAGTTTTACACCAAGGATGTAATTGATGTTCAGGATGTTGATAATAAGAACAAATCATTGGGCTATATCTTATTGCTAAAAAATGTAACCTATTTCAAACAATCGGATGAAGCCAAAACAAACTTTATCGCGGTTGCATCCCATGAGTTTAAGACACCTCTCTCTGCCATAAATATGTGCCTCATGCTTCTTCAAGACAAACGGTTTGGAACACTCAACCCTGAACAGGATGAAATTGTGGTTTCAATGAAAAGTGAAGTTCAGCGGTTAATAAAAATGGTATCTGAATTACTTGATATTTCCAAAATGGAAACAGGAAATATCGAACTGGATAAGAAGCTGGTGTCTCCCAAAGTACTTATCGATTACTCCGCCTCACCGTTTGAAGGTCAGTTAAATGAAAAGAATATTATCATCGAGAAAGTTATCGATCCTGAAATTCCGGACTTTATGGCTGACACCGAAAAGATCAGCTGGGTATTGATAAATTTTCTAAGTAATGCTATCCGCTATACACCACCGGGAGGTAAGATAATAATGGAGGCTAAAAGACTTAATGGAAAGGTTGAGTTTGCAGTATTGGACAAAGGTCCGGGAATTGCCAAAGAGCATCACAGCGAGGTTTTTCAAAGATTTGTGCAAATACAATCGAATGGGGCGAAAAACGAAAAGGGCCTTGGTCTTGGATTGGCAATATCAAAAGAAGTTATTACTGAACATGGAGGAGAGATAGGTGTTAATAGCGAACTTGGAGCGGGCAGTTGCTTTTTCTTTACTCTACCTCTTGAAACCAGCTAAGATTCCCTGGCCTGCAAAGTGCGCATTAGTTTATTTGCAAACATAAAATCCTGCAATTCCTTGACCTCTGTTTGGGCAATATTATCGCACGAACCTTCCCACACTTTAACACCTTGATACATAAACATGATGTACTCGCCGATTTCCATTACGGAGTTCATATCATGAGTGACCACAATGGTAGTGATTTTAAACTCTTTGGTAATTTCCTGGATCAAGTTATCTATCAAAATGGCCGTTTGAGGGTCCAGGCCGGAATTTGGTTCATCGCAAAATAGATATCGGCTGTTGTTGACTATAGCTCTGGCAATACCTACTCTTTTTTTCATGCCGCCACTTATTTCAGAAGGCATCATTTTGTTTACATTTTCCAATCCAACCCGTTGCAAACAGAAATTCACCCGGTCTAGTTTTTCTTCCGGGGCCATTCTGGTCAGGACATTTAAAGGAAACATAACATTTTCCTGGACGCTTTTTGAGTCAAACAAGGCGCCTCCCTGGAATAGCATGCCTATTTCCCTTCTTATCTCTGTCTTCAGGTCCCGGTCCGCATGTGTGAAATCCCTGCCATTATAAATCACGTTGCCTTGGTCTGGTTTGACCAAACCTACCATACATTTTAGTAACACAGTTTTCCCTGTCCCACTGGCGCCGATGATCAGGTTGGTCTTGCCTTGCTCAAACCTTCCACTTATATCATCAATCACCGGCTTGCCATCAAAGGACTTGGATATATGTTCTATTTCTATCATAATAACAATGCTGCCAGTAAATAATCTGCCAGTAGTATGGCTATACAGCTGTTGGTTACCGCACTGGTACTGGCTATGCCAACTTCCAGTGCTCCGCCCTTGGTAAAATAACCCTTATATGCAGAAATTGAACTTATCAAAAATGCGAATACCACTGACTTGATCATGGCGAATTGGATGGTGTAAGGGTTAAAATCCAGCCTGATTCCATAAATGTACTCCTGTTCGGTTATTACATTGGTCATGGTACCGGCTATGTATCCGCCATAAATTGAAAGGAACATGGCCAGGATCACCAATAAAGGATACATGATGATTGAGGCTATTATTTTTGGCAGTACCAAATACGATGCACTATTGATACCCATTACTTCAAGGGCATCGATTTGCTCAGTGATTCTCATAGTACCAAGCCCACTGGAGATACTAGAGCCCACTTTACCTGCAAATACCAGGGAAATTACCGTGGGGGCCAGCTCCTGCACGGTCATATCACGTACCAGGGTGCCAATAATGTAATCCTGAATCAATGGGCTTACCAGATTGTAGGCAGTTTGCACAGCTGTCACAGCTCCCATAAAAGTAGATACTATGGCAACGATAAAGATAGAACTTACACCCAGCAGCACACTTTCATCAAAGATAAGATTAACGTAAGTTCTAAATGACTCTCTATTTACGAAAAGTGAGCCCAGGAATATAAAATATTTGCCGATACTCTTCATTAAAATCTTTGGGAATGGCTACATTTAAGCGGGTATTGGTATATAAGGCTGCACAAAATCAATAGAACCGATTCGTAGCAAATATAATAAAAACTGTGAGTTAAATTTGAAACGCTCAAACAATGGAAAGGAATAAAACTGCTATCGTTACCGCGGGCAGTAGGGGCATTGGCCGGGCAGTTGTTTTAAAACTGGCGTCAGAGGGGTTTGATGTGGTCACTTGTTCCAGAAGCAAAGCCAAACTTGAAGCGCTGCATGATGAGGTAAGTAGAAAGGTACCCAATGCTAAACTTTATTCGGTGCCCGCAGATCTCTCGGAGAAAGATGGAATTAACGGCTTTTTATCTTTTGTGGATGACCTGTCGCTGGATATAGATGTCCTGGTAAATAATGCGGGGGCCTTTATCTCAGGTAAAGTATCTGATGAGCCTGAAGGTGCGTTGGAGTCCATGATCGATATCAACCTGTATAGTGCCTATCGGGTTACCAGGGGAGTATTGCCCGGAATGATAAAAAGGAAGGTGGGGCACATTTTTAATATGTGCAGTGTAGCTAGTATAACCCCTTACATGCATGGTGGTAGTTATTGTATTGCAAAATTCGCCCTTTTGGGGTTCTCCAAAGTACTCAGAGAGGAAATGAAAGAACATGGAATTAGGGTGACTTCAATTTTGCCGGGCGCTGCCCTTTCTGACAGTTGGAAAGGAGTAGACTTGCCAACAGAAAGGTTTATGCCGGTGGAGGATATTGCTTCATGTATATTCGATACTTACTCGCTGTCACCCCGGACAGTGGTGGAGGACATTGTATTGAGGCCTCAATTAGGTGATATTTAGTGTTGACACCATACTTGATGCCTTGAAAATCCTGTATTTTAGTTTTATAAAGTTTATTTTTGAGTAAAAATTGAATGGTGTCCCCTTTAGCACATATCGATGTCACAAAGGACTATTGTAATAGTCTGACCAGATATTCAAGACGACATTCCCTGGAAGTAAGCATTGGCGACTTACCAGTGGGCGGAAATAACCCAATTCGCATTCAATCCATGACCACGGTTGGCACTATGGACACGGAAGGTTCTGTGGACCAGATAAGACGCATGGTCGATGCAGGTTGTGAATATGTGAGAATAACCGCACCTAACCTAAAGGAGGCCCAAAATCTTCAGCAGATAAAAAAAGAACTACTTAATTCAGGCATCAGGGTGCCTTTGATTGCTGACATTCATTTCACCCCCAATGCCGCTGAATTGGCGGCCCGGTTGGTTGAAAAAGTACGCATTAATCCTGGAAACTATGCTGATAAGAAGAAATTCCAGGTTCTTGAATACACGGAATCCTCCTACCAGGAAGAGATGGATAGAATCAGGGAACGATTTACTCCTTTGGTCCAGATTTGTAAGCAATATGGAACTGCCATGCGCATTGGCACAAATCATGGATCATTGTCCGACCGGATTATGAGCCGCTACGGAGATAATCCTTTGGGGATGGTGGAGTCAGCATTGGAGTTCTTAAGGATCTGTGAGGACCTGAACTATTATCAGATCGTATTAAGCATGAAAGCCAGCAATCCACAGGTGATGATTCAGGCGTACCGCTTACTGGTAAACAGATTAAATTCCGAGGGTTTACGACCGTACCCTTTGCACCTGGGTGTTACTGAAGCTGGGGAAGGAGAGGATGGACGTATCAAGTCGGCATTGGGCATAGGCAGTTTACTCGAGGACGGGCTTGGCGACACCGTTCGGGTCAGTCTTACAGAAGAGCCTGAATTGGAGGCCCCTGTGGCTAAAATGCTGGTGGATCGTTACCATTCCAGGCCTAACCATGCTTCAATTCCGGATTTAATTGGTATTCCAAATGACCCATTCAGTTACCAGCGGCGCATGACCCGGGCAGTAGAAAATATCGGCGGCTCCAATGTGCCCCGGGTGATTATTGATTTGCGAAATTTAAAAGATGTGCAGTATCAGGATTTAAAGGTCATTGGACATCATTACCTCCCTGAGCTTGATAAATGGAGCATGAACGATACCGGGGCTGATTATATTTACTCAGGCCAATGGCCAGTGCAATTTATGCTGCCCAACGGGTTAAGAGAAATTTTGGACTTTTCCCTATGGGCACAATCGGGAGACCTCCAAAAGTTTCCGCTGATAACTATTGACCAACTAAAAGAACAAGTCAAACTGCACCCTCGATTGAACTTCATTAAAATGACGTCCAGTGACCTTGATTCTGTGGTTGAAATTCTTAAACCGCATGCTAACCTGGTGGTGTGGCTTGAGACTGATAATCAACATGCTCTGGCTGATCAACGGCGATTTATTTTTGAGCTAATATCTAAGAATATGCTCAATCCCGTAATCATAGGCCGTCAGTACCAGGATGAAAACTCCGATGCACTGCAACTGAAGGCCGGGACAGACATGGGAGCGCTGCTTATTGATGGACTGGGTGATGGGGTGTTTCTTAGCAGGGAATTGCTTCATGAGCAGAACCGGGAAACTACTTTGTCCAGGGTAAAACGGTACAACCAAACCTGCTTCAATATTTTACAGGCGGCCAGGACCAGAATGACCAAAACAGATTTCATCAGCTGTCCTTCCTGCGGACGCACCCTGTTTGATCTTCAAGAAACTACCGCCATGATCAGACAAAGAACAGATCATCTGAAGGGTGTAAAAATAGGCATCATGGGTTGTATCGTTAATGGACCTGGTGAGATGGCTGATGCTGATTATGGGTATGTAGGATCTGGCAAAGGAAAGATCACACTATATAAGGGACAGGAAGTAATAAAAAGAGGAGTGCCATCAACAAATGCTGTCGACGAACTTATTGAGATCATAAAGGCAGATGGCCAGTGGATTGAACCACAGGGCGATCTTGCGCAAGGATAAAATGGAACCAAAGAAAAAGAATTCGATTAAAGATTACTTCCGGGTTGGAGAAGTCCTTGGATACTTTTTTAGAAAAAAAGACCTATCCAGACCCACTAATTTCAACATAAAAGTGATGCATGGGATAAATAAGATCTCAATAATTATTTTCCTGCTTGGCGTTATTTTTCTGATTATTAAGAGACTCCTTTGAAAAGGACTGAAGGACTGAAGGATTGAAGGATTGAAGGATTGAAGGATTGAATGTTCCCCGTTCCCTCGCCCTTAGTCCCTAACACCCTAACACCCTAGTCCCTAACACCCTAACACCCTCGTCCCTCGTCCCTCTAATCCCTACTTGCTCCCGCTGAGTTGATAATCGTAATCTCAACTCTTCTATTCAATTCACGACCTTCTTTTTCGTCATCGTTGCTGGCAAGAGGTTCATCTTCCCCGTTTCCAATTACCTGGAGTCGATGTCCCAATATCCCCTGATCAATTAGGAAATGGGCGGTGGCCTGGGCTCTCAGATAGGAGATCCTTAGATTGATTTTATTTGAACCCTGACTGTCAGCATGACCCTCAAGCTGGACCTCCATAGCGGGGTTACTAAGGAGAATAT
>CAZOJZ010000435.1:0-2482 GCA_964580205.1 uncultured Roseivirgaceae bacterium
AACCAAACGACATCCCGGCGGCTCGCCCGAACAGGATATGGGTCGCCGTCATGCCAACATAGACTTGAAAGGTATTCGGAGATATGAAATAGCTGGCTGCCAGGTAAATAACATAGATCAACCCCAAATTCTTGATCTTTCCCTACAGAGGTCTATATTCAACAGACGGTAAACAAACAAAGACATAAAGACCATGGAAGGAATCACATTTCATTTCAAGCATTCAGACCCTCCTGATTTAAAAACGTGGTCTGTCTCCTATTATTCGCCTCCTTTTAATCTAAACTTAATTCTATGGAAAAAATTGCAAGTACAACAAAGATAAAAGGTCGTTTCAGACCATTCGATACTACTGAAGGTCGTGTGGAAGTGGATTAAAGTATAAAAAATGTTGCATTAACAAGCAGGGTAAAAGATCTGTGTATTATACGCTTTTACTGGTTTTTGGTGGAGTGATCCTGCTTGTAAGTTTTGTGCTAGTGGTTCAATCCATTCGTAACTTTGAACCGAGTAGAGGATCAAAACAAGTTTGGTCTGAAGAGCATCAACATTATCATCAGGCCCCGTAAATTCACAATCAATGGGATAAGTAGGGATAAGTAGGGTCAGGTACGACTTTTACACAGTGGAGGGTGCTGAATATTTTATTCTGTAATCAGATCATCCAGGCTGATGGATAATGCGTTAGCGAGTTTTTTCAGAGTTTTAACGCTACCTTCTTTTTTACCAGTTTCGATTTGTGCGATATAGGGTTGGGTCACACCCGATATATCAGCCAGTTCTTGCTGACTGAGCTCACGGTATTTTCTCCAGACAGGTAAAGGTCGCTCGGAATTGACTAATTCTTTTACGAATACGTGAGGTAGCCGCTCGTCATCACGTTTTGCTGCCTTCATCAAGGCACTGATATCTTCAGCATCTTCAGCAAGCCGTAAGAGTTTTTCATATTCCTTATAAGGAAGGACGGCATATTCGGGTTTGCCTGATTTTTTGATAATTTGGTGACTCATTTGTATATATCTCCACGAGAGCCAAGCTTTACGATTTCAATGATTAGCTCATTTTCATGAATACTGTATAAAGCGCGGTAATCGCCGATCCTTAATCGATAGCCATTTTTCATTTGCTTGAATTTTTTGATATTAAGTCCTTTCGTCTCTTTCTTTGCGATCTTTTCAAAGGTCGAAAGAAATCGGCTGGCATCCTTTTTAGCCATCTTCCTGAGATACTTAATCGCTTCCTTACGATACGTCACTGTATACATAAGATTAATTATAACTATAAGTAATAATTAATCAATAACAAAACTTGAAATCGCTCAGGGAAGACTCCTTTTAGTTGAATGAAGATTCGGGGACAGGGCCGTTGCCATAGTCCCACTAACACGGTAATCCCACCATTCATGGCTGTTATCGCAATAGTGTAAGCAATTGTTTAATATGCTGAACATTATCTTGATGGTGCCTGAGAGAGTTCAGAATGATTAGAAGCCGCTTATTTATACCTTTGTTGTTATGTCTAATTTCTACAGTAACAATTGCTGATCCTCGGCAAGATCCAGATAAAGAACATGGTAAAGGACCTGATCAATCAGTTGAGGAAACAGAAAGACAAAAGATCATTGCAGAATTAAGTTATCGCCTTGAAACAAAGTTAACTTGTAAACAAAAGCTGACATGGTCCGATAAAGGATCTGGCGCTGATTTAGACGGGTTCTTTTTTACTCCTTCAGCAGAATCCTCATATTACATTATTGGTGGATATGCCAGTCGAACAGGCGGTGCTAACGCTAAAAAATGCGTCATCTCAGTTAGACCATCAAAAAGTAATCCAGAAGAGACGCCAGAACTTTTAGTTCCCCCAAGTGATTGGTCGTTAATATGGACGGACAAAGGCAGTGGGGCTGATACGGATGGTTCAATGTGGCATGGCGTTCCTCCTGGTAAAGGATACAAATGCCTGGGCAGTGTTGCGCAAAAGGGCTATAAGAAGCCAGTCTTGTCAAATTATCGTTGTGTACATTCAGGTCTAACCAAGAAAATACAAAACAAATCTATTGTTTGGACGGATAAGGGTAGTGGCGCAGATAGGGATGTCACCGTCTTTAATTTACCTAATTCAAAATCTTTTTTCGCAGTTGGAAGAAAAATTAATCAGGTTAAAACATACGATCTTAATGATACTGCTTCGATAGAACCAGATGCAGCTGTTGTTGAAAAGCTGCTTGCGCAACGGATGGAAGAAATTAATAAGAATGAGGAGGCAGAGAAGAAGCGTCTTGCTGACGAGGAAGCAAAGAAACATCTAGCAGAAGCTGCTACAAGTAAAAGAATTGCCGAAGAAAAGCGTCTGGCTGAAGAGGCAGAGAAGAAACGGAAAGCTGAGGAATCAGAACAACAACAAGAGAAAATTGTAGTAGAAGCAGTATCATTAAGATCGTATGTTTTAACCTGATTAATTTTTCTTCCAACTGCGAAAAAAG
>CAZOJZ010000436.1:0-57125 GCA_964580205.1 uncultured Roseivirgaceae bacterium
GCCAAATGCCACGCACATGGGTTTTCCTCAGGAGCATTCAGGCACGGACCAATGGAGTTATGCGGACCTGATCATCGCGCGGTGATCTTTGCTCCGCAGGGAGAGTTTTATAAAAAGTTAACAGACCTGGTCACTGACTTAATTAATTACGGAAGCAAAGTGATGCTGATTGACCATGGCGATTTCAAATCCGAAGCTCCAAATTTCAGGAGTATTTCCATTTCTGCGGACATTGAATTAAGTTTTACTTTTCAAGCTACCTTGGCCTTCGAATTAATGTTGGTCTATGTAGCTGAATCCAGGGGCTATACCGCAGGCGTATTTAATGTGGGTCAGAAGATTACCAGGAAAGATTGACGAAAAGAGAACCTGGATATCCTTTTAACCCGGATTATGCATTAGACTTGGTAGTGAGAGCCTTAAATGGCTGTGAGATAGGCACTCGCGCAGATTTTTGCAACGGAAACATAGCACCGTTATGGTGAGTAGGAAAAATCGAGCAAATGCCTAGATTGTAGTCAGTTAAGGCTCGTAATAGATTTCTAGTGCATAATCCGGGTTAAAATTAACCATAAGCAGCCTATTAACATAAAATAAAAGCACATTTGCTCCGTTCCCAAGAAGTATAAAGCTAAAAATACTTGACCTGCAATATTGTTATTTTTGATCAAAGGGAAGATCTTTAAGCATGGATTATAAAAGATTGATCATCGCGTTTTCTCTGCTGTATTATTCGGCTTTATTATCTTATGCTTCTGATGTAGATTCCATAGGTATCAAAAAGGAAGAAAGTGGGATCTATGTGCTTCACAGGGTTGACCCCCAAGAAACATTATACGCCCTGTCACGCCGCTACGGTACTTCAGTGGAGTCAATAGTGGAAAATAATCAAATAACCAGAAACAGCCTTTCAGTAGGCTCAGTGCTTAGGATTCCATGGCAACACGGGTTGACACACGTGGTCCAAACCGCTGAAACCCTTTATAGTATTTCAAAAAAATATGAAATTGGTCTGGACGACATAAAAAGTTGGAACCAATTGACGGATAGTTATGTGCGGGTAGGTGATACGTTGGTGCTTTCGGAGCCAGCAGAACTACTGGTTGATGAAAAGAATCAGGTAACCCAACCGGAAGTTGTGAATTCTACCCCAACAGTAGAGCCATCTACGCAACCGGAGTACGCAATAGAGAAGAAAAAAGTAGTCAAATCAACAAATGTTGCGCCAGTCAAAGAAAATGGAATGGCCGCGGTAATAGATGGCACTTCAGATACCAAAAAGTACTTAGCCCTGCACCGTACCGCTCCCGTCGGAACCATAATGAGGGTTCGCAATGAGATGACGAATTTAAGCGTTTTCGTTCGGGTGGTAGGTAAATTACCTGACACCGGGGCAAATAATAACGTATTGTTGCGCTTGTCCAAAGCGGCACAGGAAGCGCTGGGTGCCCTGGACGATAAATTCAGAGTGGAGCTTTCCTATGTTCCGAACCAATGAAAAATGCCGGATTTCTAAAAGAGTTTCTGGATGAACAATACCTTCGTTACAATACCCGTGACTTCATTCCTCAGGATCCTATTTGCATACCTCATCAATTCTCCAAAATTCAGGATATAGAGATCAGTGGCTTTTGGGTGGCCATGTTAGCTTGGGGGCAACGAAGGACCATTATCAAAAAGGGCAAGGAATTAATGCATATCATGGACAACTCACCACACGATTTCATAATGAATTGTTCGAAAAAGGATTTGAAAAGTCTGATGAACTTTAAACACCGTACCTTCAACAGTACGGATTCCTTGTATTTTGTTGATTTTTTTAAGAGATTTTATAAAGAGCACAGCTCATTAGAGGAAGCTTTTTTGCCAGTAGGAGGAAAGATTACCGATATGAGGTCGTCCCTAAGTTGTTTTCACCAACGTTTTTTTGATTCTGATCATGCTCCCGGGCGCACCCGAAAACATGTAGCAACTCCAGCCAGAAATTCAGCCTGTAAGCGCATTAATATGTTTCTTCGCTGGATGGTGAGAAAGGATTCCAACGGGGTAGATTTCGGGATTTGGAAGAAGATAAGGCCCAGAGACCTTATTTGCCCTTGTGACCTTCATGTGCAGCGAACAGCCCGGCGATTAGGACTTGTAACGAGAAAACAAAATGACTGGAAAATGGCCCTTGAACTGACAGAGAAATTGAGGATTTTCGATCCTGAGGATCCGGTTAAATACGACTTTGCCTTATTTGGATTAAGTGTGTTAAACCCTGATTATTCATTAGACTTTGTAATAAACTAACCGGGCACTTTCCACTCTTCCGGTCCTTTTCTCCATTCCTGTAGTAAGGAATGCTGTACCGGATTCACCATCCCCTGACCTACTGCATATTCCACCAGTAAATGATAATTGCATAAACTGAACCAAGGGACCAGTGCTTCTTGAAAATTATTGTCAGCAATGTCAAACCCATAGGTGAATATTGAAGCTAGCCCAAGGACATTCATGTCAGCATTTCTCAGGGCCTCAACGGCTTTTAAGGAACTTCCGCCGGTAGATATCAGGTCTTCCAGAACTACCACCTTTTGTCCCTCTGAATAACTGCCTTCAATTAGGTTTTCCAACCCATGCCCTTTAGGCTTTGACCTTACATATAAGAATGGCAGTTCCAGTGAATCTGCTACTAAAACACCCTGAGGTATACCTGCTGTAGCTACTCCGGCAATGGCTTCACATTCCGGGAACACTTGTTTTATCTTTTTGGCCAAACACGATTTTATAAACGACCGGATCTCTGGAAACCCCAGTGACATGCGATTGTCACAATAAATAGGAGAGTGCCAGCCGGAAGCCCATATAAAGGGTTGTTCAACATTGAGTTTGACCGCCTGTATCTTCAGAAGTAAAGAAGCAACTTCAATCCCTATTTCACGGTCGGCAGCGGTTTCAATCATGTCACGAAAATACAATTATATTTTTTAAAAAAACTACAGCCAGTTTTGCTGAAATAATTTTATTGTATTCATTTGTAGTAAGTTTGAAATTTTTTATATGAAGCTATTTGTTAATAGCATTCCTGTCCGCATACAAAAACTTGGTAAATCAATAAAAATCTCCAATTACGATGTAATTATAAACGGAGGCAATAAGAATATTTATGTGGGAATGTTACTGGGTGATGTTCTGATCAATGACGCCTCAATTGCTCAAATCGATCGGATATTCAAACTGATGAGGAGAAAAAGATTGCAAAAGTTAAACTCTATCACCATTACTGTAGACGACAGGGATTCAGCACGACATTTTGTAAAAAACAGATTCAGGATCATCAAAGCCAGTGGCGGAGTGGTAAGTAAGGAGGATAGGATTCTTATGATTTATCGTTTTAATAGATGGGACCTTCCTAAAGGGAAACTGGAAAAGGATGAAACACCCCTAGAAGGTGCAAAAAGGGAGGTGGAAGAAGAGTGTAACATAAAGGTGAGTATGCGAGGTAAAATTTGTTCTACCTGGCATTCATACTCATTGAATGGTAAAAACATTCTAAAGAAAACCGCATGGTATGCTATGTCCTGCGATGATGATAGAGAAATGAAACCACAAATCGCCGAGGACATTCAAGAGGTGCAGTGGAAAAATCCCAAAGCATTGAAGGAGGCCCTTTTCAGTACTTATCCATCAATTAGATATGTGATCAAACGCTATCAGTCCGGCAATAAAGTAACTGCTAAATCTGATAAGGAAGAAAACTAGTAATATCGCCGCCATATTTATGCACCTCACGGATTATCGAGCTGCTAATTGAAGCAAAGTTGGGCGATGTAATCAGGAATACCGTTTCAAGTTCCTGATTTAGATACCGGTTCACTTGTGAAATGCTGTTTTCGTATTCAAAGTCGGTGGTATTCCTCAAACCACGAAGCAGGTATTTTGCGCCATAACTTTTTGCCAGGGTAGCGGTTAATTGGTCATAGTCGATTACTTTTATTGGGTCCTTTTTCTTAAAAGCAGATCTTATGTGATCTTTCATTTGGTAAATATCAAAGTATCGTTCTTTTTGATTATTGTACCCAATGGCAACTATGATTTTGTCAAATATATTCAAACCCCGACATACAATATCATGATGTCCTTTGGTATAAGGATCGAAAGAACCAGGAAATATAGCAATTTTATCCACGGTTATTCGCAATAATAAAGCCCCATTAGATCGAAATATAGATGTTCGTCGATTTCGTCAAATTCAAAACCAAAATTTAGAACTGACGGGCGCTTACCAAATGAGATATTTCTTATGTACTTGTACAAAATTTTAAAATACTCTGATTTATTGTTGATATTGCCCCATACATGAACTTTGCTAAAATTGGGGTCGAGTTCTAATTGATCAATGGTGACCATTATATAGTTCAAAAACTCTGATGGAGTGTGGTGGTCAAATTGGTTGCAATAAAGCAGTTTATCCCTTTCATGAACGAGTACCTCGGTTGAATCAATATTCAGAAATAGAGACATCGATTTAAGTTGGCTGGTATCGCTCTGACGGGATATGCCCTCAATTAATGCACTGCAATAATGTAATAAATGAATGTTAAGATTCGGGTATAACTCTCTGAACCAAGCGACAATTTTTTTGTTTGCGGCAAAGACATTGACCATCTTACCGGTATTGTGCTTGTAATAGTAACACACTTCGTCGGAGTGAATTTCACAGTTTAACTTCAGGTAGTCTGATAGTGATTCTTTATCAAATAATAGGTTGGGAACTAGTACGGACTTTGGATTTAAGAACGCCAGCTTTATAGAACCCCAAAAACCAGCGTTTAGCAGATGGTGGCTTTCGAACAGGACCTTTAAGGTATCTACAATTTCATCGGGTTGGTCGTTGCTGCCAATAAGATAATCTTCCAACAGCAGACAATAGTTGGACTTGGTGTCAATGACGCAGAATTTGAAATGCTGTTTTCCCAGTAAAAAGTAAAGATTATATTGACTCAGGTGGTCGACATTAAACTTATTGCTTTTTACTTTTCTAACTATATGATAGTCTACCACACTGATGTATGCCAATTATTCCCAATTTCCAGCTGTCGTCACATCCGTGCGGCTACCAAAGCGCAGGGGCTTTCGATTTTTAATTTCATTGTCTTCAAGACGGGTTGGATCAAATGGGTCCGGATCCACCACCTCAATCACATCAACCATAACTCCACTTTTATTTATCTTATCAGCCCATATAAGGAATTTTTTGTCAGAATCAGGTACAAATGGTAGTTTGTTTACATCAAAGTTTGAAGAGAACAAAGAGTCAATTACCGGTACTGAACCAAGAGTATCTATTTCTAATACTACACTGTCAGCCCCGTAATCCAGAGTAATGATCGTTTCCTTCCTTTCAGTAATATATATACGGCCGGTATCTACAAAATTTACCAGTTTATCCCAATCACTGGTGAAAACTCCGTTGGCTGCCTGGTAAGATATTTCTGCAGCACGGATTTGCATCAACTTATCAATAACTTTTGCCTCAATTGATTTGATCAATTTTTCCTGTTCAATGTCATGCGCAATCCCGCTTATCAGGAAATAAGCCAGTCCAATGCTGGCCAGATAGAATACAACGGTTAGTATCTTGGTGGTGTTCATTTTCTACGAATTTAGTTATTCCTACGTCGATCAACCATATTATGACCAATTAGAACGCTATTTTATGCAATTATTTCCAATTTTGGAAATACCCTTTCAAATATAAAAGCTGATGTGGGTGACTTATTTTATTGAATATTGAATGTAACTGAGGCCCTTGTTCTTCTTCTATATCATTTTGTTGAAAGTATTTGACTTCCTCAATAATTTGTTTATCAAGATCAAGCTCCGGATCGTACCCTGTAATTAGCTGCCCTCCTGTTTGTTGGACTTTAAAAAAAAGTTCTATTGCGTGCAAGGGAGCAGCATGAAATTCATTAACGAACAGGAATTCCTCTACGGTAATTTGCAGACCGGTTTCCTCCAGAAATTCCCTTTCCAGACATTCATGGACTGACTTTCCAAACAACATACCTCCCCCAGGTGGAGCCCATAGATAACCAGCGTCTGTTAACCCCTGATGTCTCACCATCAATACTCCCTGCTCATTGACCAGAAGCCCGCACGCCCTTAATCTTAATGCCCCTCCGAAGTTTTCAGCTAATTGCTTTTTCATTTGTAGGTCTATTCGTAAACTTAACGCTGTTTATAACTGCCATGTTAACAATCTCTATCATACTAACAAAGGAAAGAAAACTAAATTGAAAGCTCCCAATACTGCCCGGGTAGCAGAAATATTAGCGGGTAAGTTCACGTTTCATCCAACCCAGGACCAATATAGGTTCTTTAAACTTACTGAACAATTTGTCCAGTCCGATGATCCAAGAACTACCCTGGTCTTAAAAGGTTATGCAGGTACCGGCAAAACATCTTTAGTAGGTGCTCTGGTAAAAGCACTTCCTTCCTTTGGATTTAAGGTATTATTATTGGCCCCCACCGGAAGGGCGGCTAAGGTACTGGCCAGATATGCCCGAAAATCTGCCTTTACCATTCATAAGATTATTTACAGGATTAAAGATAAAGAGACTATTAGAGGCGGGTTCTTTCAGTTGAAGAAGAATTATTCAAGTAATACTATTTTTATTGTGGATGAGGCATCCATGATTTCAGAGGGGTCCTTAGACGCTGGAGTCTTAGCCGATCTGGTTAAATATGTCTTCCAGAACAAGGGAAATAAATTAATGCTTATTGGTGACAATGCTCAGTTACCCCCTGTGGGTCAATCTAGCAGCCTTGCACTGTCAGAATCCCATCTACAGCAAAAATATGGGTTGTCTGTGCTATCTGTGGAGCTCAACGAAGTGATGCGCCAGTCATATGACTCTGGTATTTTAATAAATGCCAACTCCCTTCGACACGAAATGAAAAATTCAACCCCCAAGATAAAATTCACCTTGAAACCGGCAGGTATTTTTAAGATGAATGGCGACCGTCTTGAAGAGGGACTTAGATACGCTTATGATAAGTACGGAATGGGAGAGACCATAGTTATTTGCCGGTCCAACAGAAATGCCGTGGATTATAACAGGCATATTCGACATGCCCTCTTTTTCAAGGACCAGGAATTGGACGCTGGAGATCAAATCATGATAGTCCGCAATAATTACTTCTACCAACCTGAGCACTCACCCATGGGATTCTTGGCCAATGGGGAGTTTGCGGAAGTAATGAAGATCTTAAATTTCGAAGAAAAATATGGGTTTCGTTTTGCTGATATTGAGATTCGCTTACTGGATGACCCTACTAGTCAAGCACTGGTAGTGAAAGTTATACTGGATACATTGCACTCAACCTATCCCTCATTGTCAGATGAACAGTTTCGTTCGCTTCATAATCAGGTAAGAATGCAATATCATGGCAATGTGAAGAGTAGTGAAGTAAAAAACGCCCTGAAAAATGACCCATACCTCCAATCATTACAGATTAAATTTGCCTATGCTTTAACTTGCCATAAATCTCAAGGAGGGCAGTGGAAGGCAATTTTTTTAGATAAAGGATATGTTCCGCCAGAGCAACTTAATCTTGACTTTTTGCGTTGGTTATATACGGGAGTAACCAGAGCAACGGACGAACTGTTCCTGGTTAACTTTGATTCTACTTTTTTTAGCAGTTAGGCAAGGTTATTGTAAGATTTGGCTTGAATATGATAAATTTGTTAAAGGAATTAGTAAAACAAATAAAATTATGACTAGAAAATTTTTTGCGTTGTCCCTATTACTGGCCGGTTTTGTATTGAGTGGTCTGGCTCAGTCACAGAATGGAGAATCTACCAATGGAGCAGAGATTACCTTTGCTGAAAGCTCCAAAAATTTTGGGGATATAACCCAAGGCGATGTAGTAAAGCATACATTTAAATTTGAAAATACCGGCAACCAACCTTTGATTCTGTCCAACGTTTTGGTAACCTGCGGATGCACTGCCACTAGTTGGCCCAGAGACCCGGTGGCGCCTGGGAAATCTGCTGAAATAGCCGTTCGGTTTGATAGTAAGGGTAAAAATGGGGCGCAAAACAAAATTATTACGGTGGTTTCCAATGCGATAAACCCCCGGGAAAAGGTAAGCATCAAGGCAAATGTGCTTCCTAAAAAGAAAGATGACACCTGATCCCCTTAGAATTTAAAAACATGGTAAAAGGCCCTATTATTGGGCCTTTTTTATAACCAAAATTAAATGGATTTTGATATTGCAATAGATAAAAAAACCCATCCAGCTATGAAAAGCGCACCTCCCAACGGTGTAATCGCCCCCCATTTGGTATTTGTAGTTAGACAGAGAATATAAAGGGACCCTGAAAATAAAATGATCCCTGCGACATGTGACCACGCTGCATAATGCATAAACCTGTGTGGGATTTTAAACATTAGGGCCCCAATCAGAAGCAGAGCTAAACTATGGTAGAACTGATAGGTCACCGCAGTGTTGAATGTATCAGTTCGTTGGTTGGCCTCTAGAAATTCTTTTAACGCATGCGAACCAAATGCTCCAATAATTACCGATAGACCGGCTAATCCAGCTCCAGTTAGTAATATCAGTTTTTGCATAGTTTAATTAATTAATTTATCGTCCCATACGGGAATAAATACCGCCCAGCGCCCAGCGCCCTGCACTCGGCGCCTCTGCCCCCAGTTCTTAGTTTCTGGCACCGAAAATACTGCTTCCGATGCGGATTAATGTACTCCCTTCTTCAATGGCAATCTCAAAGTCATTGCTCATCCCCATAGAAAGTTCTTTGATATCAAAATTTGGAGGTGTATGCAAGGATTTTATCTGCTCAAACAGCTGCTTCAGTTTTCTGAATTCTCCCCGAATCAGTTCCTTGTCCTCCGTAAATGTTGCCATGCCCATCAAGCCAGCAATCTTTAATCGGCTAAACCTGTCGAAGTTACCGGTGGTAATCATTTCAACTAAGCTTTCTTGTTCAAAACCAAACTTACTTTCTTCCTCAGCAATGTGAACCTGCAGTAGACAGGGTATTGATCTTTCATACTTTGCAGCTTGCTTATTTATTTCGTTAGCTAATCTAAGGGAATCTACTCCATGGATCATACTGACAAATGAGGCAATCATTTTCACTTTGTTGGTTTGTAAGTGACCAATCATGTGCCATTCTATATCTTTTGGTAGTGACCGGTATTTTTCTGTTAATTCCTGAACTCGATTTTCTCCGAATCGACTGAAGCCTGTGCGATAGGCCTCCATAATTACTGAAACAGGCTTGGTTTTACTCACAGCAACCAGTCGGCATCCAGTTCCCTTGAGACGTTTTTCGATTGACTCTAAATTCGAAGCGATGGACATATTAGTCTTCCAAAATATTGCTAATGAAAGAAGATTTGGTTAATAACCATATCAATAATAGGATCACACCCCAGGTAAGATAAACAGAATAAAAATCAGTGGTATTGCTGAAACGCGACTCTTTTATCTCAACTTTTTCGTATTCGTCTATTTCCTGAAACACCTCTTGCAAGGCTTGTTCATTAGACACCCTGTAGAATTTTCCTTCTCCAATTTCCGCAATTTCCCTAAGGGTGGTCTCATCAAGAGAGCTTTGAACGTAGTTTGTTCGACCAAATAAATCTTTACCCCAGGGAACTTGCCCTTCTTTCCCAATGCCAATAGTATACATCTTTATTTCAAATGCACTAGCCAATTCAGCAGCGGTAATAGGATCTATATTACCAGCGGTGTTATCGCCATCACTTATCAGGATCAATACTTTGGATTTGGAGTCAGATTCTCTCATACGGTTGGTAGCTACTGCCAATGCACTGCCGATGGCTGTCCCCCTGTTTTCAATCTTATCAAAATTGATGTCATCTATGTAGGTAAACAAAAGATCATAATCAGTAGTTAATGGGGCCAGGGAGTAAGCATCACCTGAAAAAATTACCAGTCCTATGCGGTCCTGGAACCTGCCATTGATAAACTTACGCGCCACTTCTTTGGCGGCCTCTAAACGATTTGGCCGGAAGTCTTCGATTTGCATAGACTGCGAAATATCGATAACCAACATAATGTCAATTCCCTCAGACCATTGCTCGACTGCTTCATTGGTTTTTTGCGGCCTGGCTAACGCGGCCAACAATAAAGACAGTACAATTACTCCGAGCATTGGAGGTATATGGCGAAGCAGGCTGCTAACTTGCCATTTTAGCTGCTTATCCGGAAAAGATGAGGGTAATTTCTGGCGGAACTTATAGTGCAACAACCATCGAATAATTAACAACAGCGGGACCAAAGGAATTAGGTACAGCCAAATAGGGTATTCCCAATCAAAGCTTTGGAGTGTTGCCGGTTTAAACCATTCTATATTAAACCAATCACCTACGTCCAGTAATTCTTCAAACATGTTTTAGTTCATCTATTTTTTGGCTAAACCGGTCTATTCCAAACTCTTTGAGTTTGGAAATAAGACCATTCATATCAGAACTTTTAAATTCACCATAAATATTTGAGTCAATTAAACGCAGCGTTTCCTTAAACTGCCGGTTCTGTTCAAGGATTACGATTTCCTTGGTGGTAAGCTTGGTATATGGCATTCCTTCCAACCGCTCTAGATATGCCTTCCAAAAGCCTAGTAAATGTTCGGCTTTGTCTGACGAATCGAACCCCTCATTTTGTAGTAACTTAAACTTTTCAAGAAATTTCAAATGAGCACGCCTTAATCTATAAACTTTAAATCGTCTGCTAATTTTTTTGCCGAAGAAAACCGCCACCAAAATGGCAATGACCAGAATTATTCCTAATGCGATCAATAAGTAGGGGTAATTGAATGCTTTAGAGACCTTCTGATAGCCAATGGTTTCTTGGAGGTTGAGCGAATCGATATTTTCTGTGATTATCAACTGCAGAAACAGGCTGTCAACGTTTGATTCAATCTTGGTGGAGTCACCCTCTGACACCTGAAAAACAGGAAGTCCTAGTTTTTGAATGGAGTCTAGTTCAAAAGTAACCAGCTCAAAGACCACGCTGTCATTACTGGTGTTTTCATCGGAGATGGTACTCAAATAGCTTTTTCCGATGAACTCAAAAGGATAATAATTATAAATGGAATCCGGAAATAATACTTCCATTCCCCTGGGATAGTCTACTATTAATGTGAAATCGACATGTTCGCCAATTTGGACGGTATCTTTTGAAAAATATCCTCGTGGGATTATTTCTTGTCCCAAAATCACCACACCCTTCAGCAATAGAGCACTACAAATAATCAGTACTTTATACACTTTTTGCTTTCGTTTTATTTCTCAGATTGAATAATTTAATAAGCATTGGAACATAGTTTTCCTGGGTGTTTATGCTGAGGTAATTTACCTGATGTTTTTTACAAAACTGTTGAAGCTCATTTTGGTTTGAATCGAAAGTATTCACCAGCCTCTGGCGGAAGGATGGAGAAGAAGTATTGATCCAATGGGTTTTGCCGGTCTCCTTGTCGAATAGGGGAATGATCCCCAATCGAGGTAGGTTCGATTCCATATTATCAAAAAGGTGAATGATTACCAGGTCATGTTTCTTGGATAATGCTTTCAAGTTTTTCCAGTAATTTTCATCGATAAAATCGGAAATAAGAATGATCACACTACGTCTCTTCACCAGGTTAAGGGCAAAGGTGATGGCCTTGTTGAGGTCGGTTTTACGAGAACTTGTTTGGTAATTAAACAGACTGGTAATAATCTGGTAGGCATGCTTCATGCCCTTAGATGGTTTTATATATAGCTCTCGCAGGTCTGTAAATCCAATCAGTCCTACCTGGCTGGATTCCTTTATCGCAGACAAGGTAAGCACTCCACAGATTTCTTTGCCTATGTCGATTTTTTGTTTACCCTTCGCTCCAATTTCCTGACTGGCGCTTAGGTCTATTATAAAGAAAACTGTTTGTTCTTTTTCTTCTTTGAAGGTTTTCACGAAAGTCCCGTGCCCTTTTGCGGTTACATTCCAATCAATTGTACGGGTGTCATCTCCGTATTGATACGCTCTAACATCATCAAATTCAATGCCGGATCCTTTGAAAATAGAGTGAAAATTACCCTGCATTTGTGAAGTGATGGCCTTCCTTATCTCAATCTCATATCTCCTTAATTTATTAAGCAGTTCCTTCATTCAGAATTGATATAAAGTTTAAAATTAGAACTTATTTAAGTAATTTTCATCGTGAAAAAGTTTTTTTTAATTCTTCTGGTTGCCCTCGCCTGTTCCTCTGAATTGAAGGACAAACCATTGAATCTCATGACTAAAGAGCAAATGGTTGCTTTCCTGATCGACTCACATCTAATCGAAGGTAAGTTGCAAACAATTAAAATAAACACGGATTCTCTAAAGTTAATTTTTCTAGATCTGGAGAAGGAACTTTATCAGGATCATCACATCGATTCTGAGCAATTTATGCAAAGTTACCACTACTACTTGCATGAGGTGGATGAGCTTAGTGAAATATACGAAGCTGTGATTGACAGCCTTAGCTTACGGGAAAAAATGTTAAATACAGGTCAATAAATTCAATCATGCAACTTTATCCTCATCAAATTGAATCAAAATTGGGATTTGATAAGATCAAAGCCTTGATCAAATCTTATTGTAGTAGTGATTTGGGGAGGGCCAAAGTTGATCAGATGAGCGTCCTTGGAGACTACAGCGCCATAAATAAGCTATTGAACGCTACCCAGGAGCAGGTGAAGCAGATGTCCTCCGGTGACTCCTTTTCGGAGATACGGGGATTTGATCTAGCATCAGAACTGGAAAATTGCCAGGTGACAGGCTACTACATGTCTTCGGAAATATTGTTTCAGTTGATAGTTAACCTGGAGCTATCCAAGTTTTGCATAAAATACTTCGTAAAATATGAACAGGAATATCCTTTATGGAATGAAGCGTCAGGCCACATTGTGGTTCAGGATGAATTACTAAAGAGGTTGCACCAAACTTTTGATAATAAAGGAGAGGTCAAAAATAACGCAAGTGATAAGTTAAAAAAGATTAGGCAGGAGATACGAAATAAGCAGGGCAAAGCTAGAAAAGAGTTGGAAGCCATCCTAAAACAGGCAAGCGAAAAGGGGTATACAGAAAAGGACAGTGGTCTCACCATTCGTGAAGGCAGACTGGTAGTGCCATTGTATGCGGAACATAAACGTCGTATCAAGGGCTTGATAGTAGATGAGTCAACTACAGGAAAGACTGTTTTTCTGGAACCCATTCAAGTTTTCAATCAGAATAATGAGATTCGCGAGCTCCATTTTGCTGAAAACCGGGAAATCATTTCAATCCTTACCTCCCTGACTTCGAAAGTTGCGTCCAGAAAAGACCAGTTGATGACCGCTGAGGGTTTTCTTGCCGAGCTGGATTTCACCAGGGCAAAGGCTAAAGTAGCTACTCAATTAGATGCCTGTAAACCCAATTTTACGGATTCCAGCGACATGGTATTGAAAAATGCCCGTCATCCAATATTGGTATCCTCTAATAGGAAATTGGACCTCCCGGTGGTGCCACTAAATATTGTGATTAATGAGGGACAAAGAGTGATCGTAATATCCGGGCCAAATGCAGGCGGCAAATCAGTTTGTTTAAAAACAGTGGGCTTGCTTCAACTAATGTTACAATCCGGGGTATTGGTCCCAGTTTCTGAAGAGTCCTCCATGGGGTACTTTAGTAAGTTATTTATTGACATTGGTGATGAACAGTCCATAGAAAGTGATTTGAGTACGTATAGTAGTCATCTTCAGAACATGAAGTATTTTCTTAGGCATTGTGATAAAAATTCACTGTTTTTAATCGATGAATTTGGGACAGGGACTGAGCCACAATTCGGAGGTGCCATAGCGGAATCCATTCTTACCGGACTGGTAGCAAAGGAGGCCAGGGGTCTGGTTACTACTCATTATGGGAATTTGAAGAAATATGCCGAGGATGCCCGGTATGTAGTAAATGCTGCCATGAGGTTTGATCTGAAGAAGTTGGTTCCGCAATACACACTGGATGTCGGTCGACCGGGTAGTTCGTTTGCTTTGGAAATCGCCCGACAGATAGGATTGCCAGATGATGTTTTACAAGAGGCAAAGGCTAAAATTGGTCATGATCCAGTGGCATTTGAAACCTTGGTAAGTGAATTGGAACAAGAAAAACTAAAGTTTGAGAAGTACAATAAAAACCACCAAAAGCTAACAACTGCTCTTGAGGAGCAGAAATCAAACTATGAGCACCTATTGACACAGTTGAAGAGTACACAGAATGACATTATTAATAAGGCTAAAAGTGAAGCTCAGGAATTACTGGCGGAGGCAAATCGAAGAATAGAGGCTACTATTAGAAGCATACAAGAGAGCAAAGCACGGAAGTCTACTACACATGTAGTACGCAAGAAACTGAATGATTTCAGGAAAAAAAACCAACCAGAACCATCCAAAGAAGTGGAGAAGATAACTTGGATCACTGGTCCAATAAATCCAGGTGACCTGGTTCGTATTAAACAAAGTCAGGCTCGGGGAGAGGTAATAAGCGTATCAGGTAAGTCAGCAGTGATACTTATAGGAGCTCTAAAATCGAATGTTCGAATTGAGCGGCTCCAAAAGATTGGGAAAGCTAAAAATGAAGCGCCTGCATCAACCAGGAGCAATTTGGATATCCATAAAAGAAGAGCTCATTATTCCACTCAACTGGATGTACGGGGTTTCAGGGCAAATGACGCCTTGAAAGCGGTGATGGACTTTATCGATGAGGGAATGCTTCTGGGGATGACTGATTTAAGTATCCTTCATGGTAAAGGAGACGGAATTCTCAGGGCAGTCATCAGAAAACAGTTACAAGGCGAACCTTCCATCCAATCTATTCAGGATGAACATGTTCAAAGAGGAGGGGCAGGAGTAACCCTGGTCTACCTAAAATGAGAATTAATTTTTTACCAGATTAAAGACATAGCCCCCCGTGGTATTTGATGTTCTTCCCAAAGGGCTTCCGGATTCATCAACGGTTAGAGAAATCTGCAACTCTGTATTATTGTTTGTAAGGGATATGCTGAATTGGAAGCCATTGTCAGTTCTTTCTATTAGATTAATATTTCCGCCGACGTAATCCCAGTTTTTCGTCCCTGTTTCAAAAGCTTCCCCACCGGTATTCACAATAGTATATTTCTTGTTGTTGCCTTCAGAGTCAGCATTAAAGGTAATGGAGAAATCCCCAAACCGGTCGTCAGTAATTTCTCCATCAATTTCCTGAATTACTGTTCCGGGCTCCCACCGACCCAATAATTTAGCCGTTTGGATTTGTTCCGGGGTTAGTTGTGGGTCGTCACCTTCGTCATCGCTGCTGCAAGCTGCGAAAATAAAAATCGAACACAGAATCAGTATTGCTGGTAATTTGCTTATGGTATTCATAGTATTCCAAAAAATAAGGTCAAGTATAATCAATAAACGGGTTAGTTTAAAATTTATTCTTTTCTAAAACCCTGGATGTAAGAAATAACTAAATGTTTAAGTTTACCTTGGTTTACTGCTCCCTAATTGAATCAGTTGATCACAAAAGTCATACTCATGGCGTTGGTTGGAGCTTATAATTATCAGTTTTTCCGATTTAACTCTTTTGATTTCTTGTTTATACCATGAAGTCCCTGATTCATCGAAGTTGGTAGTGGGTTCATCCAATAACAAAACCGGGGTAGATGAGAAAATGCCAATTGCCAGTTTCACTCGTTGTTTCATACCGCTGGAAAAAGTATGTAGTGGTTTATTCAAAGCGTGCTCTAAGGTTGCCATAGCCGCAATGTCTTTTGAGGACAGCCCTTCCAGGTTAGGCTTAAGGCCAAAATGAAATTTCAGAAACTCGTTTAGTGTTAATTCCTCTGGCAGTTCCATATATGGAGCTACATATGATATATATTTATATATAGAGTCGGGGTCAACAGTTTCGTTACTTTTCCGATAAATTACTTCACCGTCAGTACATGGAATCATCCCGGAAATAATTTTCAGTAAAGTAGTTTTCCCTGATCCATTGGGCCCCGTTATGGCGTAAGAGAGCGGGGCGCAAAACCGATGGTTCAGATCTTTAAACAGCAAATCTTGATTGAATCGTTTGGATACTTTGTCCAGTAGGATTTCCATTTACCGGATCCTGGAATAACCTCTCATTATTCCCCGATTGGAGTTTCTGATGAAATTAATGATAATATCTCTTTCTTTGGTAGGACTCAATTCAAGCTCAATGAAGTCCAGGGCTTTGCTGTTATTAAGACCTTTTAGGAAAATGTGGCGGTAAATTTCCTGTATTTCATTGATCTTTTCGTTCTTATATCCTCTGCGCCTTAAACCAATCGAGTTGATCCCGCAATAACTAAGAGGTTTTCGTGCAGCTTTTGTAAAAGGAGGTACATCCTTACTTACCAGGGATCCACCAGACAGCATTACATGGGCTCCGATATGCACAAATTGATGCACGGCACTGGCACCTCCTATTATAGCATGTTCATTAATCACCACGTGTCCTGCCACCTGAGCAGCATTTGCCAGTATACAGTTGTCCATGATTACACAGTCATGAGCAACATGTGCATATGCCATGATTAAGCAATTCTTCCCAATTATTGTTTTGTGTCTCTCAACTGTCCCCCTGCTTATGGTAACAAATTCCCGGATAATGGTATTGTCGCCGATTTCGGCAATAGTTTCCTCGCCCTCATATTTCAAATCCTGAGGTATCGCGGAAATCACTGCGCCTGGATAAACCTTACAATTCTTGCCGATTCTGGCACCTTCATTGATGGTCACATTGGAACCTATCCAGGTACCTTCTTTAACCACTACATTCTTATCGATGGTAACGAATGGTTCAATAACCACATTGTGGGCTATCTTGGCTTGGGGGTGGATGTATGCAAGTGGTTGGTTCATGTATCCTTGCGAACGATTCGGGCAGTCATAGAACCCTCACATACCAGTTGTTTTCCTACATAACCTCTTCCACGCATCTTGGCGATGCCTCTTTTGATAGGGGCCGTGAGGTCACAGTATAGTATCAGCGTATCACCAGGTAATACCATTTTCCGAAACTTAAAGTTTTCAACGCCTAAAAACATGGTCCAGTAATTTTCAGGATCGGGTACTGTATTTAATACCAAAATACCTCCCACCTGGGCCATTGCTTCGATTTGCAGCACCCCAGGCATAACCGGGTTTCCAGGAAAATGACCTTGGAAAAAGGGCTCATTCATGGTCACATTTTTAACTCCAGCCACACTATCCTCATCCAAGTGGAAAATTTTATCCACCAACAAGAATGGATACCGGTGTGGTAATCGTTTCTCGATCTGTTTTATATCCAATACCGGCGGTAGTTTTGGATTATAGGAAGGCATATTGGCATCAGCTTCCAGCATGGCCTTTTTTAATTTTTTTGTGAAAGCTACATTAGCTGCATGTCCTGGTCTGGCGGCAAGTATCTGGGCTTTAATCGGTCTTCCAAGCAGGGCAAGATCACCCACTATATCCAGTAGTTTATGACGGGCAGGTTCATTGCGGTACCTTAGTTCAACGTTGTTGAGAATTCCTTCTTTTTTAACCTTGACCTTAGGTTTATTAAATAACTTAGCCAGTGATGCAAGCTCGTTATCCTTCACCTCCCGATCCACCACAACTATGGCATTATTCAAGTCACCCCCTTTGATAAGTCCATTCTCATGAAGCATTTCAAGCTCGTGTAAAAAACAGAAGGTGCGACAACTAGCAATGTCTCTGCTAAAGTCGCTGATATCATTGAGGTAGGCATGCTGACTACCCAATACAGGAGAGTTATAGTCAACCATTACCGTAATCCGGTAGTCATCCAAAGGTAAGGCAGCGATTTCAACATCTCTGGTTTTATCCCTGAAGATAACTGCCTCCGGCACTTCGAAGAAGTTTCGAGGGGCATTTTGTTCTACTGTTCCAACACCCTCTAGTGCTTCTGTAAAGATTTTAGCGCTTCCATCCATAATAGGAGGCTCCGGACCATCCAGTTGTATCATTATATTGTCAACTTCTAGCCCCACCAATGCGGCCAAAGTATGCTCAACAGTATTGATTCTGGCCCCGTTTTGCTCGATTGTGGTTCCACGGGAAAGGTCCACAACATTGTCAACATCAGCATCCACAGTTGGTTGATTGGGAAGGTCAACCCGTTGGAATTTTATTCCATGACCTATCTTGGCTGGTTGAAAAGTCATATTAGCCATTACCCCAGTATGAAGGCCAACACCTGAAACAGTCACCGGCTCTTTTATGGTATGTTGTTTAATATTCATCCTCTTTCTCGCTGGGGGGCAAATTTAGTACTTTTTTCTCAAGATCATTAATTCTGTTGACCATATTGGGAAGGTTTTTAAAAACTGCATAGGACCGTTTGAAATCCCTGATTTCAAATGCGGGGCTGCCCAACAAAATTGATCCTTCTGACTTAATTGATTTGCCTATTCCGGCCTGTGCACCAATGGTTACCTGGTCTGATATCTTCAAGTGACCAATGATTCCAGCCTGACCGGCAACAATGCAGTTTTTGCCAATTTTAGTAGATCCTGAGATCCCGGCCTGAGCAGCTATCGCGGTGTTTTCCCCGATTTCTACGTTGTGCGCAATCTGAATGAGATTATCCAGTTTTACGCCAGATTTTATTACAGTTGACTCCATAGTGCCACAATCTATAGTAGTATTTGCACCCACACTCACTGAATCTTCCAATATTACATTGCCAACTTGTGGTATAGCTTCAAAGCTTCCATCTGGTTGGGGAGCAAACCCAAAGCCATCGCTACCGATAACCGCCCCCGCGTGAATTACACAGTTCTTTCCAATAACAGAATTGGAGTAAATCTTTACACCTGGATAGACCAGGGTATTGTCTCCAATCTTCACGTTGTCCCCTATATAAACATGAGGATAAATTTTCACATGATTTCCAATGTTCGTACCGCTCCCAATGTATGAAAATGCTCCTCGGTATCCTGATTCACCAATCACTGAACCTTCTCCTAAGAATGCCGGCTCTTCTACACCTACTTTCTCTGATTCTGTCAGTTTTTGGTATTGTTTTAAAAGAAGGGTAAGGCTATTGTAAGGATCATCAACTGCGATCAAAGCGGATTGTACGGGTTCTTTCAGTTGCAGCTTTCGATTTATTATGACTGCAGTAGCCTTAGTTGTGTAGAGTTGTGATTCATACTTTGGGTTATGCAGGAATGAAATAGTTCCTGGTTCCGCCTTATCCAATGGACCTATTTTATTAACTGTAGTTTCACCGTTTCCAATTACTTCACCATTGAGTAGTTCAGCTAATTGATTGATCGTAAATTCCATTGATAATCAGAGGGTTTGAATTGTTACAAATTTACACTTTTGGGCCACGTAAGATAGTATTTTTTAACAATTTTGCCGAGCGCTGCGATGTTCGGTAAGTCTGACGCCTGGGCTATATCCAGCACTTCTCCCTGCTTATTAAGAATATTGATTCCAGCATTTCCTGAGATATAAGCAGCATTGCTTACAGCCCCATGGCAGAGTAAAAATTCTATGTCCTCTGGGTCAGATAGATTAAAATATTTACCGATTTTATCCTGAATTAATTGTAGATCCATATTCTCGAACGGCTGGAAATTTAGCTTGATTTGAAAAAGGTTCCGTTCCAGGAACATTTTGCTTATAGCCGATAAAACCACATCCTGATGGTGTTGCCATAATTTAATTCCTGACCAGATGTCATAGTCATCTATCTGACAATAAGCCTGCAGCAAGTTAGGGTCTTGCACCAGACGTTTGGTTTTTACCTGTTCACCTAAAAACAACAGCAGTTCTTTGGTACAAGGTACTTCTATCCCTTTGCTGATAAGAAAGCGGGCCCTGCGAATCAGTGATACCATCATTTTTTCAGCGGCAACTGATGTCTTATGCAGGTAAACCTGCCAGTACATCAAACGCCTGGAATTTAAGAAGTTCTCTATACTGTATATTCCTTTTTCCTCAACTACTAAATGATCATTTTTGATACTCAGCATTTTGATTATGCGATCCGATCCAATGGTGCCCTCAGAAACCCCGGTAAAAAAGCTATCGCGTTGTAAGTAATCCAGTCGGTCTATATCCAATTGGCTGGATACCAATTGATGAAAAAATTTCCTGGGGTATTGATCCTGAAAGATCTCAAGTGCCAAATTCAGCTTGCCATGAAATTTTTCGTTCAGGTTCTTGATAATAATTATAGATACTTCTTCGTGATTACCATTGAGGAGCAAGGTAGATTCAAGGGCGTGGGAAAATGGGCCATGACCGATATCATGAAGCAGGATGGCAGCAAGCATCGACTTAAATTCCTGGTCGCTTATTTCAGTACCTTTTTGCCGAAGATTCTGCAAAGCGACACTCATAAGGTGCATAGCGCCTAATGCGTGATGAAATCTGGTATGTAGAGCTCCGGGGTAAACAAAATCGTTCAACCCCATTTGTTTGATTCTGCGTAACCTTTGAAAATAGGGATGCGAAATTATATCATAGATCAGACCCTGTGGGATGGTAATAAAACCATAAACCGGGTCATTGATAATTTTTTTCTTCTCCAAGTTGGTTTATAAGTACCTCTTTTAAGGTAACTTTAATATAAAGAGATTCTAACATGCAAAGATATAATATTTTATGGGCTGATGATGAGATAGATCTGCTTAAACCGCATATTCTGTTTCTAAATGATAAGGGCTATGATGTAACACCAGTTATTAGCGGAGCCGATGCCATCGAAAAGTTTGAAAGCAATTACTATGATATAGTTTTCCTGGATGAAAATATGCCTGGGATGTCCGGACTGGAAACGTTGAGCCTGATTAAGGCCAATAAACCGAATACACCGGTAGTAATGATCACCAAAAGCGAGGAAGAGTACATTATGGAGGAAGCTATTGGATCAAAGATTGCTGACTACCTGATAAAACCGCTTAATCCAAATCAAATCCTTTTGTCGGTGAAGAAGATACTGGATAATAAGCGATTGGTGACCGAGAAAATAAATCTAACTTATCAACAGGACTTTAGAAATCTGTCGATGGCGTTTAATGACCACATGAGTCATTCAGAATGGGTTGATATATATAAAAAACTCATATACTGGGAACTTGAAATTGATAATACTGAGAACAAGAGCATGGCGGAAGTGCTTGAAAATCAAAAAGATGATGCCAATTCGAACTTTACAAAATTCGTAGTTGACAACTATGAAGACTGGCTAAATGATCCCGCCGCGCCAAAACCACTACTTTCTCATCAAATAATGAAGAAGCGGGTTTTTCCGGAACTAAAAGCTGGACAACCCCTCTTTTTTATTATAATTGACAATCTGCGGTATGACCAATGGAAGGTTATTGAGCCGGAAGTGCTCAACTATTTCAATGTAGATACTGAGGAGTTGTATTACTCAATATTGCCCACAACTACCGGTTATTCCAGAAATGCAATTTTTTCAGGAATGCTTCCTCTGGAAATGGCCAAATTCCACCCGGACCTGTGGGTTGGTGAGGACCAGGATGATGGCAAGAATAAACACGAAGCAGAGTTTTTAGCCAGACAAATTTCCAAATTAAGATTGGATATAAGACACAGCTATCACAAAGTAATTCATGCCAATCAGGGTAGACAATTACTGGATAACTTCAATAATCTCATGAATAATGATCTGAATGTGATCGTTTACAACTTTGTGGACATGCTTTCACATGCCCGCACCGACATGCAGATGATTAGGGAACTAGCCCATGACGAGTCGGCTTATCGATCCATAACTAATTCCTGGTTTCTCCATTCGCCTTTATTGAAAACCATGAAGAGGATTTCAGAAAAAGGGGCGAGAATGATCATTAGCACTGACCATGGAACCATCAGGGTAAAAAGACCATTCAAGATTGTGGGTGACAAGAATACTAATACCAATTTGAGGTATAAACAGGGTAAAAATCTAGGGTATGATGGCAAGAATATTTTTGTGGTTAGACGACCGGAAGATTTCCATCTACCTAAAGTCAATGTTAGTACCTCATATGTCTTTGCTATGGGAGATAATTTTTTCGCTTATCCCAATAATTATAACTACTATGTCAACTATTATCGTGACACTTTTCAACATGGTGGAGTGTCAATGGAGGAAATGATAATTCCAATAATTTCCTTAACTTCGAAGAATGGTTAACTATCAGGAGGTTGAGGAGCAGTTTGTTGCTAAGGACCCTCACCACTTAAGCTACCTGGCCCCAAAAATAGTTGCATTGGCTGGCGACCATACAATATGGCTCTTCCAGGGAGACATGGGTGCTGGTAAAACTTCTCTTATCCAGGCTATTTGTAAAGCAATGGGAGTGATGGATCAGGTAACCAGCCCCACCTATTCATTAATAAACGAATATCACAATTCAGAGGATAAAGTTTTCTACCATTTTGACTTCTACAGGTTGAATAAATATACGGAAGCATTGGACATTGGATGTGACGAATATTTTGATTCAGGAAATATTTGTTTTATAGAATGGCCCGGTAAAGTTTTATCTATCCTTCCTGACAGACATTTTACCATAAACATCCGGGTAGATTACCAGGAGCACCGGCTAATCACAGTACAAAGGAATGACTGAGTCCGAAAAAGGTAAGCCATCTCAACAGGAGAGTATCTATCCTCAGGAATCACTGATGAAGGTGCCTGACAGGACCACCGCTCTTTCCATTGGCATACCCAAAGAGGTATCAATACAAGAGAACAGAGTATCTCTCAATCCAGAGGCTGTTGGGTTGCTGGTGGCCAATGGACATCAGGTGAGCGTTGAGAGCAAAGCTGGGGAAAAAGCCAAATTCAGTGACCATGAGTACAGCGAAGCTGGTGCAAAAATTACTTATAACACCGGGGAAGTATTCAAGTGTGATATTGTCCTGAAAATCGAACCACCGACTTTTGAGGAGATTGCCAGCCTGGTTCCGGGAAAAACCCTTATTTCCGCCTTACAAATGGGAAATCAGACTGTGGATTACTTGAAGGCTTTAAACGAAAAACGAATTACCGGCATTGCCATTGAGCATATTGAGGACAAAGTCGGAGGGTTACCAGTGGTCCGTGCCATGAGTGAAGTGGCAGGGAGCACGGTGATGCCAATCGCTACCGAATACCTTAGCAGCGTAAATAATGGAAAGGGTATATTACTAGGGGGAATCACAGGGGTACCACCAACCAAAGTACTAATTCTGGGAGCCGGAACCGTAGCGGAATATGCTGCCCGGGCTGCACTAGGACTGGGAGCTCAAATACAAGTTTTCGACAATCATGTATACAAATTACGCAGGATTAAACACGCGCTGGGGCAACAGATTTACACCTCTATCATAGATACAGCCATACTTATTGAATCGCTCAAATCTGCTGACGTAGTTATTGGTGCAGTACGAGCTGAAAAAAGCAGAAACCTATGTATTGTTACCGAGGAGATGGTGGCGTCAATGAAACCCGGATCAATAATTATTGATGTAAGTATTGATCAGGGCGGGTGTTTTGAGACCTCCGAGGTGACCACTCATAGTAATCCCGTTTTTAAGAAGTTTGATGTTATCCACTATTGTGTGCCAAACATTGCATCCCGGGTGGCACGAACGGCCACTAACGTGTTTAGCCATATCTTCACTCCGGTATTGCTTCAAATTACCGAAGTTGGGTCTGTTGAGGATATGATTTTTGCAAATCGCTGGTTTATGAAAGGAGTATATACTTTTAAAGGAAACATAACGAATGCGGACCTGGGACGTAAATTTAAGCTTAAGTACAAAGATCTAAGCTTGTTTATTGGTACCCGATTCTAAAGTTTACCCAGGCTTGTTTCCAGGGTTCTGATCTTGGCCTCGGCATCTTCCTTCTTCCTTCGCTCATTATTGACCACTTGCTCAGGGGCATTGTCTGTGAACTCCTTGTTTTTTAACTTTTTTTCAACCGAGGCTAAAAAGCCGCGGGTATATTCAAGTTCTTTTTCCAATAAACCTTTTTCCTCCTCAGGGTCGGACTTTACAGGTGTGAGCAGTAAGAACTCATCCGCCCTGACTACAAACTTGCTTCCCGGCGTGTCTGGGATTAAATCACAAAACTGGATTTCACCTATATTCCCAAGTTTGCGTATGGCCGAACTATATAGATGGTAAAGCTCTTCTTTTTGTGTCCTGATAAAAAGGTCTATCCGTTCACGTGGTGAGGTGTCCGTTTGGTTGCGAAGATGCCTGATTTGCGAGATTACTTCAAACACCTGATACGTTCTTTTTATATTATCGGAGTTATAAGCAACAGGTTTTGGCCAACTGGCGATAGTAACACAATCATCTTCATCCCGTTCATGAAGCTCATGCCAGATTTCTTCAGTAATGAAAGGCATAAATGGATGCAACAATTTCATAAGGATCTCCAGAAATCCAATGGTTTGGTTATAAGTTTGTTTATCTATGGGTTGCTGGTAGGCAGGTTTGATCATTTCTAAATACCAGGAACAAAAATCATCCCAAACCAGCTTGTAAATAGCGATCAGTGCATCAGATATCCTGAACTTGGAGAAATGGTCTTCTATTTCTTCAATTGACTGTTGACATCGGTCATTGAACCACACAATAGCCGGGTGGTTGTCGGTTGTATCACCTGGGGTAACATCCCAACCCTTAACCAGTCTAAGAGCATTCCAGATCTTGTTGGAGAAATTTCGACCTTGTTGGCAGAGTTTCTCATCGAACAGCAGGTCATTGCCGGCAGGGGAGCTAAAAAGCATGCCGGTTCGAACTCCATCAGCGCCATACTGGGCAATCAATTGCAAAGGGTCTGGAGAGTTACCCAAAGACTTGGACATTTTACGTTTTTTATTATCCCTGACGATCCCGGTAAGATAGACGTTCTTAAAGGGCATAGATCCCCTATACTCATAGCCTGCCATCACCATTCGAGCCACCCAAAAAAACAGAATTTCAGGTGCAGTTACCAGATCACGGGTAGGGTAGTAATAATTAATATCTTCGTTTTGAGGTTTGGAAATGCCATCGAATACTGCAATAGGCCACAGCCAGCTTGATGCCCAGGTATCCAATACATCTTCGTCTTGTTTAAGGTCATTTTCCGTGATACTTTGGTCTTTTTCTCTGGCCAATTGCAGCGCCCCATTCAGATCTTCAGCAACCACATAGGACCCATCCGGGAGATAATATGCCGGGATACGATGCCCCCACCATAGCTGTCTGGAAATACACCAATCCCTGATATTTTCTATCCAATGTCGATAAGTGTTTACGAATTTTGAGGGATAGAATTTAATATCGCCGTTAAGCACATGGTCCAAGGCGGGCTTAGACAACTCTTCCATCTTCATGAACCACTGCATGGACAACCTGGGCTCAACAATGGCATTTGTTCTTTCCGAAAAACCAACGCTGTTTAGGTAGTCCTCCACTTTCTCCAATTGGCCTGCTTGTTCAAGCTCCTCAACAATCAATTTACGGGCTTCAAACCGGTCCTTGCCAACATATCGCTGCGCAAGTTCATTTAATGTTCCATCATCGTTTAGTATATCAATGCTTTTCAAGTGGTGTCTAATACCCAGTTCGTAGTCATTCAAGTCATGTGCAGGGGTTACTTTCAGACAACCGGTACCAAATTCCATGGAAACATATTCATCTTCGATTATCGGGACCGATCTGTTGATCAGGGGGACTATGGCTTTTTTCCCTTTTAAGTGATCATATCTTTTGTCATTGGGATTGATGCATACCGCAGTATCTCCCAATATGGTTTCTGGCCGGGTAGTGGCTATGGTAACAGTTTCATTACTACCTTCTAAGAAATATTTTACAAAATACAACTTGGACTTTACCTCCCGGTGGTTTACTTCCTCATCAGATAGTGCTGTCATTCCCTGGGGGTCCCAGTTGATCATTCTCACTCCTCTGTATATCCAACCCTTGCGGTAAAGATCTACGAACACATTAATCACGTCTTTGTAGTACTGGTCATTCATAGTAAAACTGGTCCGGTCCCAATCACAGGAGGCCCCCAGTTTTTTAAGTTGTTCCAGAATTATTCCGCCGTACTTGTTGGTCCATTCCCAGGCATGCTTCACGAACTCATCTCTGGACAACTGGTGCTTTTCAATACCGTTTTCTTTTAGCATTGCCACTACCTTAGCTTCCGTTGCAATGGAGGCATGATCGGTGCCAGGTACCCAGCAAGCCTCTTTCCCTTCCATTCGGGCTTTCCTGATTAGAACATCCTGTATGGTGTTGTTCAACATATGGCCCATATGAAGTACTCCGGTAACATTGGGAGGGGGTATCACAATGGCATAGGGATCTTTATCTGGATTTGGGCTGGAGTTAAAATATCCACGTTCCATCCAATACTGGTACCATTTATCTTCAACCTTCTGTGGTTGGTATTTCGATGACAGCGACATTTAATAGGTATTTATCGGCAGGCAAAATTAAGAAAATATCCTTTCATGGACTATACCACCACAAGACCTGTGGGATCGGATATAAAGTTTTTTATTTTTATTATTTTTGGCGGATTGATTTAACCGTCAGAAACCATGTTGGACGCATTTATTGTTGGAGCCGGACCCATTGGTCTGGCATGTGGAATTGAAGCCGAGCGCAAAGGGCTTAGTTATGTAATTGCGGATAAAGGGTGTCTGGTGAACTCCCTTTACAACTATCCCTATAACATGACATTTTTCAGTACATCCGACCGACTGGAAATCGGAGACGTACCATTTGTTTCACACGGCAACAAACCAAATCGATCGGAATCGTTGGAGTATTATCGAAGAGTGGCCTCCAGCTGGAAGCTAAATCTACGGCTTTACGAAAAGGTATTAAAAGTGGAAAAGGAAAGTGGAGGATTTTCGATAAAAACCGATCGCGATAAGTACAAAGCCCGTGCGCTGGTGATTGCTACGGGGTTTTACGACTTACCTTATTTGCTTCATGTTCGTGGAGAGAAACTCCCCAAGGTAAAACACTATTACGACGAGCCTCATCCTTATTTTGATCAGAATATTGTAGTAGTTGGCGCCGCAAATTCAGCAGTAGATGTAGCTTTAGAAACTTATCGTAAGGGTGCTCGGGTGACCATGGTATTGCGAGAAAGTGAAATCAGTCCGCGGGTTAAGTACTGGGTAAAACCAGATATTGAGAATAGGATTAAAGAGGGATCAATTAAGGCGTATTTCAGTTCGTCGATAACAGAGATCAGAGAAAGAGAACTTGATCTGGTTACGCCAGAAGGCCAGCTGACTATACCAAATGACTTTGTATTGGCAATGACCGGATACCAACCCGATTTCGCCTTCCTGAAATCATTAGGTATTGAGTTGAATAAGAACGCCATCAAATCACCAGTCTATGACCTGGATACCCATGAAACCAATCAGGAGAATATATATCTGGCTGGAGTAATTTGCGGGGGACTTCAAACCAATAAGTGGTTTATTGAAAACTCCAGAGATCATGCGGTAAAGATATTTGAGACCCTGGAAAAACGATTTAAGTAGCAAATAGCCAATTCGATCAACTCATCACCCATAATTCATAACTAACAAAGGCTGTTTTGCATTAGGCCAAATTGATTGTATTATTGTAACCACGTCCTATGAGTCGGCCACTGGCAAATATACAAGCTCCCATTGCTCTGGAAATGAAGGAATTCGAGAAGAAATTCCGACAGCTCATGAAAAGCAAAGTTCTTTTGCTCGATAAAATTATGGGTTACATAGTTAAGCGAAAGGGAAAGCAGATGAGACCGATGTTTGTGTTCCTTTCAGCGGGGGTCACCGGCAAAATCTCCGAGAGTACCTACAGAGGAGCCGCGCTGATTGAGTTGCTTCATACTGCTACCTTGGTCCATGATGATGTGGTGGACGACGCAAATTACCGCCGTGGTTTTTTTTCTATTAATGCCCTATGGAAAAATAAGATCGCGGTGTTGGTAGGAGACTATCTGCTATCCAGGGGTTTATTGTTATCAGTTGACCACGGTGACTTTGATCTATTACGGCTGGTATCTCAGGCAGTGCGCGATATGAGCGAGGGCGAATTACTTCAGATGGAAAAGGCGAAAAACCTGGACATAACGGAAAGCATATATTTTGATATCATCAGGCAAAAAACAGCAAGTCTAATTTCCTCCTGCTGTGGAGTAGGTGCAACTTCTTCGGGGGCTGATGAAAAATGCATAGTTAAAATGACCCTTTTTGGAGAAAAGATAGGGATGGCATTTCAGTTAAAGGATGATTTATTTGACTATGGAAGTGCCCAGATTGGCAAGCCATTGGGAATTGATATTAAAGAGAAGAAAATGACCCTGCCTCTGATCTATTCATTGAGAGAAGCCTCTTCGAGAGATCGCCATAAGATAAGGAGCATTGTAAAAAGTAATAATCATCGCAGTAAAAACGTGCAGGCAGTTATTGAATTTGTAAAAGAATCCGGAGGCATTGATTATGCCAATCGGGTAATGAGACGATATGTAGATGAAGCCCTCAGTATATTGGATGGCTTTGAAGACTCATCATATAAGCACTCACTTCAACAAATGGTAGAATTTACCGTTTCCAGAGATAGATAGTGAAATTTCCCGCCACTTTCTGACACCTTAACACCTGCTTGTAAAGAATCCCATAGTTAATTGTTGATAATAGCTTCCTGTTGGGCAGTAATTAAGTATAAATGAATATGCTCTAATCCTACAAGTTAGCGGGAATCTAACCTCCATACCTCCTGAAAAAAGCATATTTTCGGTGTTTGTTAACGGTTTTGGGAGAATTTGGTAAAAAGTGGTAAAAAGTGTCAAAATGTGGTAGGATATGCTAAATATTTTTCTACATTTGTTTTTAGCAAGGATTGTTTGGAAAAGCTATGACACTCTTCTCCAGTGAGTACAATTGTAAACTAGATGCAAAGGGCCGCTTGGTGTTGCCTGCAAAGATCAAGGTGCAGCTACCTGAAAGCAATGGTACCGAGTTGATGTTACAACGTGGATTTGAGCCATGTCTGGTATTATATCCTCTTATTGAGTATAAAAAAATTTATAATAAGATTGCCGGATTGAATGAATTCAATCAAGAATTTAGAATGCTCCAGCGAAATTTTTTCAGGGGGAATGCTCTGGTGGACTTGGACACCATGGGCAGATTTTTAATCCCAAAGCCCATGCTCAAATACGCTCAGCTTGAGAAACAGGTGATTGTAGTTGGCGTGGGCAATCGCGTGGAGATATGGAATTCGGACATCTTCCAAGAGTTTAAAATTAATGACCAGATTAAGTTTTCGAAACTGGCTGAAAAATATTTAGTCGAATAAATGGGCTATCACCAACCGGTTTTGTTGGATGAGAGTATTGAAGGGCTGGCTATTGATCCGGATGGAATATATGTAGACGCCACATTTGGCGGTGGGGGGCACACGAAAGCAATATTAGAGAAACTAAAAAGTGGAAAACTATTTGGATTTGATCAGGATGAAGATGTTTTGGCAAATTTGGGATTTATTAAAAACCCTTTGTTCACGTTTATACCGGTGAATTTTAGATATATGAAAAAATATTTAAGGCTAAATGGGGTTAATAGTGTAGATGGCATTCTCGCCGATCTTGGTGTATCGTCCCATCAGATCGATACTCCGATACGAGGTTTCTCTACACGGTTTGATGCAGAACTGGACATGAGAATGGATCAAAAAGCCGACCTGACTGCCAAAACAATCATCAACACTTATGATGAAGCATCTTTACAAGAGATATTCGGGAAATATGGTGAAATAAGAAATGCCAAAACACTGGCCTCAGCAATTGTAAAAGCACGACTTAATCGACCTATTAATACCGTATCGCAGTTCAAGAAATCCATTGCTCATCTGGTACCTGGGCGTTGGCAGAACAAATACCTTGCTCAGGTATTTCAAGCACTCAGGATCGAGGTAAATCAGGAGATGAAATCTTTGGAAGCTCTTTTACAGCAAAGTGAAGACTTAATTAGTGTAGGAGGGAGACTGGTGGTGATCAGTTATCACTCACTGGAGGACAGGCTGGTAAAGAATTTTATTAATAAGGGTGATATTCAGGGAGAGCTCAAGAAGGATTTTTTTGGCAACCCCTTGCGTTCGTTCAATCCGCTGGTTAAAAAACCGGTTACTGCTACACCCTTAGAACTGGAATCAAACCCCAGATCACGCAGCGCTAAACTGAGAATCGCAGAACGTATTTGATTTATGGGTAGAAGAGGAAATATATACAAAGTTAAGAGAGACAAAAGAACAGCCAGAGGATCATTGTTTGAGGTACTGGAGCGGTGGTTGAAAGTAGAGGATCTGTCTATTAGACAAACTTCAAGTACCTATCTACCCCAGGTGTTGTTTTTAATGACTTTGGGTATTCTGTATATAGGAAACGGACACCATGCAGAAAACACCATCAGAAAAATAACTGAAGCCCAGAAGCAGTTGGAAGACCTGAGAGCGGATTATCATACATTGAAAGCAGATTATATGTTTGATAGTAAGCAGTCAGAAGTAGCATCAAAAGTGAAAAAGTCTGGTTTACGTGAAAGTTCCAAGCCCCCATTAAAAATAATAGCAGAGCAGTGAATGTAAAGAGGTCCATATTGCTAAGAGTTAGGATTGCATTCTTATTCGCTTTCATATTTGCTGTCATTGTGGTTATAAGAATAGCACGAATTCAATTCGTTGAAGGGGACAAATGGACCGCTATGGCCAAGGAGATTGGCTTACAATTCAGGACTGTCAAAGCGACCCGGGGAAACATTTATTCAGACAACGGCAGCTTATTGGCCACTTCTTTACCATTCTATCGGTTGGCATTTGATCCATCGGTATCGGATGAGCAGGTTTTTAATGACGGATTGGATTCACTCGCTGTTTATATTGCTGATTATTTTGGCGACAGGTCAGCGGACTACTACTCAAGAAAAATTAAAAAAGCTCGTCAGTCCAACAAACGCTATCTGGTAATCAATAACCAACAGGTCGACTATCACGATAAGAAGTTAATGCAAACCTGGCCTATTATTCGAGAAGGCCGTATGCGAGGTGGCGCCATTTTTGAGAAAGTAGACTTAAGGTTCAAACCATTTTCACATCTCGGGACCAGGACCATAGGGTTTATTAACGATAATAGTGACGGGGCCGGCCTTGAATACAGTTTCAATAATGTGCTTGCAGGAACCAACGGGAATGCCCTGTTCCAGAAAATGGCCGGTGGTGGTTGGAAACCAGTACACGACGGGTCTGAAGTAAAGGCCGTGGAAGGTATGGATATTGAAACTACCATTGATATTAATCTTCAGGATGTTGCTGAGAGCGCTTTACTTCGGGCACTAGAGCAACACGATGCAAACTATGGCTGCGTAGTGGTGATGGAGGTTGAAACCGGTTATATAAAGGCTATTTCTAACCTGAGCAAAAACCAACAAGGAAAATATTGGGAGCTATATAATTATGCGGTGGGAGAACAAGGACTTACCGAGCCAGGAAGTACTTTCAAGCTGGCTTCAATGATGGCATTATTGGAGGATTCTGAAATTCAGTTAACTGATAGCATTGATACCGGAAAGGGCTCCTACGAGTATTATGATAAAGTAATGCGGGACCATAAACGAGGAGGGTATGGTAAGATCTCTGTTGCTGAAACTTTTTCGAAATCTTCAAATATTGGAGTAAGCCGGTTGGTAAACGAACATTTTGGATTGAAGCCCGAAAGTTTCATTTCATATTTGGATAAGATGGGACTAACCGAATCGTTGCAGTTCCAAATGAAAGGTGCTGGGGTCCCATATATAAAAGATCCCGCAGATCCCAGTTGGAGTGGAGTAACTCTTCCCTGGATGTCCATTGGATATGAACTAAAGCTCACGCCTTTGCATACACTTACCTTGTACAACGCCATTGCCAATGGTGGTACTATGGTGAAGCCCATGATAGTAAAGCGAATTAGTAAGGCTGGCGAGACCTGGAAACTGTATCAACCTGAAGTAATTAGGCCCTCAATATGCAGTAAGGCTACATTGGTTAAAATGCAGCAGTTGCTTGAACTGGTAATTCAGGAAGGCACTGCTTCTAATATCAAAGACAGCGACTATCGAATTGCCGGTAAAACCGGTACCGCTCAGAAAGTAAAAGCAACTGGTGGGTATGAAAAAGCCTATTACACGTCTTTTGTAGGATATTTTCCTGCAGAGGCCCCAAAATATAGCTGCATTGTAATTATTGACAAGCCAAAGGGCTATAACCAATATGGTAGTGATGTGGCCGCCCCCGTATTTAAGGAAATTGCCGATAATATCTTCAGTCGTGATTCGGATATGCATGAAATGTTCGACCCGGCAATAAATCCGCAAATTGGAGTGTTTCCGGTAATTAAGTCAGGTCAGCTTCAGGATCTACAACTGATATGTAATGAATTGGGGATTTCCAATCACTCCGGAACTGAGGCAGATTGGGTGTTGTCCAAAAGAAACTACAATTCAGTTAAGTGGTTGGAGAATGAAATCTTACCAAATAGAGTTCCGAATGTGGTGGGTATGACTTTGCGTGATGCACTACCACTGTTGGAAAATAACGGATTTAGAGTCGCCTTCAAAGGCAAAGGGAGAATTACCAGGCAGTCGCTGGCTGTTGGGGCCCAGGTATCAACTGGAGCAAAGATCATACTGGAATTAGGCTAATGGCAGCACTAAAAGAAATTGTATACAAAGTTTCCCTAAAGACGGTATCCGGCAATATGGATGTTGACATAAAAGGAGTTTTTGTAGATTCCAGGGACGTCCATCCAGAAGGATTGTTTGTGGCCGTATCCGGGACTCAGACCGATGGGCACCAGTACATTGACAATGCCATCGACAACGGTGCTATTGCTATTGTATGTGAATATGTACCAGCCATTCTGAGACCAAATGTGACTTATATTACCGTGAAGAATAGTGCGGCAGCCCTTGGCCATATTGCCTCCAATTTTTATGGCAATCCCTCTAAGAAACTTAAACTGATTGCGCTTACTGGTACTAATGGGAAAACTACCACAGCAACTTTGCTATTTCAGTTATTCCAGGACCTTGGATATCGGGTAGGACTGATCTCTACCGTGAATAACAGGATCAACGATCTCATATTACAGACCTCACTTACCACCCCGGATGCCATAACCACAAATGCTCTGTTGGAATCAATGGCAAAGGAGGGCTGTACCCATTGCTTTATGGAAGCAAGTAGCCATGCCATAGTACAGGAACGTGTATGCGGATTACACTTTACCGGTGCAGTTTTCACCAATCTTTCCCATGATCATCTGGACTACCACGGGAGCTTTGATGCCTATATACGGGCTAAGAAAAAGCTTTTCGATCAGTTGCCTAATGATGCATTTGCATTGGTGAATATTGACGATAAACGCGGTTTAGTAATGTTGCAAAACACCAGGGCGCGCAAGCTGACCTATGGAATAAAGAGACTTGCAGATTACAAAGCCAAAATTATCGCCAATACCCGCAGTGGCCTGGAATTAGAAATAGATCAGAGAGTTGTGTGGTTTAAACTTATCGGGGAGTTCAATGCTTACAATTTGGTAGCCACTTATGCGGTGGCATTGCTGTTGGGTGAATCCTCTGAGGAAACACTAAGGCGATTATCCAACATGGGAGCGGCCCCCGGAAGGTTTGATAGGGTAACTACAGACTCGGAGGTGACAGCAATTGTTGACTATGCCCATACACCCGATGCCCTGGATAAGGTATTGACTGCAATAAAGGCTTTCAGAACAGGTCAGGAGCAAGTGATCACGGTAGTTGGATGTGGAGGAAATCGCGATAAAAACAAGCGGCCGATTATGGCCGATATAGCATGTAAGTACAGTGACAAAGTTATACTGACTTCTGATAACCCAAGGGATGAGGCACCCGAGCAGATATTGCAGGACATGCAAAAGGGAATTAATGCTGTACATCTGAAGAAGGTTTTATCCATTGTGGACCGAAAAGAAGCCATAAAAACCGCATGTACGTTGTCAACCAACCACGATATTATACTGGTGGCTGGGAAAGGACATGAGACTTATCAGGAAATAAAAGGAATACGTCATGATTTTGACGATAAAGTTGTATTAACTCAAATGATGGAATTGGTAAAGGGAGGGGCAGAGGATTAAGCAAAGCGCTATTTTTTATGTTGTGTTACGGAAATGTTATATTACTTATTTGATTTTTTAGACCGAGAGTATGATTTAATTGGGGCCGGGGTATTTCAATACCTCAGTTTCAGAGCTGGGATGGCGGTCATCATGTCCCTCCTTATTACCATTGCTTTAGGGAAACGGATTATTAACTACCTGCACCGGCAGCAGGTAGGCGAAACCATCAGGGACCTGGGTCTGAAGGGCCAAATGGAAAAAAGTGGAACCCCTACTATGGGTGGTGTCATAATTATCGCCGCCATTTTCTTTCCCACTATTTTATTTGCCGACCTGGATAATGTGTATATCCAATTAATGTTGATAGCCCTGGTCTGGATGGGGTTGGTGGGTTTTGTTGATGACTATATAAAGGTTTTTAAAAAGAACAAGGCTGGCTTAAAGGGAAGATTTAAAATAGGCGGACAGATAGCGCTGGGGTTGTTTGTTGGAGTGACGCTTTATTCTCATCCGGATGTGGTGATACGACAATTTTATGCACCTCTTTCCATCGACCAAGCTGACAACTTTAATACAGAATATCGAGACACCAAGTCGACAAAGACTACCATTCCATTTGTGAAGAACAATGAGTTCGATTACAAAGTTCTGGTAAGTTGGCTTGATAAGGACCTAACCTGGATTGTCTATGTAGCAGTAGTAATACTGGCAATCATGACGGTTTCGAACGGGGCAAATATTACAGATGGGATCGATGGTCTGGCTGCCGGTACTTCTGCTATAATCGCTCTGACTCTGGCTATTTTCGCTTACCTGTCAGGAAATATGATTTGGTCTGAGTACCTCAATATTATGTACTTGCCAAACTCGGGAGAACTGGTAATTTTTTGCACTGCTCTGGTAGGTGCTGCTATAGGATTTCTTTGGTACAACAGCTTTCCAGCCCAGGTATTTATGGGCGATACCGGGAGTTTGACTTTGGGGGCGGTAATTGCCGTATTGGCGTTGGCCCTGCGGAAGGAGCTTTTGATTCCTGTCTTATGCGGAGTGTTTATCCTGGAAAACCTGTCTGTAGTAATTCAAGTACTTTATTTTAAATATTCCAGAATGAAATACGGAGAGGGCCGGAGGGTTTTCAAAATGGCACCGCTCCATCATCATTACCAAATGGAAGGATACCATGAGTCTAAAATTGCCACCAGATTTTGGCTTATCGGGGTGCTATTGGCAGTATTCTCATTGGCAACTTTAAAACTGAGATAAATGGCAGACAACATTGTAATACTTGGAGCTGGTGAAAGTGGATGTGGTGCCGCATTGTTAGCCAAGGCCAAGGGACTACAGGTATTTGTATCGGACAACGGATCCATTCAGGACCGCTATAAAAGGCAATTGCTGGAGCAGGAAATAACTTTTGAGGAAGGCGTACATACCAACCAGAAGATTCTTCAAGCAACAGAAGTGATTAAGAGCCCTGGTATCCCGGATCAAGTGCAGATTGTTCAAGAATGCCTGAAACAAGGTATACCGGTAATATCTGAACTTGAGTTTGCTGCCAGATACACCAAGGCCGGCATGATTGCAGTCACCGGTACCAATGGTAAAACTACCACCGCTTTACTGACCCATCATATTCTTAAACATTGTGGAATCAAAGCCGGGCTGGCAGGAAACATTGGCCACAGCTTAGCAAAGCAAGTAATCGATGATCAATACGACTACTATGTGGTTGAGATTAGCAGTTTTCAACTGGACACCATGTTTCAATTTAGATCTCATATTTCCATACTGTTGAACATAACTAAAGATCACTTGAACAGATATGACCACGACTTCCAAAAATACGTGGCTTCAAAATTCAGGATTACCCAAAATATGACTGGGGAAGATTGTTTTATATATTTTGCCGACGACGAAGTGATCACCTCCAGAATGCAAAGGCAGCAACTGGAGGCAGCACGTTTCGCGGTTTCCATGGCACGCCATCAGAAACCAGGTGCTTTCCTGGAAGGTGATAAGCTGTACTTCAATATAAACACTCCGTCGAATGATTCGTCCATGGAGATATCGGTCTCGGATGTTGCAATTCAGGGACCCCACAATATGGTAAATGCTATGGCGGCATCTCTCGCGGCTCTTTTGTGCGATATCCCTTTGCATGAATTGGTGGTAGCGCTTGGCAGTTTTAAAAATACCGCCCACAGATTGGAATACGTGGGAACAGTAGAGGGAGTATCCTTTGTGAATGATTCTAAAGCTACCAATGTTGATGCCGTGTTTTATGCGCTACAAAGCTACGATCAGCCGGTGATATGGATTGCCGGGGGAGTAGATAAGGGGAATAACTACCAGGCAATCAAAGACATAGTTTGTTCAAAAGTAAAAGCCCTTATTTGTCTGGGAGTAAATAACCAGGCGCTTAAAGAGGCGTTTGGAGGCTTAATTCCAACCTGGATGGAGGCCGACAGCATGGAAATGGCAGTAGCTCTTGCTATGGATGCTGCCTCGGAGGGTGATGTGATATTGCTATCACCAGCCTGTGCCAGTTTTGATCTATTCAATAACTATCAAGACAGGGGCGACCAGTTCAAGAGAATTGTAAATGATAAAAAAAAAATTAGTGGATTTGAAATACTAGCATGATCAGATCCTGGGCACAAAAACATCTGAATGGTGATCCTGTAATATGGTTTGTAGTCATCGCTCTATCCATACTAAGCATATTGGTGGTTTATAGCGCCACCGGGACTCTGGCTTATAAAATGATGGATGGAAACACCGAGCATTACCTAATGAAGCATGCAGGGTTGGTCTTAATAAGCCTGGCGGCCATGTGGGTAGCTCATAAGATAGATTATAAATACTATTCAAAATTGTCACAGTTTGCTCTTTGGGCCTCAATACCACTATTAATAGTTACCTGGAAATACGGGGTAACCATTAATGAAGCTAGCCGATGGATTACCATACCCCTGATAAATCAACCATTTCAACCTTCCGATCTTGCCAAACTAGCGCTCATTGCAAATCTGGCTAGTATGCTTTCCAAAAGGCAGCAAAATATCGATGATTTTAAGGAATCCTTTATTCCCATGCTATTGTGGTGCGGTGTTATCTGCGGATTAATCGCTCTAACTGATTTTTCTTCAGGTTTATTACTATTTGTGATTTGTCTGCTGATCATGTTCATAGGGCGGGTTCCTATAAGATATTTATTAATGTTAGTATTAGTGGGTGCATTAGCAGGAAGTTTAGCAGTACAATTTGGTCAGCGTGGAGAAACCGTTAAGTCGAGATTTGAAAGTTTTTTCAATGAAGATGAAATACCATTCCAAGCCAAACAATCCTACATAGCCATAGCAACGGGTGGTATTACCGGGAAAGGGCCGGGCCGAAGCGATCAGCGAAACTTCCTGCCACATCCATATTCTGATTTTATCTATGCCATAATCATTGAGGAGTATGGTCTAATGGGTGGGGTAGTGGTAATCGGACTGTATTTGACTCTGTTATATCGGGGAATGCGGACGGTGGCTAAAAGTGAACGGGCATTTGGTGGATTATTATCTGCAGGACTGGCATTTGCCCTGGTACTCCAGGCTCTGGTGAATATGGGAGTGGCAGTGGGGCTTGGCCCCATCACCGGGCTTACACTGCCACTACTAAGTATGGGTGGCACTTCCCTGTTGTTCAACGGAATTGCTCTTGGTATTATACTCAGTGTAAGTAAAGAGGAACCCAACCAGCCACTGAAGAGCAAGATTAAGGTAAATAGAAACTTGTCCAAGGCCGCCTGATGAAAGAAGTGAGCACAAATAAGTTGAGAGTAATTATATCCGGAGGCGGTACCGGAGGCCATATTTTTCCAGCCCTGGCTATTGCCAATGCATTGAAACATCTGAATAGCAATATCGATATTTTGTTTGTAGGTGCTGAGGGCAGAATGGAAATGCAAAAAATTCCTGAGGCAGGGTACAAAATTATAGGGCTTCCAATCACCGGAATTCAAAGGAGGTTAACCTGGAAGAATCTAATGTTTCCGTATAAGCTGTGGTCCAGCATTCGAAAAGCTAAAATCATTTTGGAAGATTTCAAACCCCAGGTAGTGGTGGGTGTAGGAGGTTTCGCCAGTGGCCCATTGTTATACGCAGCCACACAGAGGGGGATCCCTGCTCTAATTCAGGAACAAAATGGCTATGCCGGATTGGCCAACAAATGGTTGGCAGATAAGGTTCAAAAAATATGTGTTGCCTACGATCATATGGAACGGTATTTCCCTAAGGAGAAAATAATATTGGCTGGAAATCCTGTACGCGAGGATATCAAAAATGTGAGCAACAAAAGGAGTGAGGCTCTGAGCTTTTATCAACTAGATGAAAATCGGCCAGTCATCCTGGTAATTGGAGGCAGCTTAGGGGCACGTACCATTAATCAAAGTTTGCTGAAGCAATTGAGGTTGTTTGCGGAGCAAAGAATCCAGCTGATTTGGCAAACGGGAAAGTTTTATTTTAAAGATATTAAAGGACAACTGGCTGGCAAAGATCAATCTGATATTCGTTTGTGTGAGTTTATTGAGGAAATGAGCCTGGCATATGCCGCAGCGGATGTAGTTATTTCCAGGGCTGGTGCTTTGTCAATTGCAGAGTTGTGCCTGGTTCGAAAACCGGCCATACTGGTGCCGTCACCGAATGTAGCAGAAGATCATCAGACCAAGAATGCTATGGCCCTGGTTGATGCTGATGCTGCCCTATGGGTTAGTGATAGACAGGCTGTTGATCAATTGGCCAGTAAAGCAATCAGCTTAGTACAGGATTCAGAGAAACAATTAGAGTTAACCAGAAATATCGGGAAAATGGCACGACCCAATGCGGCTGATGACATTGCTTTGGAAGTATTGAAGTTGGCAAGTTGAGAATTGAAGAATTAAATATGATCTATTTTTTAGGGATCGGAGGAATTGGAATGAGTGCGTTGGCTCACTGGTGCCAGAGGCAGGGAATTGACATTGCCGGTTACGATCGGACAGAATCATCTATTACCAGATCATTGGAGAAACAGGGTGTGCCTATCAGTTATGAAGACCGCAAGGAAACCATTCCGAGAAAGTTACTGGAAGAAACTACCGGTAAACTGGTGGTTTACACACCTGCGGTACCCAGTGACAATGAAATAAGCAAAACATTGAAGGCCCATTCTTTAACTTTCCTCAAGCGGTCTCAAATGTTAGGGATAATATCCAAACCCTATTTCACAGTTGCGGTGGCAGGTACCCATGGTAAGACTACCACATCATCAATAATCGGGCACCTATTGAAACACTCGGGCAGACCGTGCACAGCATTTATCGGTGGTATTACTCAAAATTATCAAAGTAATCTATTGATGGACAGCGAGGCACCACCCGAGGAGCAGATAATGGTAGTGGAGGCAGATGAGTATGATCGCTCATTTTTAACATTACAACCTGACATTGCAGTAATCACTGCAATGGATGCAGATCACCTGGATGTGTATGGTGATTCTAAGCAAATGCAAGAAAGTTTCAAGGAATTTGTAGGGAAGATTAAACCAGGAGGAAAACTTTTTATCAATAATCAGATTTATAATCTTCTCAAAGATTATGTAAAAGCAGGGGTCTCAGTTTATCCCTACGGCATCGAATCAGGAATTTTTAAAGCAATTAATATCAGCGTAAAGGACAGCAAGTTCATTTTTGACATACAATCACCGGAAATTAATATGGATCAACTGAATTTAAATATGCCAGGTTTTCACAACGTAGAGAATGCCATGTCGGCTATAGCCGTAGGCTGGTCACTTGGTTTGGACGAAAAAGAAATTCGAGAGGCAATAGCATCGTACTCGGGAGTAAAGCGTAGGTTCGAGTTTATTATTAACCAGCCCGAGTTAGTTTTTATCGATGACTATGCCCACCACCCGGTGGAAATAAAAGCATTGTTGTATTCTGTTAAAAGGCTTTACCCAAACCGAAAGATAACAGCCATTTTTCAACCTCATCTGTTTACCAGGACACGGGATTTTTATCTTGAATTTGCCAATAGTTTAAGTCTTGCAACTGAGGTGCTTTTACTGGATATATATCCCGCCAGAGAAAAGCCTATTCCCGGGGTTTCTTCCAATTTGATAGCCACGGAACTAACAGTACCATTCGAGCTTTCAAATGAGGATAATATTTGTGAATTGGTGGCGGAAAGGCAATTAGAGGTGGTACTGACCATTGGGGCCGGTGATATAGACCAATTGGTAGGACCTATTAAAAATGTATTGATAAACCAGGCTCAAAATGATTCCAAAAAATAAGATGCTTCATGCCGCTAAGATTGGTCTGGCCTTTCTTTTAGTGATTTCAGCCATTGGGTTTGCTGAAAAAAAGCATAGCAATAGGGTGTGTGAAGAAGTTCAAATCATAATTAATAACCAGAACGGCAAATTCTTTGTGCTTGAGGAGGACATTCTGGAGTTAATCAATTTCGACTCTGCCGTTGGCCATCGTATAACTACTGACGAAATGGCTAAAATGGAAAATCGTTTGTTAAGTCATGACTTCATCATAGATGCGGAAGTATTCTGTAACCTAAAAGGGAAATTGATAGTAGAGGTTAGCCAAAGTGAACCTATTGCCAGGATTGTAAGGCAAAATAACCCTGACGCCTATATTTCTTCTACCGGGGCAATGCTGCCGGTCTCAGATAAATTTGCTGCAAGGGTATTGTTGGTTACAGGCGATTATGCTGACACGATGATCAATGCTCAACTTTCATCCCGCGAGATTAATCACGGGACTGCTTATGATGTTTTAGAGCTGATCAAATACATACATGACCGGGAGTTTTGGAAAGCTCAGATTACCCAGCTTGATATAAATGCTGATGCTGATATTGTAATGTATCCTCAGGTTGGAAAACAACAGATAGAATTTGGTACTCCGGATAATCTAAAAAGTAAATTTTCCCGTATGGATCTGTTTTACAAGAAAATATTACCCAAAAAAGGGTGGAATAGTTATCACCGGGTTAGTGTGAAATACACAGACCAAATAATATGCGAATGATTGAATTAATGAACCAAAAACACATAACTATTAACAATTTAATTCCTAAGAACAATGCAAAAAGATAAAATCGTTGTGGGCCTGGATATAGGTACCACTAAGATCTGTGCTATCGTTGGAAAGAAAAATGAGTATGGCAAGCTGGAAGTATTGGGAATGGGCAAGGCAGTTTCAGATGGTGTTATCAGGGGCATCGTCACTAATATTGATAAAACTGTACATGCTATTTCAAAGGCAATTAGTGAGGCCGAGGAGCAGGCAGAGATTGATATTAGGGTGGTCAATGTAGGTATTGCAGGTCAACATATTAAAAGCGCAGTGCATCATGGAAGTATTACCAAGCCCAATGATGATGAGATAACCATTGAGGACGTCAACCGGCTAACCAATGATATGTATCGAATAGTGATTCCCCCGGGCAGTGAAATTATTCACGTAATGCCTCAGGATTATGTGGTAGACTACGAGGATGGGATAAACGATCCCGTAGGCATGTCAGGTGTGAAGCTGGAGGCCAATTTTCATGTTATTACCGCTCAAACAAATGCCATAAATAATGTGAATAAATGTGTTCGCCGAGCTGGCCTGAAAATCGACAATTTGATTCTGGAGCCACTGGCTTCCAGCCTGGCGGTGTTAAGTGATGATGAAAAGGAAGCTGGTGTTTGTCTGGTGGATATTGGAGGCGGCACCACGGATATTGCTTTGTTTTACGACAATATTATCAGACATACTGCAGTGATACCCTTCGGGGGAAATATTATTACCTCTGACATCAAGCAGGGGTGTTCTGTTATGCAACACCAGGCCGAGCAGTTGAAAGTGCGTTTTGGCAAGGCTATAGCCGAGGAAGCCAATCCTAATGAAATAGTTAGTATTCCGGGACTCAGAAACAGGCCGCCGAAAGAAATATCCATTAAGAACCTGGCTCATATTATTGAAGCACGTATGGAGGAAATCATTGAGTTGGTACATACTGAAATTATAACCTCAGGGTATGAGAAAAAACTTGCTGGCGGATTGATAATTACCGGTGGTGGCTCACAGTTGCAAAACGTAAAACAACTATTTGAGTACATGACAGGTATGGACGCACGTATTGGCTACCCAAATGAACACTTGGGGAAAAGCAAAGTTGAGATTGTGAAAAGTCCAATGTATGCCACTGGTATTGGACTGGTATTGTCCGGATTCCGGGCCCTGGATGACCGAGACAATCGTTACCAACAGGTAGGCGTGGGTCATTCCCAAGTCAAAGTAAACAATGGCGCCGACTTTTTTAAACGAATATTAGACAAGACCAGAGATCTGTTGATCGATGATTTTGATGACAAAGACTATCAGTAGTAGAAACCATAAATAAAAATTTTATTAACTATGACACTAAACGCCTATAAATTCGAAATTCCAAAACATCACAAATCAATTATTAAGGTAATTGGTGTAGGTGGTGGAGGCAGTAATGCTGTAAATCATATGTTCAATCAAGGTATTAAAGACGTCGAATTCATCGTCTGTAATACTGACATACAGTCGCTCAACAATAGCCCTGTTCCCAATCGCTTGCAAATCGGATTACATCTCACTCAGGGATTAGGTGCAGGTGCAAACCCCGAGGTTGGTAAAAATGCGGCCCTTGAAAATAAAGAAGAAATAAGGGAACTGCTGCATGAGCATACCAAAATGGTATTTATTACTGCCGGGATGGGGGGTGGCACGGGAACTGGGGCTGCTCCGGTGATTGCTAAGGTTGCCAAGGAACTGGACATCCTGACAGTGGGAATTATAACTGTTCCATTTGGTTTCGAAGGTAAGAAAAAGATGAAGCAGGCAGAGTTGGGCATTAAAGAAATGAAGGAAAATTGTGATACTGTACTGGTAATCCTTAACGACAAATTAAGAGAGATCTATGGTAATCTTGCCATCAGTGAGGCTTTTGCTAAGGCCGACAACGTATTGACCACTGCCAGTAAAGGAATCGCAGAAATAATCACTGTTCCAGGTTATGTGAATGTTGATTTTGAAGATGTTAAAACAGTGATGATGAACTCCGGTGCGGCAGTAATGGGCTCCTCAACTACTGAAGGAGAAAATCGGGCTCGTCGTGCAGCTGAGGAAGCAATATCATCACCATTGCTAAACAATGAAAGTATTCAGGGAGCAGAAAAGATTCTTCTCTCCATTATCAGCGGAGAAGAAGCTGAGCTTCAAATGGACGAGTTGACAGACATTACTGAATATATCCAGGAAATAGCCGGAACCGATGCAGACGTTATCTTTGGTCATGGAGTTGATCCTGATCTGGGTGAGAGTATCAGGGTAACCCTGATTGCTACCGGATTTGATAGCGCTATTGACCGCAGCGTGGAAAATCAAAGGACCGTTTTTGACTTGGAATCCAACAAACAAATTGATCTGTTCGAAAAACCGAAAAATAAAAATAATGCTGATGAGGGTCAGGATATTAGCAAACCCACAAAAACCTATTCTTTCGAAGGATTTTCAAAGCCTGCTGATAAGAAGTCAGCTGAGGTTCCTGAAGAAGAGACCAAGGAAAAGATCATCAAATGGAATTTTGATACTGGTAAGGAAGAAGTAAAGGAAACCGAATCGGTGGACCCTTTCCGTACCTCATTTATTAGCATGGAGGAATCAGATGCAGTGCAGAGCAAACGAGAAATGCTGCAAAAGCAAGCGACGGATCGTATCAACAGATTAAAAGGAATTGCCAATCCGGTTGATGCCGATAATTTCAAGGAAAAATTAGACGTTCCGGCCTATTTAAGAAAGAAAGTGCGGTTACAGGATGTGCCCCATAGTTCTGAAAAGAATATTTCAAGGTATCAGCTCAATGATGAGAATCAGATTCTGGGTCACAATAAATTTTTGCATGACAATGTGGACTAATCCCTATTTGGGAATTTTTTATAGTTGATAGTTAAGTGGTTTTTGATGTTTAGTGGGAAAAAGCCCCCGAAAGGGGGTTTTTTCTGTATCGGCCCCACCTGTGGGCAAACTCAAATCCCAAAACCCAAATCCTAGATAAGGTCCAAGCACCAAGCACAAAACTAGGCTAGACCCCATTTTCGTGTTTTACAGCACTTTACATCCTATGCTCTAAGCGGTATGCGCTATTCTTTTGAATGAACCAAACTACCTATCAATTCTAAGCCAATTGGATAATAGCCATCTCGAATCCACGCGCCATGCCCCATGCCCTTAGCCCTACGCGCCATGCCCTACGTGCCATGCCCCACGCGCCATGCCCTCAGAAATTAACCAGGTCCTTTATCTGCATATCCAGCAACTCCAGAATCAATTTATCATCTATTCTACCATCTGTCAAAAGTTTTTCAATTCCAGGCATTCTCACTTTCAGGGCCAGCACGTGCATACCCAGATAGTTGAAAATATCTGTCAGGTGACTCAAAGCCAAGGCCCCACCTTGCACACCCGAGGACAAACCTACCAGCGCACATTTCTTGTCTTTGAAAGACACCGGGTGAGCCATTCCATCGATAAAAGCCTTAAGCACTCCGGGAAAAGAACCGTTGTATTCCGGTACCACAAAGACAAACTTGCCGGAATTTATGATTAGCTCAGTCATCTGGTTGAATGTCGTATTTTTGCCGGTATTTTCATATAAGGCAGACAAAACAAAGTCAGCCGGTAGATCTTGTAAATCTAAAATACTACTTTTCACTCCTGCTCGTGATAAAAGCTCATGGTAAAACTCTGAAATCACCTTGGAAACCGAAGATTTTCGATTGGTACAACTGATAATGGTTATCATACTTTTTTAAAATGGTGAGTAAAGGTAATTGGAAAAACTTATTTTTGATCGATACTTAAATAAAGAACCATGCACAAAATTGCGGAAGCGACTTCATTTATTCAACAACAGCACCATGTTCAACCGACGTTTGGAATCATTCTGGGCACCGGGCTGGGATCACTGGTGAATGAAGTTAAAATCGATCAATCCATCGATTATAAGGATATTCCTCACTTTCCCGTTTCCACTGTCGAGAGCCATTCAGGCCGCCTGATCTTTGGTAAGCTTGGCAATGCTAAAGTAGTGGTGATGCACGGTAGATTTCATTATTATGAGGGGTACTCTATGAAAGAGGTGACATTCCCTGTAAGGGTCATGAAAAACCTGGGGATTACTAAGTTATTTGTTTCGAATGCTGCCGGGAGCTTAAATCCAGCTTATGAGTTGAGTGACTTGATGGTAATCAACGATCACATAAACTTACAACCTGATAGCCCGTTGAGAGGTGCAAACCTGGACCCGATGGGCCCCCGGTTCCCAGATATGAGTGATGCATATGACCGTGAATTAATCGGACAAGCTATGGAGATAGCTGCTGACCTGCGCATACCCTGCCACCAGGGAGTATATGTTTCTGTGCCCGGTCCTTCATTGGAAACTGTGGCTGAATATAAATACCTGCGGGTAATTGGTGGCGATGCAGTAGGAATGTCTACTGTTCCTGAAAACCTGGTGGCCCGTCATATGGGCCTTCCTTGTTTTGCTGTTTCAGTGATCACTGATCTTGGCGTTCCTGGAAAAATAAAAAAGATCAATATCGATGACGTCATCGCTGCCGCCAAAGCCGCTGAACCCGGCATGACACGGTTGATAAAGGAGTTGATTGCTAGGCAGTGAGTGCCCAGCGCCAGGCTCCCTGCCCCCTCTGCTACCTCTTCACTAATAAAAATCCCACTTAAACCACCAATGTAATATTAAACATCTTTAAACTTTAAAATAAAACATTCACTTCCTAGTTTTACTGACAGTTGTGTTATGTCCATAGCGGTAAAGAATCTCACCAAAACATTTGGCCGGCAAAAGGTCTTGGATAATATTTCCTTTAACATTGAAGAAGGGGAAATAGTAGGATTTTTGGGCCCTAACGGCGCTGGTAAGTCTACTACCATGAAAATCGCCACTTGTTATTTACCGCCAACCTCAGGCTCACTGCAGGTGTGCGGGTTAGAAGTCACTGAGTATCCGCTTGAAGTACGACATCAGATCGGATATTTACCAGAGCATAATCCGTTGTATCTGGACATGTATGTGCACGAATACCTGGAATATATAGGACAGCTACATCAACTCAAGAGAAAAAATATTCGAGAGAATGTTCGAAGGGTAGTAGATATGTTCGGCTTAAAAAAGGAGCAAAACAAACTGATTGGTGCTTTATCGAAAGGTTATCGTCAACGGGTGGGCCTGGCTCAGGCATTGATCCATGACCCGAAGGTGCTGATTTTGGACGAACCCACCACCGGATTGGACCCCAATCAGATCACGGAGATACGAAATTTGATCAGGGAGGTAAGCCAGGAGAAAACAGTGTTGTTTTCCACCCATATTATGCAGGAAGTGCAGGCCTTGTGCCAGCGGGTGATAATTATTGATAATGGTACCATCGTAGCTGATAAGGCAGTGGATCAACTTAAAGATGCCTCTGTCACAAACAGCTCTTTGTACACCGTAAGGGTATCTTTTGAGAATAGTGTCACAAAGGAGCAGTTGAGCAACATAGAAGGTGTGGTTGAAGTAACTGAGGATGTTGATGGTGGTTTTTTGTTGTTAGCTCCTGATGCGCAAAACATTCGTGCAACAATTTTCCATCATGCAGTAGCACAAAACTGGACATTGATTGAATTGACGGAACAATCCCACAGTCTGGAACAGATTTTCAAAGACCTGACCGGAAAAGGAGGTGTGCGTGATTAGTATCTTTAGGAAGGAAGTTGCGGGCTTCCTGAACTCCCTGATTGGCTACATGGTAATCAGTGTTTTTTTAACGGGTATAGGGTTGATGATGTGGGTATTTCCACAAACCAATGTCCTGGACTATGGCTTTGCCGAGTTGGGGACACTGTTTGGTTTGGCACCCTATGTATTCATGTTTCTTATTCCGGCCATCTGCATGAAATTTTTCGCCGAGGAGCAGAAATCAGGAACCATTGAAATACTGTATACCAGACCGGTAACTGATCTGCAGGTGATTCTTGGTAAGTACTTTGCAGGCTTGTTCCTGGTTATCTTTTCATTGTTACCCACGTTTATCTATTATTTTTCTATCCATGAGCTGGGCAGTCCTAAAGGGAACCTGGATAGCGCTGGAATTATGGGGTCTTACATTGGACTGCTATTGTTGGGTTCATTTTTTACAGCTTTGGGGGTGTTTGCTTCTTCTATCACTGAGAATCAAATTGTGGCATTTATTCTGGGAGCATTTTTATGCTTTATCTTTTATGATGGGATAGCTGCGATGGCTTCTCTGGAGGCTATCGGTTCCGCCGGCCATTTCATTGAACAACTTGGGGTGGTTTACCATTATAATGCACTTAGCCGTGGATTGATGGACAGCCGTGATATCCTGTATTTTCTCAGCATAACTGCAACAACTATTCTATTGACAAATTTGGTAATTGGCAGCAGAAAATGGTAAGCAGAAATTCAAAGATAATAGCGGATGTGCTCAAATTCTTAATCGGACTAATGTTGCTGGTGATCTTAAACCAGCTTGCCGGACATTTTCCTGCACGATGGGACCTGACTGAAGAAAAGAGATTTTCCATTCAACCAGCTACTAAGGAGCTGTTGCAAAATCTGGAAGATGTGGTTTATGTGGATGTCTACCTTGACGGGGAGCTGCCTGCCGGATTTGCCCGTCTTAAAAAGTCCATTCGGGAAACATTAGATGAGTTTCGAATTTATGCCGGAAACAATCTGCAATACAAATTTGTAGACCCTGATAAAGCGACTACTCCCTCCTCCCGCAACCAATTCTATGCCAATTTGGCGGAATTAGGTATTCAACCGTCCAACGTGATTGATACTAAGGATGGTCAACGTACAGAAAAATTACTATTCCCGGGAGCGATTGTTGCCCAAGGTACTCGAGAAAGAGGTGTCTTGTTATTGAAGGGCAATAAAGGGGCCGGGCCAGATGAACAACTCAATCAAAGCATTGAGGGATTGGAGTATGAGTTGGCAGCTGCCATCAGGGGACTGTCATCAAGTGATCAACAACGAATTGGGTTGGTTAAAGGTCACGGCGAGCCGGGGGACAGGGATATTGTCGACCTCACTACCAACTTGTCAGCAAATTATGATCTTGGGAATGTAAATTTATCTATTTATCAAGACTTAATAGGCTATGATGCATTGCTGGTGATCAAACCTATCCAGCCATTCTCTGAGGTTGAAAAGTACCACCTGGACCAGTTTCTAATGCAAGGAGGAAAGGCTATGATGTTCCTGGATGCACTACAAGTGGATATGGACAGCATTAAGGGACCAGGTACTTATGCATTTCCTTTCGAAACCAACCTGGACGATATGCTTTTCCGCTATGGCCTGCGGATCAATAAGGACCTAATTGTAGACCGCTTCGGTCAGAGATATCCCATAATCGTAGGAACTGTGGGCAATCAACCAAATATCCAATGGATGCCCTGGCCATTCTACCCAATAATTAACCGCACCGGCGAACACCCAATTGTACGAAACCTGGATGCAGTAAGCACCAAGTTTACATCCAGTATTGATACTGTTAAAGCCATAGGAGTAATAAAAACCCCTTTGTTGTTTTCATCTCAGTACTCAATGCGGGTGGATTACCCGGTGAAGGTAAGTCTGAATGATCTTCGGAAGGATTTTAACCCCGAAACTTTCAATCAGGGTCCTATACCAATGGCTTACCTATTAGAAGGCAATTTTACCTCATTATATAAAAACAGGATGCTTCCCATAGGTGTTTCAAACATACCCATTAAACCGGAAGGGAACTCGAAAATCATTGTAGTGGCGGATGGCGATATGATGATCAGCGAGATTAATCCCAAGACAGACCGGCCTTTACCCATGGGGTTCGATCTGGCCTCTCAGCAGGAGGCTTTTGCTAATAAGGACTTCCTGTTGAATTCCATGTCCTATTTACTTAATGATCAGGGGATCATAAATGCCAGAAATAAGGAGATAAAGATCAGACCTTTAGACCGTGTTCGTATAGATAGGGAGAGACTTTCCTGGCAGCTTTTTAATTTGATTACACCTCTGGTACTATTGGTTGTGTATGGGGTTATAAGACAATTTTTACGCCGACGAAAATATGCAAACTTTAAATGATAGCAAATAAGACCATATCCCTTGCGATGCTGTTGGTTTTCCTGATCATGGTGTCGGTAGCCCTTAGTTTTTGGCAAAAAGGAACCGGAGGGTCACAAATTGATCAAGATCTATTTGTGTTAGATGATATTGACCGCATAGACAGGGTGGTTATTAGCCGGGGGGGAGAAGTCATTGATTGCCGGGCGTTTCCCACAGGATTTATGGTCAATGGTCAATTTCCTATGGATGAAAACTTGTTAACCTTACTGGCCGCTGTATTACAACAGGTAAGGGTTCAGAGGCCACTTACGGGGCAGGAAAAGCAAGAGGCTTGGCAAAGAATGCAGGAAGCAGGAAGTCACCTGCAGGTTTATGACGGGGAACAGATCTTAACCTCTTTCTGGACCGGAGGGGATGACGCAAAACAGCACTCCTATTTCGCTACCGAAGATGGACAAGTATACCTGGTTCATTTGCCAGGATATACCAGCTATGTCAGTGGATTGTTTGAACTGCCTTTAAGGGACTGGCGAAGTCGCACTATATTTCTTAATACCTGGCGATCATTGCTTTCATTCAGCTACCAGGACCATTCGGAACCTGATAATAATTTTGAAATCAACTATCGGGACCCATTTTTTTCAGTTTCAGGGATACATCGGTTGGACAGTAACCGGGTAATGAACTATCTACAGGACCTGGTAACCCTTAGGGCTTCATCCGTAGTTGATACTGTGTTTGAGGGGAAGCCATGGTTGGAGTTGTCAACAACAGATATTGACCCTATGAAAAACCTGTCGCTGGTATTATATGGGGATACCGCACAAAGTACCATGCTTGGTAGGGCAGGGGAACATTATTTTACATTCCGCACCGTGAGTTTATTGCCAATCATTAAGAACGCTGAGTATTTCGAGAACGTTGAATAACAATTGACTATTGACAATTTATGAAATCAAAAATCGGTTAATCCATTAATCTGTTGATCAATTGTTCAATTATTTTATTGTTCCATTATTCTATTGTTCCCATGGTTGTTCCCAACTATTTTATTTTTAAATTTGCCAGCCAAACCTTTCTTAAATATATTCGTTCAATATGAAATTTATCGTTTCTTCTGCTGCTTTATTGAAACAACTTTCTGCCATCAACGGTGTGATAACCACAAACCCTGTAGTTCCGATATTAGAGAACTTTCTATTTGAAATAGAAAAGGGTCAGCTAACGGTGACCGTGTCGGATTTACAGACATCAATGATCACATCCTTAGACGTCGAAGCTAAAGAAAGCGGCAGTATTGCGGTTCCAGCAAAAATACTCATGGAAACCTTGAAAAACCTACCAGAGCAGCCGATTACCTTTTCCATTGACAAAGAAACTTATAGCGTTGAAATAAATTCAGATAATGGACGGTATAAATTAGCTGGTGAAAATGCCACTGATTTTCCTAAGGTTCCTTCTGTTACCGATGGTTACAGGGTTGATGTATCCTCTGACGTTTTGGGTAAGGCCATATCCAATACTATCTTTGCCACCAGCAATGATGAATTGAGACCTGCAATGACCGGTGTCTATCTGAGCATCAACGATACCAATACTACCTTTGTAGCCACAGATGGTCACCGTCTTATTCGCTATCGAAGGGCGGACATAGTTTCGGATATTGACAATACCATGATCATTCCCCGTAAGGCATTGAACCTGTTAAAGTCCACCCTGCCGTTAGAAAATACCTCGGTGAGTGTTGAATATAATGTATCCAATGCCTATTTCAAGTTTAATCAGATCCAAATGATCTGCCGGCTGATAGATGAACGGTTCCCTGATTATGAGAATGTAATTCCCGTGGACAACCAGAACAGAGTAGTTATTGATCGAATGGAGTGGTTGTCTTCGCTTAAGCGCATTGCTATTTATGCCAATAAAACCACCCATCAGGTACGGTTGAAGATTACAGGCAGTGAGCTGCTTGTTTCCGCGGAAGATCTGGATTTTTCTAATGAAGCCAGTGAACGACTCTCCTGCGACCACGATGGTGAAGATATTGAAATCGGATTCAATGCCCGGTTTTTGTTGGAAATGTTGAGCAACATTACCAGCAAAGAAGTTACTCTTCAACTCTCTGCGCCAAACCGTGCCGGTTTGATCATTCCCAATGAGTCTGATGAAAATGAGGACATTTTAATGCTGGTAATGCCAGTGATGATAAATAATTACGTCTAGTGTTAAGTTCAGTGTACTGCGACTTATACGACACAGTACACTGAACTTAACACTAGAATCCAGAGGGACGTTTGAACCGAATCAGTACCGGTTGATTTCCAGATAGTCCATAAGATTTTTGTGCATGCTCCGAGAAGGGCAAACCATTATTGTCCAAGCCAATCCAGATTTCTTCAGGAGTTAACAACAGAGCTTCACCCATACCATACTGACTATTATAGTACAACTTTCCATCTGGATGACTACAGGTGTTTTTGTAGGACACACGATCAACTATTTGATTGGTATTAAGGTCCATTTTGGTAATGTAATTCTCATTCCTTTCCAGAATGTATAGGAAACCGTTTTCTACCTTTAAGTCAGAGATGTCTCCTTCCTCATCTGGAAGTGTTATAATATCGATAACTTGTTCATTTTCAATATCATATATAACGATAAAACGGGGTTCTCGTTCCTTTGCAAGATAAAGTATTCGGTTTTGGCAATCCACCGCAACCCCTTCCAGTCCCTTGTTTTTTGTCCATCTCTGGTTAGGAAGTTGTCCTTTATTGAAAACCATTTCACTGTTGGCTGAGCCAGTAGAAAGGTAGATCCTATCGTATTCTTCATCGGTAAAGAATATCCCCAATTCAGCACAATAGTCAATTCCTTCAATGTCGGACTTATAGTCAATACCTAGTGATACACTATCAACAAAGTAGAAATTACCAGCACCCAGGGCTATCTTGTAGGTATTATCGTTCCATTCTTTATCGTCTACTACCCAATAGTCACCTTCGATATTTGTGATTCCGCTTAGGTCAAAGGATTGCGGGTAATCTGTAAGTACATGAATGGATAGAAATTCCAACTCCTTAAGTACGGGGACTTGGAAAAAACAGGGGAGGAATAAAAATAGTATCGCAAAAAATAGAGACATTAAGTTGGTTATTCAATTCTTTCGATCATGGCTCCAATTCCTGCCAATCTTTTGTCTATATATTGATAACCCCGGTCAATTTGTTCTACGTTGTGAATAATGCTGGTGCCGCTGGCAGACAAAGCAGCAATCAACAATGAAACTCCTGCCCGAATATCCGGGGAGGTCATGTGAATACCTCGCAGGGGGGCTTTTCTATCCAACCCTATAACGGTTGCCCGGTGCGGATCACATAATATTATCTGGGCCCCCATCTCAATCAATTTGTCAACGAAAAACAAGCGGCTTTCAAACATTTTTTGATGCACCAAAATCGTGCCCCTGGCTTGAGTAGCTACCACTAGTATAATGCTAAGTAAGTCAGGCGTAAATCCAGGCCATGGGGCATCTGAAATGGTCATTATGGAGCCATCAATAAAAGAGTCGATTTCGTAATGTTCTTGTTGCGGAATCACAATATCATCATCCACCAGATCAAACTGAATGCCCAATTTCCTAAAAGTTTGAGGAATAATTCCCAGCTCCTGGAATTTCACATTCTTAATGGTCAGTGCACTTTGGGTCATTGCTGCCAATCCAATAAAGCTTCCAATCTCAATCATATCTGGCAGTACCGTATGATCGGTCCCATGCAGTTCATCCACTCCTTTTATAGTCAACAAATTAGAACCTATGCCCTGAATTTTAGCTCCCATGCCAAGTAGCATTTTGCATAATTGCTGTAAATACGGCTCACAAGCAGCATTATAAATCCGGGTGGTTCCTTTTGCCAAAACAGCAGCCATAATTATGTTTGCTGTTCCGGTAACCGATGCTTCCTCGAGTAGCATATACTGCCCCTTAAGTCTGGCAGCAGTGACTGAATAGAAGGAATCTTCCTGGTCAAAATTAAATTTAGCTCCCAGTTTTTGAAATCCTATAAAATGTGTGTCCAGACGTCTACGTCCAATTTTGTCCCCCCCGGGTTTTGGTAATTTGGCCATCCCAAATCGTCCCAACATGGGGCCCAGAACCATTACGGAACCACGTAATGCACTGGCTTGTTCTTTGTAGGATTCGGTTTCAAGGTAACTCAGATTTACATTGTCTGATGTAAACCTGTAATCATTGGCACTAAGACGATCCACTTTGACACCCAGGTCTTCCAAAAGTTGGATTAGCCTAATGACGTCACGGATCTGGGGAACATTGCTAATGGTAACCGGCTCCGAGGTTAAGAGTACTCCACATATTACCTGTAAGGCTTCGTTTTTTGCTCCTTGTGGTATAATTTCACCATGTAATTGATGACCACCCTGGATCTTGAATGAGCCCATCAATTATTACTCTTTCGTCTCTTTCCTCCTCTTCTTTTAACATTATTTCCGCCGGACCGTCTTGGTCTTTCTTTGTAGGTAGGCTCGAAAAGATTTTGCTCTTTTACAATTTTAAGGTCAATACTTAACTTGCCATCAGACAACTCAATAATGTGGTTTAATATCACTTCTTCATCAACTACCTCTTTATTCCATATCCCGTAGAAACTCCTCATTAAACGGCCAAGATAGATGATTGCGTCCTTCTGTTCCTGTTCATCTTTGATTTCAATGGCTTGTTCGATCAACAGCTCAATATTGCGTCCGTAGTGTTTGTACTTTAGTTTATGGTTATTGTACTCTAGTTTGTCCGGCTTTCTAGTGAGCACTTCCGGGGGAGGTTTGGGATAGGGGCCATCAACCTCCAAATCAAAACCTGAAATAATGAAAAGGTCGTCCCAAAGTTTCTGATTGAACTCATTACCATCCTTTAATGCCGGGTTGATCAACTTCATCAATTCGACCAGGGTGTATGCATATTCCTTACGTTTTTCATCTTCTTTGATGTCATGCACGTAATTCACTAGTTTTTGAATGTTTCGTCCATACTCTTTTAAAATTAATTCAGGACGTCCGGTATTGTACTCATGTTGATCACTCATCGCATTATTGGCTATCATGTATTTTTAGTTTGGCAAAACTAAGCAATAAAGTTTTCTCGCCAAAATTTTCAAAGTTGACCCTGGCTTTCTTTTGCCCGCCTTCCTGATCCAGTTTGATTACCATTCCATATCCGAATTTTGGATGTTCGACCTTCATCCCTTCCTGAAGCATAGATGTATCGCTGGGGGTAAAATTCTTAGAAGCAGTTATTTGGGTATTCCCATTTAACGGTCTTAGACTTTGCCTTTGAATGCCGGTAACCAGGGTTTTGGCGTAATTATTACTTACAGTATTTAGTGGAGTGGTTCCACTGAATTTCCCACTGCTCCATTTTCGGTCTACTTTTATAAAGACAGGGTCAATTTCCTCGATAAAACGGCTGGGCTCACAGCTCTTTAATCTGCCGTAGCGATATCGGGTCAGGGCATAGGAAAGGAATAACTTCTTTTGCGCACGGGTTATCGCTACATAAAACAGGCGGCGTTCTTCTTCCAGGTCCGCTCTACTGCTAAGCATCATCTGAGAAGGGAACAGATCTTCCTCAAGTCCTACCACGTAAATATTCTTGAACTCCAGCCCCTTGGCACTGTGAATGGTCATCAGAGTAACCTTTTCCAGCTCATTATCTTTTTCGGTATCAGTATCCGTTAACAATGCAATTTCCTGTAGGAATGCACCAAGGCTGTTATCTTTTCTTGAATCTTCAGGACTGTCAACAAATTCCTTTATAGCATTGAGTAACTCCTGAACATTCTCATACCGATTGAGACCTTCGATGGTTTTATCCTCATAAAGGAATTTAAGCAATCCTGATCCCTTGGCGATATGGTTTGCAGTTGCAAAGGCATCTTTTTGTTCCGCTACTATCTTGAAACTCCTTATAGTGGTAACGAAGTCGTGTACTGCATTGGCGGCTCTGGGACTAAGAAAACTTTTGACATTAACCAAGACCTCCCAAAGAGAAATGTCATGGTCATATGCAGCGACCATTAGCTTTTCAATGGAGCTAAGACCGATTCCACGTTTGGGTAAATTAATAATGCGTCGCAAAGCCTGTTCATCGTTTTGATTCACCACAAAACGAAAATATCCCATCAGGTCCTTGATCTCTTTACGTTGATAAAAAGACAAACCACCGACAACTTTGTACCCAATATTGACCCTTCGAAGGGCTTCCTCCATAGCCCTGGACTGGCTGTTAGTACGGTAGAGAATAGCAAAATCAGAGTTCCTGTATTGGTGATTAACTTTTTCTTCGAAAATGGAAGATGCCACTAACTTTCCTTCTTCATTATCAGTGGTGGCCTTCATCAGATGAATCAATTCACCAACCTCATTTTGGGTCCAGACATTTTTATGTAATTGTGCTTTATTGTGATTAATAACTGAGTTAGCAACATTTACTATATTCTGGGTAGATCTGTAGTTCTGTTCCAATTTAATCACCCTTAGATCCGGATAATCCTTTTCAAAATTGAGAATATTTTGAATGTCAGCGCCTCTAAACGCATAAATACTTTGGGCATCGTCTCCTACTACTGCAATATTCTGCCTGACCGCTGCAAGCTTTTTGGTGATTAAATACTGAGAAAGATTGGTATCCTGAAATTCATCCACCATAACGAAATGAAACCGGTGTTGATACTTATGGAGGACTTCTGGAAAGTCCTTGAAAAGAAGGTTGGTATTAAAAAGTAGATCATCAAAATCCATGGCGTCTGCCTTGAAGCAGCGCTCTGAATATGCTTTGTACAAATTGCCCATTTCTGGTTTCATTTGGCTATTATCATCTGCTTGAAAAACAGGGTTTTGCAGATAGCTACGCCAGGAGATCAAGCGATTTTTTGCTGCTGATATACGGTTCAGGACCACATTGGGCTTATAAACTTTATCATCCAGTCCCTTTTCTTTAACCAATGCCTTAATCAGGGATTTACTGTCGTCTGTATCGTAAATGGTGAAATTAGAGGGGTAACCTAACTTTGAGGCTTCAGCCCTCAAAATCCTGGCAAACACTGAGTGAAAGGTCCCCATCCATAAATTTCGGGCCTCAGTACCAACAATCCGCTCAATGCGGTTGCGCATCTCCTTGGCGGCTTTATTGGTGAACGTCAGTGCAAGGATATTAAAGGGGTCAACATTTTTCGACTTGATCAGGTGGGCTATTCGATAAGTCAATACTCTGGTTTTACCGGACCCAGCCCCGGCAATGATCATGCAGGGCCCATCAGTAAAAACCACTCCGTCTTTCTGGGCTTCATTTAGATTTTCCAGATATTCCATGTATCCCCGCTCATTGTGTTTTGCAAGTTACGATTTGAGCGTATAATCCTGAAGTCTATGGATTAAAATTCAGAAAATAAATGTCCGATACCCTCAATCCATCAGTCCATCAGTCCCTCAATCCCTCAGTCCCTCGTCCCTCTCAAGGAGTGAAGGACTGATGGAGTGAATGAGTGTGTCCCTCGTCCCTCGTCCCTCTCAAGGAGTGAAGGACTGATGGAGTGAATGAGTGCGTCCCTCGTCCCTCAGTCCCTCAGTCCCTCAGTCCCTCAG
>CAZOJZ010000437.1:0-5099 GCA_964580205.1 uncultured Roseivirgaceae bacterium
TCCTCAAGCAGTTTTAAACATTCCCGGGCTTCATCGGTTTGTCCTAGTCTGGCCAAAGTATACCCCAATCCGTTTAAACCTTTAAGTTTTGATCCGGTCATCGATTGAAATTTTCTAAAAGCTTGAAGCGCCTTCTTATATTTTTTTTCTTTGGCATATACCCATCCTATTCCTTCCCAGGCTGCCCGAAAATTAGGTTCAAGTTCCAGGGCCTGATGGTATTGTTCGATGGCTTTTTTGTTATACCCTGAAAAAAAGCTGGTTTCTGCAAAACTCCCCAGGATGATCAATGAGAGGGGGTCGAGTTGATGCGCTTTTTCAATTTCTTTCAGTGCCTTTTCAAAATTTCCGGTGTTACTTAGATACATAGCATAATAATGATGGCCTTCCGCGCTTCCCGGATTATTGTTCAATGCCTTGAGGAAGTACCCTTTGGCTTCTTCATTGTTCTTTTCATACATAAATTTTATCATGCCCATGGCCAGATTAGCTCCGTCATGTTGATCATCCAGGATAATAGCCTTTTGAGCGGCCTCAGCGGCTTTTTCGTAAGCATTTCCTTTCATATTTCCAGTAATGCCCAGGAATATATAAGCAGAAGCCAATCCGCTATAGGGAAGGCTAAAATCAGGTTCCAATGCTATTGCCTGCTCAAAAAAAGCAATAGATTTTTTTACTCCTTCAGGGGACCATTTTTTCCAATAAAAGTTTCCCTTAAGATATAGGTTATAGGCCTCCAGGTTTTGGGCGGTGGATTTTGGCAATACTGCTCTTTTCGGTTTTTCAACCAAACGCTCACTCAACATCTCGGAGATCTTTTGTGCGATTTCATCCTGAATGGCAAAAATATCTTTCAGTTCCCTGTCGTAATTTTCAGACCATATATGAAATCCATCTTTGGCAGAGATCAATTGAGCGGTAATTCTTACCTGGGTTCCTGATTTTCTAACACTTCCTTCCAGTATGTGGTCGACATTTAGCTGGCGTGCCACTTCCCTTATATCCAGGGTTTTACCCTTAAATGCAAATGACGAAGTACGGGCGGTAACTCTAATCCCGCTAACTCTTGCCAGGGCATTTAAGATTTCCTCAGTGATCCCATCAGAGAAATACTCATTTTCAGCATCGGTACTCATATTAACAAAAGGTAAGACTGCCAGGCTCTTGGTAAGTTTCTTTCCTTTCCCAATCATCTCTTCCACTTCCGGAATATGCAGCGGACTATTGGTAAGTGCAAATAGCTGCATCGGGTCATCGACATTTTTGAGAGAAAATTCGCCTAAAGACTTAACTTCCAGGTCGTTCTGGTTCTTGATATCATCCATTATTTTTCCTGAAAATAGTACTGAACCAGCAATGGCAAAGGACTCAATACGGGATGCGATATTAACTCCGTCTCCGTAAATACCCTCTTCATCATGTACAATATCTCCGGAATGCAGACCAATCCTAAGCGGGACTTTAGGTTCTTGAAATAATTGCTCTTGTATTCTCAGGGCACATTTAACGGCCAGGATTGAACTGGGAAAGAGGCACAATGTCCCGTCACCAAAGTACTGTAGGATCTCCCCCTCATGATCATGAACTTCTTTTTTCAGGACCGTGCGGTGCCGGTCCCTTAAAGATTTGGCCAGATCTTCGTTTTTTTGCATAAGGCGGGTGTATCCCACCATATCAGTAAACATAATGGCTGCTAGCCTTCGCTGAGGAGACATATTTTTCTTTGAATATAATGGAATAGCAGGTAGTAGTAAATAAAACCCGCAAAAACAAGTAGGATTTAGAGGTTGGTAATATCAGAAGCTTTGCCATCCCCATTGAGCACATTAATTCTTTGCTGAACTTTGGTCAGGTCGTCCGCGGACATTCCGGTACTGCCATGTAAAGCAATCCCTATCTCCCTGCCGGTTATTTCCTTGGTCAATTTTCTCTGGTACTCCACATTTGCAGGATCAAAATCCATGTCATCGCCAAACCCATGCTTGGTACCCACCCCTGGGGCCCACAGATGAATATGACCGGGAAACTGCTCTTCCACACTACCAAGTAGATTTTTGGTTTCTTCTACATCAGTAATACGATCATCTACCGCGCTTTCCATTTCCAGGGTAACCTCAACCTCTGAAGGTTCGGGGACTTCCTGAACAATCAACTGCTCTTTTCCCTGATATACTGCTGCTTTCATTGATGTTAAATTATGTTTTGACTAGCCTGTTATTAATTGAGAATGATGTTGTTCATTAAAGCTAACTCATCCAGTTTTTTGCCGCTGATGCGGTCCATTTGGTGGTTATTTTTTTTGAGTTTGTCCAGAACCTGACCCCATCCATTCCGGTGATATCGCCATAGCCAAACCTTGAACTGTTCCAACCGCCAAAACTGAATGGTTCCCTGGGCACCGGAACTCCGATATTTACCCCAATCATACCGGCGCTGGCCATATCGCTAAAGTATCTGGCGCTACCCCCATTGGTGGTGTAGATAGCTGCCGCATTTCCGTATGGACTGGCATTTTCGATTTCCAGCGCTTCATCCAGCGTCTTTGCCCTGAGTACGGTCAATACCGGCCCAAAAATCTCATCGCAAGCGCTTTTATCTGAAGGTGGCAGCCCATCAATAATGGTAGGGTTGACATAAGTTCCGGTCTCTTTGCCCGGTACCACAGCGCCCCTGCCATCAAGCAATATATTTCCACCGGCTTTTTGGGCATCATCGATATAAGATTCAATTCTTTCCCGGGCATGTTTACTGATCACGGGCCCCATATTTTCTCCGGCTTGGACTTTCCGGCCTTCATTGATGATACGCTCCAGGATATGACCGGATTCACCTACCAATATCAGCACACTTGCCGCCATGCAGCGTTGACCGGCACACCCGTAGGCGCTGGCTACTACATTTGAAGCGGTTATTTCAGGGTCAGCGTCTGGCATCACTATTAGATGATTCTTGGCTCCTCCCAATGCCAGCGCTCGTTTTCCCTGCAGGGTTGACCTGTCATATACAATTTTGGCTACCCTGGATGATCCCACAAAACCAACGGCTTTAATTCCAGGGTGATCGGTAATGGCTTCCACCGCCTCCTTACCGCCATGGACCACGTTGAATGCCCCATCAGGCAAACCAGCCTGGCTAAGATATTCACCTAACAGGTTGGCAGTAAGCGGTACTTGTTCAGATGGTTTCAGTATGAAAGTATTGCCGGTGGCCAAAGCAATCGGAATCATCCACAGGGGTACCATAGCGGGAAAATTGAAAGGGGTGATTCCGGCAACAACGCCCAGTGGGAAGCGTTTTTGTTCACAATACACCCCACGGCTAACCTCCAGGGTCTCCTGTTGCAAAATTTGAGGAAGGGAAGTGGCAAATTCAGTTACTTCTATACCTTTAGCGACTTCGGCCACAGATTCGGCATGGGTCTTGCCATTTTCCTGACTGACAAGATCAGAGATTTCGTCAATATCATTTTCAAGCAGCTGTTTGAATTTAAAAAGGATTTGTACCCGCTGTTTAACAGGAAGCGTGCCCCATTCAAGGAAAGCTGCCTGGGCCTTGGAAACTGCCTGATCAATTTCATCTGCTCCACCCCTGGGTACTTTTCCAATCATTGAGCCATCAATTGGGCTGAAAACTTCAATAAATCCGTTATTACTATCTTGAATGGTCTGTCCACCGATGTAATGCCCGGTTATTTTACTGGTAGTGGTAGCCGTGGTGCTCATTTTATTTATTAGTTACTCGCTAAAATTAGTTGATCTATTTCAATTACCTTCATGTTGTTACCTTTAAAACCCGGATTTTGAACTAGAAATCAGGAATCCCAGCATATTCGATACATGCTAAATTATGTTACATAGTATTAAAGTCAGGTTAAAGCTGACTTATCAGATATGAAAAATAAGTACATATCAAACCGATCCAGCGAACTGCTGGTCTATTTTAATCAGCAAGACCAGCACTATTTTAGTTTTCTGAGGCCAAACAAGCTTTACCTCAATCCAGTGAAAGCGCCATAAAAGAACTATTGAGCGATCTGGTGAAAAGAGGTCTTTTGATGCGGCTCAAAAAGACTCTTTATTTTATTATTCCCTATGAAAAAGATGCTCTAAGTTTTATGCCAGACTGGCATTTACTGGCTGAGCCCCTGACCAAAGGAGTGGATCACTACATAGGATATTACTCTGCTTTACAAATTCATAACTTAATCACCCAACCTTCTTTGAAGGAACAGATCGTAGTGGCCAGGCAAATTAAACCTTCCGAACTGACTATTAAAGGAGTAAATTTTCAGTTTATTTACCATAACCCAAAGCACTTTTTTGGATCAAAGAAGGTATGGATTGACAGCTTTAATAAAGTCTTGTGTTCAGACCTGAAAAAAACATTTATTGACTGCCTTTTCAAGCCGGACTATGCCGGAGGAATAGTGGAAGTGGCAAGGGCCATGTATCTGTCAAAGGATAAAATCAACTATTCAAAACTTCTTGAGTATACGGAAAGGTTTAAATCACAGGCGGTCATCAAAAGATTAGGATTTTTACTTGAGATACTAGGCATCCGGACTGACATCATTAAAAAACTGCAGCAAAGTAAAACCGTCTCTTATGTGGTGTTGGATACTGAACTTCCCAAAAACGGTAAACTAGTAAGCCGTTGGAGTGTGCAACAGAATTTAGAAACTGATACCATTAAGTCGGCTATTTTCACATGATTAAACCCGGAGAAGTACAGAATAAAGCGCGAGAGGTGGGCGTTCGGGGTCAGCAAATTGAGAAGGATTACGTTTTATCATGGATGAGGAAGCCCGACAAGGTGGTCTTAATTTTTACATAAGCTATGTGCTGGCCCCTGGGTGGATTGGGTACCCATAAACGGGTTAAGGTAGATATATCTCGAAGTGAAGTTTTGGTATTTAAACCCGTGAGTCAACGGGTCTTTCGAGGTTACTCAGACCTGGAAGAACACCGACTACTTTGCTATTCTTTGGAAGAAGTATTGGTAGAAAAAATGCGTTCGGTAATGCAGCAGTGTCTTCCATAAGGAAGCAGAAGTTTTGAATAGTTGATTTTATCCTTTGACAGATACATGGCCCTTGCCAC
>CAZOJZ010000438.1:0-13397 GCA_964580205.1 uncultured Roseivirgaceae bacterium
CCTCTAGAACAACAGGACTACAGTACCCGGTTATATGCTGAACTTGAGGTGCAGGGTCATCGCGGATGCCGTGGATCGTTACCTGAAAACTCCATTGCCGGTTTCCTCCAAGCCCTGGAATGGAGAGTGAATACGCTTGAAATGGATGTGGTAATTAGCAAGGACCATAAGGTTGTACTTTCGCATGAGCCATTTATCTCACATCAAATTTGCCTGGACCGTACTGGTTCAGAGATTGACTCGGCCACCCACTTTCAATACAATATATATGAGATGACCTACCAGGAGATCAAGGAATTTGACTGCGGCTCCAAACCTCCAGTTGGTTTTATCCATCAAAAACCAATCCCGGGGCCCAAACCCTTACTCCGTGAGGTTATTCAGGCAGTAGAAAACAAAAGAATTCAGCTAAAACTCCCTCCCGTTAAATACAATATTGAGACCAAAATCCTACCGGGATATGACGAAATTTTCCATCCCGGGCCTGCTAAATTTGTTGAACTGGTATTGGCGGTAGTGAAGGAAAAAGCAATTACAGAACGGACCATCATTCAATCATTTGATCCCCGGACCTTACAGCAGGTAAGGGCGCAGAACCCGACAATTACCACAGCTTTATTGATAGACAATAAACAGGGGCCTCTTTTCAATTTCATCCAACTCGGATTTGAGCCCAGTATATACAGTCCGGATCACAACCTGGTTACTGACTCTTTGGTGCAGTATCTGCACAAGAAGCACATTGCCCTTATACCCTGGACAGTAAATGACCTGGCAGACATGAACAGGTGCATTGAAATGGGAGTAGATGGCATTATCACCGACTATCCTGAAATATTATTAAAACAATTGGGGCGCTTGGGAAAACAACCCTAACACGCTTGCTATAAGCGCGCTTAGCAGTAGCAGAATGCTTCAATGGGTTGGCAGTGTAATTAGCGCCTTGCTGTCTTGCATTGGCCCTTTCTAAATGTTCAACTGTAGCGTTATTTGTCATCCTTCTGACCAAACGGCCTTTTTCCCTTCAACCGCGGCACTAATTGGGCGCATTAAATGTATGCACTATGAAAACAACCTAGTAAATTCCCCAGAAGTGAATTTTGATTGACTTGTTTTACTAAATTTAAAACATGTTAGAAAAAAACCAACAGGTCCACTACCAGAGTTACCTTCAACTTGACAAAATCCTTAGTGCACAAAAGCTGAGGAGCGGAGAAATAAATGCCAAACCGGCGCACGATGAAACTTTATTCATCATTATTCATCAGGTTTATGAGCTCTGGTTCAAACAGATCATCCATGAATTGCAAGCGGTATTAGATATGTTCAACCAGGATCTGATAGACGAACGGAGCATTGGCATAGCAGTAGCTGACCTGGACCGGGTCATTGAAATCCAGAAAGTCCTGGTACAACAGATCAGGGTACTGGAAACCATGACCTCCCAGGACTTTCTGGAGTTTCGCAGTCTGTTATTTCCCGCTTCTGGGTTCCAGAGCTTTCAATTCCGTTTGATTGAAGTGATGCTCGGTCTTAAAGAAATGCACCGCACCACTTATGGAAATGTTCGATACACAGATTTCTTTAGCAAAGAGCAAAAAGCACAGTTGAAATATGTCGAGGATGGGAGATCTCTTTTAGAGGCGGTAACAGCCTGGTTGGAGCGCACTCCATTCCTTACATTAGAAGGATTTGATTTTTTAGCAGAATATAAGGCCGCTGTAGGGGCTATGTTTGATGGTGAGAGAACGGTAGTTTCAAACCTTACAATGTCCGACGAAGAACGTACTATGCGTTTGGAAATGATAACAAGCAATGAACAGTTCTTTCACCGCGTTCTCGATCCAAATGAATACAAAAAGTTGATGAAGGAAGGTGTGATGAATCTGAGTTATAAAGCCACTCTCGCGGCTTTGCTGATTAACCTGTATCAAGACGAGCCAATATTGCAAATGCCGTATAATTTGCTAAGGCGATTAATCTCTATAGATGAGCTGTTTACTACCTGGCGTTTTAGACATGCACAAATGACTATGAACATGCTTGGGAAAAAGCCCGGTACCGGAGGCTCTGCAGGACATGAATATTTGCTTAAAACTACTGCTAAACATCATGTGTTCAATGACTTGCACAATATTACCACACTGCTGATACCCCGATCATCCCTTCCCGAATTGCCCGAAAGGGTAAAAAAACAACTGGGCTTTTATTTTACGGAACAGTGACCCTTATTTTTGAATACGATGGCCACCATACCCCTTTATCAAGAGGGGTATCCATCCTAACACCGGAATATAAAAAGCCAAAGTCAGGGGATTTCTTATTAGGTATTTTAATCCAGACCAAAAACTGATATTCATGGTGAACTCCTGCCCCTGATGTTTTGTATAAAGTCTATGATGCTCATGAAACAGCAGAGGCCATCCCGGTGGACAATAGTAATTCAAAGTGAGCATATTTTTTATGCTATTTCCGACGATCTTACCTGATGAATACCTTTTTTTTCCAAACTTCTCCACCGCCCGGTTAAGCTCTTCCTGCATTTGGTCCTTAATCTGGCCCCGTACCTTCTTAATGTCGTCATCTGTCAATTCCTCATAAGGCTTGTCAATCAATTCATATGGTTTAATCCTTTTCCCCAGAACGTAGGTTAACCTGGCTGGAAGTGCAAAATAAAACATCCAGGGAAAAAGTAGTAGAAGAATTGTATGAAATCCCATTGGTATATAAGGGATTCCAATTTTCCTTGACAACTTATTCAGCCATGGCCAGGAGTAAACATATGGATTAATATATTCGCCATTGACTGTGGCAAATGGTATGATATCCGTCCGATATTTCAAGGCCATCCGGACAAACGAGGTAGCGAACCTTTGCAGCTGGTATTTTCGATTAAAGCCCTTGCCAATTCCAGCAACTCCTTCAGGAAAAATCAGGATGTTGGAGTTACAGTTCTGCATCATTATTTCAAAATTTTTGAAACTAGCATCTACGCCCCCGTTTATCTTCCAGAAGTTCTTAATCATAAAAGGGTTCATCAGATTGCTTTGAGACAATACCGACGCTGCCAGTGACCTTACGGCGTTTCGAAAATTAAAATTTTCCCTTTTCAACATCATGGATGAAAACACCATTCCATCCCACGGAAAAGCCATTCCGGAATGATTACTTACATAAAGCAAAGGTATTTTCGGGTTATTGCGTTCAGGCAACTGAGCAAATCCCACGAATTCACATTTAAAATAGCAATCGTTGATAGGCCCAATCACATTTTTTATGAAGCTTGCACTATAACCTGGATCGAAATGTTGATTGAGTGCTTTTTGATTTTCCTCAATATCATCCCATGTATTACTCCGTCGGGTAGAGGATTGTGAGTAAAATGCTGGCATAGTATTGAATTATTCTGGCGCCAAATTCATTAACCTGGAGATATTATAAATCATAATAACAAATTCTAAGTAAAAGAATTGGTTTTTTGTAAATTGTAAGTTAATATTGCGCCAGCATAAATGTTATGCATGCATAACATTTATGCTCATATTATCGTATACCAGGTAATGATCAATTTTAACTAATTACAAAATATAGAAATGGAAGATTTAATTAAGAAATTCGTATATACAGGGGTGGGGTTAGCTTCCTTGACCGCTGAAAAGCTGCAAAAAAGTATCGACAAATTAATAGACGAGGACAAAATAAGCGAGAACGAGGGTCGAAAAATCGTTGATGAATTTTTCCAGAAAACCGAGTCTAAGAAAAAGAGTTTTGAAACGCAGATAAGTAAAATTATCAAAGAGGTGATCAGCAAGTTTGACTTCTCTAAGGCCAAAGAAATACTGGATCTGAACAAGCGTGTAAAGGCTTTGGAAAATAAAATTTCAAAAATGTCCATGGCCAGCGCCCAAGCCACCCGTGTCGCCAGAAAACCTGCGACCCCTAAGAGAACTATAAAGAAAGCTACCGAAAAGTAAAAGTATTCTATTTTACGATTGAAGGCAGTGTCTTTATTAAGGCACTGCCTTCATTATTTTAGACTGCCTGCCATTATCCTCGAATGGCATTTCTTTGGTTTATTTTTCTATTTTTACCATGAATGTACCTGCATAGTGATTTTTGATCAGACAATTAAGAATATTAGCCGGATACGGGATGTAATCCGGGTGCTGCTAAAATACGGATTCGAAGACATAGTGGTCAATACACCACTCAGCAAGCTGATCCCCCAAAGCAAGCGGCTGACTTGGTCCAGGCGTGATCGATTAGTCTTTGAATACAGTCGTTGGGAAAGGGTAAGGATGGTAACTGAGGAGCTTGGTGCAACTTTTATTAAACTAGGACAGCTTCTTAGCAATCGCCCCGATATCCTGCCACTACCGTTGATTAAAGAATTTGAAAAGTTACAAAACGAAGTCCCACCCTTCCCAAGTGATCAGGCAATTAAGATCATAGAAAAAGAAACCGGTCAAAGTATAGACACGCTGTTTTCCTACTTTGAAGACAAACCCCTTGGGTCAGCCTCTATTGGACAAGTTCACCGGGCAAGGCTTCAAAACGGCCAGGACGTAGTTGTCAAAGTACGCCGACCTAAAGTAAAGCAACTGGTATACACCGATTTGGAGCTTTTAAAGGAAATAGTGCGGATGACTGAAACCTATTTAAAGAAGCAAGGAATATTAAATCCCATCGAAATCGTAAGTACCATTGAAAAGACCCTGCTCAAGGAGTTGGACTATACCATCGAAGCCCGGAACCTGCAACACTTTAGAAGTTTCTACAAGGACGAAAAGAGCTTCACCGTGCCAAGACCATACAAGGAACTATCAGGCGAAAAGGTTTTGATCATGGAATTGATTCATGGCTGTAAGATTACCAACGTACAACAGATGCTTGATTGGGGATTGGACCCCAGGAAAATTGCCGAAAGGGGAATGGATATTTATCTGAAACAGATTTTTGAATTTGGTTATTTTCACGCTGATCCCCATCCCGGGAATATTTTGATTCAAAAAGACGGTATAATCTGTCTGATAGATTTCGGAATGACCGGTAAATTGTTAAAACGTGACAAACTGGCATTTGCCGGGATTCTTTTGGCCATGGCTAATAAAAACCCCAGGGCAATGGCCATCAGTTTCAAGAAACTTGCCATTGATCATAACATCGAAGATATGCGTTCCTTTGAGTATCGGTTAAGCGAGCTAATTGAGGAATTTGCCAGTCTGGAGTTGGAGGATATCAATATGTCAGCTTTGACCCTTGGCCTTCAAAGGATCATCTATGACTACCAAATAAAAGTCCCTGGAAGCGTCTTCCTGGTTCTTCGGGCGCTGGTAATCCTGGAAGGGATTGGGAAACGTATTCATCCTGAGTTCCAGACTTTCGAGTTTTTTAAGCCCTATGGGAAAAAGCTATTTTTGGAGCAGTTTTCACTAAAAGATATAGGATCGGACTTGTTATTTACGGGTTCTCAGTTGCTTTCGTTTTTTAATAAATTTCCCAATGAGCTCAAGTATGTGCTTAGAAAGATGCGAAAAGGAGAGCTCTATTATCATGTAGAATATCACGGACTGGAGCCTCTGACAAAAAAACTAAACAGTATAGCCAATCGACTGGTACTTTCTATATTAATTTCCACTTTTGTAATGGCCTCTACTTTAACAATGATCTATCAATCGAGTGGCGTAATGTTTTATGGAGTTCCTGTGTTAAGCTGGATTGGTTATCTGTTAAGTACAGGAATGTCCTTACTGCTAATGTTTTCAATGCTCAGAAACCGTCGCTGAAGATACTTTGATGCTGTACGTCATACCTTTTATTTCCGCGGTTATAGGTTACGTTACCAACTACATCGCTATCAAAATGCTTTTTTATCCCCGTAGACCAATCAATTTGCGGTTATTCACGATACAGGGAATATTTCCCAAACGAAAGACTCTTTTAGCCCGGCGGATGGCGAAATTAGTGGCCGAAGAGTTATTGTCCATGGATCAACTAAAAGAAGAGATCGATCGGCAAGCCACCCAGGGTGAGATAAGGGAGGCAATTGAAGAGGAAGTGGAAAAATATTTAAAAGAAAAAATATCTTCCTTGAATCCTTTAATTTCAACCTTCATCAATGACAATCGAATGCTGCAATTAAGGGACAAGATTTGCCGTGAAATAGAATCGTTTATTCCAAAGATTACCCGCCAATTTTTCAACCGGCTAGACACAGTCAATTTGGAAAACATGGTTTTCGAACAGGTTGCATCCTTTACCAGTGATAAACTGGAAAACATGATGATGTCTGTTATTCAAGATGAGTTGAAATTCATCGAATGGGCCGGAGCTTTTCTCGGATTTACCATCGGTTTGATCCAGGTACTACTTTTGTTGCAATGGGGATATTAAACCAATCCACTGAAAACTCAGTTAATGATCGAATTGCACAATTTTATCTTCCAGGTCTTTTTTTATATATTTATTCCACAACAGAGTCTGCATAGATTCATAAACTAATTCCGCAAATCATGGTCGTTCCAAGTCTTCTACTGAAACAATTATATACTTTTGGCAGCCTGAAGAATAATAACGGTGGCGTATCATTTTCATTGAAGAATCGGCTGCAAGATTCCAAACTGACGGAAATAATACACGTTAAGTTTAACGGACAGGAAATATCCCTGGACCGGATCACCTTGGATTTTGGAAACGGTGAAGTGGTATCTCCATCGGACATATCCAGGGAATCACCAATTGACTTTCCGCTGCGGAGGTCATTTGATTTCATCGTTAAAACTGAACCACTGGCAGTAGGGAAGCATAAAATTGAAGTAAAGTTCAGGGCTAAGCCCTTTGGGAAACTTACCCTAAAGGTGTACGGCGCCATATCAGAACTACCGAAGCCAGATAACAAAATTCCCCGCGACCCGGATAATGATTATGGTACTGAGGCGGTAAAGACCAGGCAGAAATTTCTGGAGAAGTATTGTAACTTCTCATTAAATCACATTAAACATTATTCCTTCGACCCCAACAGCTTAAAAGGTAATATTGAGCATTTTACAGGGGTTGCTCAAATTCCTCTGGGGTTGGCAGGTCCATTAACCGTTAATGGTGAGCATGCGCAAGGTGATTTCATTATTCCGATGGCCACTACTGAGGGTACTTTAGTGGCATCGTATAACAGAGGGATGAAGGTGTTAAACGCCTGCGGCGGGGTAAAATGTACCATAGTTGATGACGCCATGCAACGGGCCCCTGTTTTTGTCTTTGAAGATGCCCGTGGAGCCAGGGATTTTGTAATATGGGTACGTGAGAATTATGAAGAGATTGTAGAAAAAGCAGAAGCCACTACCAGTATAGGAAAGCTATTATATATTGACGATTACCAGGCCAATAAATTTGCGTATTTAAGGTTTAACTTCTCAACCGGCGATGCCGCTGGTCAGAATATGGTGGGTAGAGCAACTTTTGCTGCCTGTAGTTGGATTTTAGATCAATACAAGGAAAACAAAATCTTCCATTTTTATCTTGAATCCAATCTGGCAACCGATAAAAAAGCCAGCCAGGTAAATATCATGCACACCCGGGGTAAAAGGGTTACCGCAGAAGCTGTTCTTAAAAGGGATGTACTAATACAAAGTATGCGGGTTGAGCCGGAAAGCCTTACCTATCATGGCCAGGTTTCTAACATTGGTGCAATGCTTTCCGGCGCTAATAACAACGGCGCTCATTCGGCAAATGCCATCACTGCCATTTTTATTGCCACCGGGCAGGATGTTGCCAACGTCTCGGAGTCATCTGCTGGTATTATGTACACCGAGCTTACCCCGGACAAGGATCTTTACATATCTATTACCATTCCTTCACTTATTGTGGCAACCTATGGCGGTGGAGTCGGCCTGGCCACTCAACGCGAATGCCTGGAACTTTTAGGATGTTATGGCCGGGGAAAGGTTAGGAAATTTGCAGAAATCGTTGCAGGTGCGGTGCTTGCAGGTGAAATCTCTTTGGCCGCAGCCATTTCCAGTTCAGACTGGGTGTCCAGTCATGAACAATACGGTCGTAACCGGTAGGTATCTTTATGAAAATATTCAAGAGGATCTTGATAGCATCGGTGATCCTGACATCAATAATTGTACTGGGAGTATTTTGGTTTTTAGGCTCCAGCAAACCTGTTTATAGCGGTGAATTAGTGTTGAATGGCCTTCACAAAGACGTGCAGGTGCATTACGATAACTATGGCATCCCCCACATATACGCTGAAAATGAGCATGACCTTTATTTTTCACTAGGCTATGTACACGCTCAGGAACGACTGTTTCAAATGGAGCTTTTGCGACGAGTAGGAGGTGGAAATCTGGCTGAAATATTTGGGCCGGAATTGGTGGAAACGGATCGGTTTATGCGTACCATAGGCATAAATGAAACTGCCAAAAAATCTGCTGCCGCTTATTTGTCATCAGACGAAAGCCCTTTTCAAAAAGCCGCATTGGCTTATCTTCAGGGTTTAAATACTTACCTAAAAACTGGAGCAACGCCACCTGAATTTACCCTGCTGAATATCCCAAAAAGAGAATTCACCCCGGTTGATCTCTACCGAATCGTCGGTTATATAGGATTCAGTTTTAACACCGCCATTCGAACGGACCCATTGATCACCAGCATTGCCTTAAAACTAGGCCCGGACTATATTAATGACCTAAAGCTGAATACCACCGAAGAAAACTTCACCATTCCAACCAACCTGCAAGATACTTCAGACCTTATGGCCATCACCACAACTGCCTTGAATGTTTTAGAGTCACTTCCTATACCGGTTTGGATGGGCAGCAACTCCTGGGTGATAGCATCTGAGAAAACCAAATCAGGCTATCCTATGCTGGCTAATGATACACATATTGGCTTTGGACAACCAGCAGTATTTTATGAGGCACATTTGAGTTGTCCTGGGTTTGATTTCTACGGAAATCACCTGGCTGGCTTCCCATTTGCCCTGATTGGACACAACGATTTCAGCGCTTGGGGCTTAACCATATTTCCCAATGATGATATGGATTTTTACCGGGAAAAAGCCAATCCAGATAACTCCCAGCAGGTTTGGTATCAGGACCACTGGGAAGAACTGAATATCAGAAAGGAGATAATCGCTATTAAAGGCAGCGATGATCTGGAATTCACAGTGAGGTCATCAAGACATGGGCCAATAATAAATGAAGTTAACGCCATAGTTGATTCACTGGAACACCAGCCGGTAAGCTTTTTTTGGACCTACAATAAATTTCCCAATAAGGTCTTACAAGTAGCTTATGGAATGGCCCACAGCAGAAGTATTGATCAATTCAGGAGTGCTGTATCACTGCTTGAAGCCCCGGGCCTGAACATCACCTACGCTGATAAAGACGGGAATATTGCCTGGTGGGCAGTGGCAAGGCTTATAAAAAGGCCAGCCCATGTGGAATCTAAAATGATCCTGAACGGTTCTAGTGGCAATGACGAGCCTCTTGGTTGGTATCCTTTTTCTGAAAATCCCAGATCGGAAAACCCCGACCATGGATTTGTGTATTCCGCCAACAATCAACCCGACAGCGCATATAAGGTACTTCATCCAGGATACTACTACCCCGGTGCACGGGGAAATCGCATAACCCAATTGATCTCTGAAAATGACCAATGGGACTTAGAGGATTTCCAGGAAATGGTAATGGATGATAAGAGCCCTGTTTACCCAGCAGTGGCCCAAACCTTGGGGTCTTTGATTTCGGGTGAACTTAGCGCCTTAGAGGAGAAGACCCTATATTATTTAACCCAATGGGATGGCCGCCATGGTCTACAGGATGTTGGCCCCACCATATACTATCGTTTAATTTATCACTTGCAAAAAAACGCTATGGAAGATGAACTGGGAGCTGAGCAATTTCAGGTGTACATGACTACAATGGTAGCCAGACGGTCTCTATCTTATTTGATCGACAATGAGCGTTCTGTGTGGTGGGATAATATTCATACTGATGGGCATGAAACCCGGGACATGATATTAAGATTGAGTTTTAAAGATGCCGTAAATGATTTAGCGGAGTCCTTGGGCAATGATCTCAACAACTGGACCTGGGAAAAGGTACACCTCTTGGAACACGTACACGCAATCGGTCGAAAGAAACCCTTCAATTTACTATTCAACGTTGGCCCGTTTGCGATTAGCGGCGGGGATGAAGTGATCAATAAAATGGATTTTGATAAAACACAGTCTCCCTATAAAGTGCGGTCGGGGGCGGCAATGCGAATTTTAATCGATCTTGCGGATATCAAAAACTCTTTGAGCGTACTTCCTACCGGTCAATCCGGACACCTAATGAGTCCTCATTACCAGGACCAGGCCGGACTCTACAATAGTGGAAAGTTTAGGGCGCAGCACATGGATAAAGACAAGATCATTGCACAGTCTAAGGGTGTGCTTTTTTTAAAAGCCGGGAAGTAAACGCAGCATTTTACCTGTTTTGTTTCCTCAATTATGAGTAAAACAATGTACATAATGGTGTGGGTTCTAGGTAGTATGCCATTGGGCACCCATGCTCAGGATCGGTCAATAGATGAAATACGGCATAAGTTCTATTTAAGCACGCTCGATTACCAGCACGCTTTCCCCCTAATTGACAAACTATCTGAAATAGGCGATCCGAACGCACTGGAATTAGCGTACATGGCTGCCACTCAGGCAATTTTAGCCAAACCCGGTTGGAACATTTTCAAGAAAATTGGCTACCTGCGGCAATCAAGGGACACTTTCAAAAAAGCTATAACAAGAGACATGAAGGATTTGGAAATAAGATTCCTGAGACTATCCATTGAACATCATATCCCTCGTTACCTTGGGCTCAGCAGACATATTGCGCACGACAAGCAGGTGATCATGGAAAATATCGAAAGGTTTAAGGAGAAAAATCTGCCAAAAGAAATTTCCGACTACATTATTCTTTTTAGTGTTGAATCAGGAATTTACACCACTAATGAAGTTGAACACCTCAGATATCTATTGGAAAACCGCTAATACTTATACTTATTTTTCCATAATGATTTAAGCAATTTTCGCATTTCATTCTCTCTGGAGTTTTCCCCAGGATCATAAATCTGTGTACCTTCCAGGCCTTCCGGAAGAAACTCATGTGGGATAAAATTACCCGGATGATCGTGGGCATACTGGTAGTCCTTACCATATCCCTGGGAACGCATTAGCTTGGTCGGCGCATTTCTTAAAGAAAGCGGCACCGGCCGATCACCCTGGTCGGTCACCATTTTCTTAGCATTTTTGATGGCCATGTAGCTGGCATTGCTTTTAGGAGAACAGGCCAGGTAGGTAGTGCATTGAGACAAAATGATTTCAGCTTCAGGATAACCGATCATATTTACCGCCTGAAAACAATTGGTAGCCAATACCAAAGCTGTGGGGTTGGCATTTCCAATATCCTCCGAAGCCAGTATCACCAATCGGCGGGCTATAAATTTAACATCTTCGCCTCCTTCGATCATACGAGCCAACCAGTAAACTGAGGCATTTGGATCACTGCCCCTTACTGACTTGATAAAGGCAGAAATAATGTCATAGTGCTGCTCTCCACCCTTGTCATAAAGCGCCACCCGTCGCTGGGCTGCCGCAGTTACCTTTTCATTAGTTATAACCACCGGGGCTTCCTGAGTTTCGATCACCAATTCCAACAAATTCAATACCCTGCGGACATCTCCACCGCTTAATCTCAACAAGGCTTCGTACTCTTGTAGTTCTATCTTGATGTTCTTGAATTCAACCTCCAGGGCCTTCTGGATAATCAACTTTAGATCTTGTTGCTCCAGTGACTTTAGCACATAGACCTGACACCGTGAAAGTAAGGCGCTATTTACCTCGAATGAAGGGTTCTCTGTAGTGGCCCCGATCAAAGTTATTACACCTTTTTCAACCGCTCCCAGAAGGGAATCTTGTTGGGATTTATTGAATCGATGTATTTCATCAATAAATAGGATCACACCATGCTGTTTTCCCGCTTTGGAAATAACTTCCCTTACATCTTTTACCCCGGAGCTTGTGGCGCTTAGTGTATAAAATGGCCTCTTTGCCTTGTTGGCAATGATATTAGCAATGGTAGTTTTCCCCACCCCAGGGGGGCCCCATAGGATCATTGAGGGTATAGCGCCACTTTCAATTGCTAATCGCAAGGATGCTCCAGGTCCCAGTAAATGGGATTGGCCCAAAAGATCATCCAGACGGTGTGGGCGCATTCTTTCCGCTAAAGGTCTTTGGTCCTGCAACATGATCAAATATGCAATTGTTTGACTACTTCCGAAAACCGGTCCACCATTTCATCAGTGATTTCCCGATGAGTTACCATCCTTACCTCCTGACCGCCAAACGGTAGTGCACGTACACCCTTAGCACTGAGTTTCTCTAGCAACCGATTCGGAGATATACCATCTGATAATTCAAAGATCACAATATTGGTATCCACCGGATGCACACTTTTGACAAATGGCAGATCTCTGACAATATCACCCAGGGACCTCGCCCTTCGATTGTCATCTGCCAGGGCATTTACATGATGTTCGAGAGCATACAGTCCAGCAGCTGCCAAATAACCTGCCTGCCGCATCCCACCTCCAAGTACCTTTCGAACCCTCTTAGCCATTGACATTGCCTCAAGGTTACCACATAAAACTGACCCTACCGGAGCGCCCAAACCCTTAGACAGACATATGGATATGGTGTCAAAATAAATACCCCAGTCGCCAGGACTTTCTTTGGTTTCTGCCAGGGCGTTGAATAATCTGGCGCCATCCAGGTGCATTTTGAGGTTATTTTGTGCCGTCACCTCTTTTATTTCAGCTACTTGTGATAAGCTATAGTAACTGCCGCCGCCCTTATTAACTGTGTTCTCCAACACTACCAATTTAGTAACCGGAAAATGAATGTCATCCGGATTTATGTTGTCCTGTACATCATGGGCGGTAATTCGCCCCCTGTCCCCGTCCAACAACCTTACTGAAACCTGTGAATTAAAAGCCAGCCCCCCTCCCTCATAGTTATATATGTGAGATCGCCGGTCACAGATCACCTGGTCCTGGGGAACGGTATTTATACGGACAGCAATTTGGTTGGTCATGGTTCCTGAAGGGCAAAACAGTGCTGCATCTTTTCCGAACATAGAGGCCACCTTGGCTTCAAGGGCCTTAACAGAAGGATCTTCATCAAAAACGTCATCTCCCACCTCTGCCTGAAACATGTAGTCCAGCATTTCCGGGCTGGGCTTGGAAACAGTATCACTTCTTAAATCCATAATATTATCAACTCGGACACTTGATCAGTTGACTAAGCTAGGGCTTTCCAAATTTGTGGCAAAAAAAAGGCCCCAAAAGGGGCCCAAAAA
>CAZOJZ010000439.1:0-13193 GCA_964580205.1 uncultured Roseivirgaceae bacterium
TAAGTGATTTTCTAGAAAAGTCCTCATTTTCGAATAAAAATTTCCCTACAACCATACCTAATTTGGTGGATAGTAAAGCAATATTTTTGATTCCACCCTTGATCCGAAAGTGAGATCTGCACGTTGGCGGTATTCCTCAGCATTGCCGCTTTTGAACTTTTTGCTGAGACGCTCCATGTGCATACAAGCATCATAGTAGATCTGAACCGCTGACGGATCAGTAATTTTGGATCAGGGAGGTAGTGGGAATGACCGTGCTCAATCAATCCAGCTAACTATCGATGGAGGATATATTGTGACTGTGGATACCTGGTCTAATGATGGAGATATTCTGGGTAATTAGAAATGCACTTCTTTCACTTAATAATCTCCAGGAGCAGGTTAATACCAAAACATGATCCGAGACTTGTGAACGGCCGCTTTGGGGAGTTGTATTTTTGTTACTTGCTTTGAGTAAAGAACGACTTATCTGGCAGTCAAATCAAACCTGCGTTTATTTTACTTCTGGTAACGGAGTTAATCTAACCCACCGATTTACTTTATTCTCGTGACAGACTTCCCCGGCGTCATCCACGATAGCAACAAAGTCTTTTGAGGAGCTCCAGGGTCAATAAAATTGGCAACCAGTGATATATTTGCCATTCAAGGCGCAAATAAGCTAAAACTTAATGATAAACCATGGAATCAACTATTTAAACCTTATTTATTATACATAATTATTGTTTTGGACTAACTTAATTTGCGCTAAAGAATTTACACTCAAAAGGGAGAAAAATATGATATTCAATAAAAGATCATTCAAGAATCTATTCTTTGATCTCTGGTATAGATTCGGTAAACCACCTTGGGTCATCGACCAGGCACAGCCTGACCTCATAGCAGCGGTAGAGAAAGGGGAAGTTTGCGGACCTACGGTTCTAGATGTTGGATGTGGTGTCGGTAACAATGCCATTTATCTTGCCAGTCGCGGCTTCGAAGTTACCGGAGTAGATATTTCCGCCAGAGCCATTGGTATTGCCAAACAAAAAGCTCGCGAGGCAGAACTCGATGTAACGTTTATAACGCTCGACGCCTTAAAAATCGGAACTCTTGCTAAAAAGTTCGACACTGTAATCGACTTCGGGCTTTTCCACAACCTTAAGGGCGACCGTGAGCGCTATGTTCGCGCCCTTAGCGATGTTTGTGCTAGCAAAGGTCAATTTCTAATGCTGTGTTTTAGTGACCAAGCTGGAGAATATGGCGTTTACCCCCATTTTTACCCTAAACCAATGAGTCAAGATGAGATACGTACCTCCTTCTCAGAGGGATGGCAAATTGAGTGGATTCGTTTAGGGGGAATTCAATCTAACATAAGTGAAAACTATTCCTCGTGGCTAACCGCTATGACATCCACCAAATAAGGTGCTGTTTAGCTTCGAAGAAAAACTGAGACTTTGTTAACTGTCACACTCTTTTATTTCTTGTGTCTCAATCCTGTCATTAGCCGTCATTGTTTGTTTCAATTGGCTACTGATTTTAACCAATTCTGAAGACTGCACCCTCAGTACCAGGAGTGATTTTAAATGAAGGTCTCTCCGATTTGACTGTCTCATTAATCAACCGGTCAAGATCACTGTCACTATGAGTAGGATCATGGTGAAAAGGTACTAATTGTTTAACTCTGGCAAGTGCAGCAAATTTAAATGCTTGTCTAATAGAACTATGTCCCCAACCGATACGATGCGCGTACTCTTCATCGCTAAACTGGGCATCATGAATAAGGAGATCAGCTCCAGCGGCAAGCGCATAGCCCGAAGTCCAATCTTTACTCAAAGGAAAATTCTTTACACCAAGTGCAGGCTCATGGTCAGGTATGTACGTAACTACTGAGTCGGAACTCACAATCCTGTAGCCCACCGTAGGTCCAATGTGACAGATAAGATCTGAAAAGATTTGAAATTGGCCAATTTTAAAATCTTTGCAAGGCACCTCGTTTAGAGATAGCTTGCAAGGAAGGTCCCTCAAACTAACTGGAAATAACGGGGGCGATAAATAACGCGTGAGGCGTGCCCGTAAACTTAGCGTGGTACTGGCTGGCCCCCAGACGTTTACTTCAGTATTTGGGTTGAAAAAAGGTGGGAAAAAACCCATGCCCTGAATGTGGTCCATATGCAGATGGGTAAGTAATATATGAACTTGACGTAGGTTGTTTGGTAAAGTCCTACCAAGCTCAAAAAGGCCAGTACCGGCATCAAGAATGAGGGAGATACCATCAGAGTCCGAGATTTCGACACATGACGTATTTCCTCCATAGCGTGTTAATTCAGGGCCTGTAGCGGCGACGGAACCTCGAGTTCCCCACAGTTTTATCTTTATCATTTCTTTACCTCCCAGAATATAGCGATTGCGCCCAGGAATCGCTCAGCCTGGCCGATGATTGGGAAGACAGTGACCTCGATATTGCGTGAAACCCTGTCAAGGCCCTGAATCTGAATACCCTTGTGGGCTGGCCGACGCTCGGTAAGTGCTATCATAAGAGGTAATTCCTCAGGTGGAATGGGGACGCCTTCCTCGTTTGAAGGCGAAAATAAAGTTGACCATTTCTCAGCAGGCATCTCACCGGTATCATCGAAACGTAGACCGAGAATCCTCTCAGCAGGCTCATTGTAGAAAAGTAGAGTTCCCCCTGGGTCAACGATAAAAACCGGCATAGATAGGTAGCTAGACAGTTGCCGTGCCAGGATTATTTCGATCTCTTTCTGGGACATCGAAGAATTTGTTTAATTCATCATTTGTATTCTTAGAAGATAGTTGATTCAAACGCCAAAACCAACAAACAGCTCTGGGGAATATCGATACGCCCTGAGTTCTGTAAACATTTTCCTAAAGATCACTAGTTTAAGGAGTTTAAAATGGGATCGGCGCACCGTGTTTATTAAGACATTTAGAATAAACAAATTGTGATTTTAGCATCTGCATAAACCGTAATCAACAAGAGTTAAAAAGCTGGTTAAATAAATCAAAAGTTAAATTAAGTCTGAAGTGATAAGTTTATTTAACTCTTAAAAAGACATTATCCACCAATGCAAAGAGGTTGTGTTTTACCTTTGTGAACGGCCGCTTTTGCGTTTTCACCCAGCCTGGGCCGAAAGCAGTCATTCGCAATCACTTCGGAAAACCCACCTTATCGAACATTTTCTGCCAGCGAGGGTCAATGCGTAGTGATTCAAAAGGTGGATCCATGTATGGGTTATTAAACTGACCATAATAATCCCATTTTAGGATTAATTTTTCTTCAATACCATCCAATGAGAGAGTACAAGTTCACTCTCAATAGCAGATATGCCTGGTACATAGATTAAATCCCCTTTACTGGACAAAGTTACTTGACCTGTGCTTTCCTCAGTCCGTAAACCTTCAATTACTGAGATTACCTCTCCACTGGTTTTCATATTACTAATGTCAAAGGGAACTACCATCAATCTGCCGTAATGAATGACAAATGTCCTGAAGGTCAGCCTTTGAGTTTATCAATTAATTCTAATTCTTTGGATCTTTCTAAGCCGATATCAGCCTCATTAGTCCCAAATTTTATATTAACATCCACGTTATTTCTAAACCATCTCATACAATCGTCCAAAGTTTCACTAATAGGTGTGAATTCAAATCCAGTCTGAATCAATTTATTATTACTTATCTGCATGAATCCGTCCTCCGATAATGGGGTCCATAATGGTAAATCATTAAATGACGACACTTTATTCATTGTTAAGAAATCTTCATTCGCCCAAATTAATTTGGTTTTAGAATTAAATTGTTTTTTCGAAATTTCCAAGATAATCACACCATATTACGCGCAGGACCTATTAAAGGATGGAGAGATCCAGCTTTGGACATATTGTACTGGTGCATAAAGCTAAATCGTGATGATTCAATTATTGCTCCTGGTTCGGGTTTGGATCATTTGCAATTTATTGATGTGAATGATGTCGGAAGATTTGCTATTATGGCATCAGAAAACAAAATTTTGGGTGTCTATAATTGTACTGGTCCAAAAAAAGAGCCGTTATTATGGGGAGATTTTCTGGAAATTTCGAAAAAACAATTTAATTCTCAAACCAAATTAATTTGGGCGAGTGAAGATTTCTTAACAACGAATAGAGTGTCATCATTTACTGATTTACCATTATGGACTCCATTATCGGAGGACGGATTCATGCAGATAAGTAATAATAAATTGATTCAAACTGGATTTGAATTCACACCCATTAGTGAAACTTTGGACGATTGTATGAGGTGGTTTAGAAATAACATGGATGCTAATATAAAATTTGGGACTAATGATGCTGATATCGGCCTGGAAAGATCCAAAGAATTAGAATTAATTGATAAACTCAAAGGCTGATTAATGAAGCAGTGTCGCAGGATATGCAGGTTCACTTCCCTGGTAATACCAGCCCGCTTTGTGGATGCAATCATGGCGTGGTGCAGCCCCGCAGAGCTCATCGGCTGCACAGGGACCCTGCAGTAGTTTTTTTGACAGCACCGTGTAGCGGTCTTATCTCCTTTACCCTTGTTGATACGGATGCGGTATTTACCGTCATCGGTGATGATGTCCTCTATTTTGAGGTGTAGCAGTTCGTTTCGCCTCAGTCCCGATGAATACAGTAACTGGAACATCATCCGATGTTTCTTGTTGGCACAGTGATCAAACAATCTGCCAAGCTCATCCCTGCTTAATACCTGAGGAAGAGATGGCTTCTCCTTTGGGTAGGGAATCAGATGGGCAAACTCTTTGGCCTGTAGCACATGGGAATAAAACCAGCGAAAGGCCGCTACATAAATCTTGACAGTCCTCCACCCACGTTCCTGTTCTTGCTGGAGGTCATTGAGAAAGTCAATCACCTGTAACCCTAAACACTCAAAACTAAACACTAAATGAGCTAACTTCGGGCTTTGATTTTGTGACTAATCCAAATATGAGCCAAACTCCAAAAACCCTCACCAGAGATCCACGAAAATTTTTACCGGAAGATTTTAAAATCACCAATTGGGAAGCCCTTGAGCCCTACTTTCAGGAATTGTTGGATGGTGAAATTGGCTCTGCAGACCAACTTCGCAGCTGGTTCAGGGACCGAAGTGAACTGGAGGCGGTGGTATCGGAGGACCTAGCCTGGAGGTACATTAATATGACTTGTGATACCTCTAATGAAACCTATCAACAGAGTTATCAATTCTTCATAGCCGAGATCCAGCCAAAGATCGCCCCATTCAGTAATGAATTGAACAAAAAAGCACTCAATTCAACACACTGGGAGGAAATCAATGATGAAGGGTATGACATACTTCATAGAACATTGGAGACTGAGCTGAAAATATTCCGCGAACAGAATATTCCATTGTTTACTGAAATCCAAACAAAATCCAAGGAGTACGGCACCATTTCAGGGGCCATGATGGTGGAGTTGGATGGACAGGAATACACCTTGCAACAAGCCAGCGTAAGGCTTCAACTACCTGATAGGGACAAGAGGGAGACAGCCTATCATAAAATCCAGGAACGCCGGCTACAAGACAAAGATAAACTAGATGATCTATTCAACCAGCTAATTGGTTTAAGGCATCAAGTGGCAAAAAATGCGGATTTTGAAAATTTCAGGGACTATATGTTCCCCGCTATGGGCCGGTTTGACTATACTCCGGATGATTGCTATGCTTTTCATGATTCAGTGGCCAGGGAGGTGGTCCCATTTTTGAATTCAATGTCAGCAGAGCGCAAAAGATTACTAAATGTGTCTCCTCTAAGACCCTGGGACAAAGCGGTAGATCCCGCCGGCCGGGAGCCATTAAGACCCTTTGATGGCAGCACGGACCTCACAGACAAAACCATCGAATGCTTTCGCCGGCTGAATCCTTTCCTGGGAGAATGCCTGACCATAATGAAAGATATGGGCCATTTAGACCTGGAATCCAGGAAAGGCAAGGCGCCGGGTGGTTACAACTATCCATTAGCGGAAATAGGAGTGCCCTTTATCTTCATGAATGCTACCAGTACCCTACGTGATATGATCACCATTCTTCACGAAGGTGGACATGCCATCCATTCTTTTGTTACCAGGGACCTGGAATTGGGGAATTTTAAAAGTACTCCCTCCGAAGTGGCGGAGTTGGCTTCTATGGCCATGGAACTGATCTCTATGGACCACTGGGATGTGTATTTTGACAATCCGGAAGATTTAAAAAGGGCCAAGAAAGAGCACTTGGAGCAGATTTTGGAAACCCTGCCCTGGGTGGCCACTATCGATAAATTTCAACACTGGATCTATGAAAATCCTGAGCATAGCATAGCGGATCGCAAAAAGGAATGGAATAACATTTTCAATATGTTTTCCGATGATATAACTGACTGGAATGACCTTTATACGGCGAAAGACTATTTATGGCAAAAGCAATTACACCTGTACGAAGTCCCTTTTTACTACATTGAATATGGTATGGCCCAGTTGGGTGCATTAGCTGTTTGGAAGAACTTTAAACAAGACCCGGTCAAAGGTCTTGAAGATTATCTTAATGCCTTAAAACTGGGCTACAAACGATCAATTCCTGAAATTTACCAAGCTGCGAATATCAAGTTTGATTTCAGTAAAGAGTATATTCGTGATTTGATGCGTTTCGTAAGGTCTGAACTGGAAGCTCTGTAGCGCCCGGCGTTTGCCTGCCCGGCGCTCAGCGCCTAGTTTTGCAGTTCGAACAAAGGTTTGGGTTGCAGGACCTTTTGCTTCGCCACCAAAGGTAAATCCGGTTCATGCTCTTCAATAAATGAATTGTATTGTTTGGCAGCCCGGTCGTAATCAATTCGGAATCTCAATATCCGATCATCTGCTTCAAATACTTCCTGGATTAATTGTCCCATGAGGGGGTATTGGTCAAACTGACTCAATCTGGTAGTAAATACCGTCACTTCACCCATTGCCTGGGTAGTCATGGAATCATAGAGGTTGATCAGATCTGAATCTGACATAGTTTGTTGATCATAACGAACCGCTGCTAATTGATCTATGTCTTTTTTTAAAGAATCCAATTTTAATCGATTGTAGTCGCCGCTGTACTCTACCTCCTGGAGTAACCGTGTCAAGTTGCTTAACTTGTCATCATCGTCCTGAATCATGGTATTCCAGGCTGCCTCAAGCTGGGTATTAATGTCTTGAAATACTGTTTTCAGTGAATCAATTGCCGTGGGTGTTAAAGAAGTGCTGGTATTCTTGTTACAAGCTCCAAGAATGATGGCAACAAAAAATATTAGAAGGATTGATTTAAAAAAAGTCATGATTGAAGTTGTCCGTAATAAAACGCTTAGAATTTTGGAAAATTTTATCAAATATAGAATTCACCGGTAGAATATTTTATGTCAATGCGGATTTTAAGTACTCAGGTGTTGATTTAGTTATCGTGAATTCATCACACTCATTGAAAGCGGCGAATTGGTTTAATTTCGATTTTAGTGCATTCAGCAGTTTGTCGGATGATTTTACATGAGGATCAAGAGCCAGATTTCGTATCTCCAATACTTTGCGGTCCCGGTGGGCTTTAGGGTCCATACGACCAATAAATTCGGTGCCATATAATACAGGTAAGCTGAAGTATCCATATTTTCTTTTATCGACCGGGTAATAGACCTCCGTTTGATAATCAAAATAAAACAATTCTTTAACTCTTTTTCTTTGTATTACCGCATTGTCAAACGGAGATAAAAAGTGGAGTTGTTTAATAACCCTTCCTGGCAGGGTGTCAAGGTACTGTGGGAAACTAAAGTACTCCTGAGGTGAACCTTCAATTTTCACGAGTACTACCAACCCTTGTGCTGTTTTATTTTTGAGGACTGATTGAACTTGCTCTCCGGAAAAGAACCTTTGATAGCGTATCTGGGAAACTGAAGTCAACCCATGTGCTTGTATGGCTTGCTGGCAACGATGCCAGATGTATTCGGATATTGAGGGTTGAGTTTGAGTTTGAGTGTGTAGTGCGGGAATAACTCTTTCTGAAATATCATATAGCCTGTGAAAGGAGTCTCGCGATTTAACCGTTATGCTGCCTTCCATAAAGAGTTCATGAAGTGCCTGTTTCGCTGGCTTCCAATTCCACATACCACCGGATGTCGATTTCGGTGTTTCGAAATCCCTGGCATAGAGAGGGCCCTCTTTTTTTATTTTTTCAAGCACCTGTAATTTATAAGAGGAGTCTACCTGATACCAGTGCTTGGCTTTAGTAGACATAGCATGCATTACCGGCAGAGAGAATCGATAGTCCTTCATTGGAAGGAATGCCGCTGCATGACTCCAGTATTCAAATATGGAGCGGTCCTTCGCCATCAAAGAATTGAGAAATCGGGGTTTATACCCCGGCACCCGTGTCCACAGGGTGTGATGATGAGCCCTTTGGATAACCGAAATCGCATCTATCTGGATATACCCTAGATGTTCAATGGCTCTTAGTGTGGCCTTTTTACCCCTGCCGAATTTAGGTTTCGCCGAAAGTAAACCCTGCTGGGATAGGGCCAGTTTACGAGCGTCGGACACCGAGATTGAAACAGGTTTCATACCATGCCGATTATTGCGTGATATTTTCTCATCAATCCAATATTCTGATTATGACACGCGTTTTACTTAGAACTCGTTCAATTTAGCGAATTTTCTGAATTGCTAATTCATCCCTCATCCTTCCTCTTTCGCCCCTCGCCCCTCGTAATTCGTAATCCGTCCCTGGTAATTAAATTAGAGCGGTTTGAACTGTTCAAACGCCTGCTGACAATTATTACAGTAATGCAACGCCCGGCAAAGCGTAGGGCCAAAGGGGGATTTCATTTCGGTGTCGTCACTATCGCAATAGGGGCAAGTCACGCCCTCCAGAATGTCCAGATCAGGGATCAGTTGATACTTAACAGGCGGCGCCAGCCCGAATGCTTTCAAAGCTTTTCTTCCTTTTTCTGTAATTTTATTGGAGCTCCAGTGTGATTCAAAACTGATTGTTACTTCAAAATCAACACCATTTTGCTTTAGTACCTCTTCCACTTCTTTTTTCATATAATCCATGGCCGGGCATCCAACGAAGGTAGGTGTCATCTCTACGCTAACTTTGCCTTGTTGATCGACCTCCACCTTGGTTATTACTCCCAGGTCGATCAGCGAGATCACCGGGATTTCCGGATCCTTAACAGCCTCCAGCCAACGTAGTATGTCATTCTTTTGGTAGTTCATCTTTACCAATCAGCGGGTGGATCAAGTTTCAGTACTTCTGACATTTCATCCAGCAGGGACTGCAGATGGGGGGGGTGTGTACCAATACGGCCCCCGGTCTTGGCTTCGGACAGGTTAAATCCCGGCAGCACCAGTTCAGTTGCCTCAATCACTTTGGTGATTTCTTTACGCCATTGGGCATATAGATTATCTTCTCCGGTAAATATTAGGTCTGAGATTAACGCTGCTTCCTGGGGAGATTTTTCAAAAATACCCAGTGCAAAAGGAAGTGCTTGTTCCAGTGCGGTTTGCAATCGGTTGATACTTTCACCGGTAGCGGTTCCCAGTTTTTTAATAAACATATCTGCATGCATGACATGATATCGCAGTTCCCCCACCAACTTCCTCGCTACCTGGGCCAGGGGTTGGTAGCTGGAGGTTGACAGTTGCTGAAAGCGCAGTAAAATGGAATGGTCGTACAGGAAATGCCTAATCAAGCTGAACTCATATTCACCAATGGGTAGTTCTACAAATTGGCAGTTATGGAACTGTTCTGAGTTCCTCATGAAGGCAACGGTGTCAGGTTCTGCTTCCCCAAGCTGGTGCAGCAACTCGAACATCGCCAGACTTTGTCCAATCTTGTCCTGTGCCATGGAACTGAAAGCAATATCTTCTTCAAGTAGCGGGCCGATCCCGGTCCACTCCGAGTTTCTGTGACCAAGTATCAGCAGATCATCAGCAATTTTGTAGAGCAGTTCCTTTAAAGCCATTTCGTATACGGCCTTATCCATTTTCCTTTTCTTTAAATTTCTTTAGTCTATCTCCGGCCCGGTATGAGATAACATCTCTATGGGTCTTTTCCTTTAGCGTTGACCAGATTATCTGGTCTTCTTCTGTAGTGATCCGCATATCCACCGATTTTATCAGCCATATATTTAGCACCGGCTTCCCGTTGTCAAATTTCTCCTTGGCCATTAGTAATGCATGCTGTTGGTCTTTTGCTTGCACCTGTCCTTCATATTTGTGCTGCTTGCCCCTTTTGATCAGGTGAAATACATGATAATCCTCCAATGGTCCTCCAGCCTTGGTAGTCATGTTGCTGATGTGATCGTATAAATTTTCTTCCAATTCGGTAAAAGAGGTCACCCAAACCAGGTCCGATGGTACCACCCACATCCCGGTACAAGTATATCTGCGGCTGAATTGTTCTTTAGCAAACAAGAATGCCATATCAGGGGTAGCCGCGTGCACAATACCGGCGTGTTCAAAGGCCTTTCCGTCTTTTAGCTGGACGAATACCTCGTAGGTAGGAAGTTGGTCCAAATCCTGAGCGCTATAGTCTTCGGCTCTTTGCTGCTGAAGGTTCCAACGCCTTATTCTGGGGTCTAGAGAATCTACTGCCATGTTCATTAAGCTAAAGGAGTAACGTATTTGGCCTCAGGCGTCAACAAGGCTTTTCGTACCCACCTTCCACGCTCCTCTGCCATTCTTCTAACCGCCAGTCTTTCTTTGTTACAGGGTCCATCACCGTTAATAACCCGCTTGAATTCCTCCCAATCGGGCTCGCTATATTCCCATTGACGGGTTTCCTCGTTCTTTTTCAAATTCGGGTCCGGTACTGTAAGCCCCAGTTCCCAGATCTTTGGAACGTACATGTCCAGGAATTGCTGACGACACTCATCATTGGTAGCCATTTTTACCTTCCACTTCACCAGCACTTTCGTATGTACAGATATCCGGTCAGGAGGGCCGAAAAAATGCATCATGGGCGGCCACCATCGGTGAAGCGCATCCTGGACCATTTGTTGTTGTATTTTTGAACCTGTCGCTAGATGGACCACGGCATGATGACCGTACTTCAAATGAAAGGACTCCTCTATGCAAATTCTCTCTAAAGCCCTGCAGTAGGGACCGTAGCTGCCTTTGGAGTTAGCCAGTTGATTTACGATGGCGCCGGCATCAACCAGCCAGGAGATTATGGTACTATCTGCCCATGTGGGAGCCGGGTAGTTAAAAATATTTGAGTATTTCGACCTTCCGTTAATAAGGTCCTGCATCATCTCTTCTCTGGATTTACCCAGTGTTTCAGCCGCACTGTATAGTAACTGAGCATGTCCAACTTCATCTTGCACTTTGGCCATTAGGGCCAATTTTCTCTTAAAGCCCGGGGCCCGGGTGATCCAGGTGCCTTCTGGCAGTGCCCCGATAATCTCACTGTGCGCGTGTTGTTCGATCATTCGGATTAGCTGTTTGCGATACAAGACCGGCATCCAATCTGCCGGTTCAATTTTCTCGCCACTTGCGATGCGTGCCTCAAACTCGTCCAGTTTAACCGGGTCTTCTTCGGCAAGATTGTCAAATCTGGTGGCCTCAAAAGTATTTCCTCCTCCGTACATACCTATTTGTTCCTGGTTTTGATCAATCCATTTATTAATAATTCGGAGAGATGATCTCCTATTTCATCCATTGACATTTTGCCGGTGGGCCGGTACCATTGATACGTCCAATTGATGGATGACAATATGGTCATCATGGCAAATTTTTCGTCAATAACCCGGAACAGACCTTTCATTATTCCCTGATGGATTATCTCCACGAAATATTGTTCATACCTGGTGCGCATGGCTAAAAATTTAGTCAGGTGTGGCTCACTCAGATGGCGCCATTCATTAAAGAATACCGCTGAAGCATCAATATTTTTACTGATTACCTGAAAATGAGCTTTAATGGCAGCCTCAAGCTGCTTCTCAGGAGACGTTTCATCAATATGCTCTATAGCGGCAAAAAATGTATCCGCCATCTTGAAGCATATTTTCTGTAAGATCTCTTCCTTGGATTTAATATGAGAATACAAGCTGGCGGCTTCAATTCCCAGGATTTGTGCCAGATCTCTCATGCTGGAGGCTGTATAGCCCTTAGTCTTAAACAAAGCGGTTGCTTGTTCTTCTATTTGCTGTTTCCGGGTAGATCTTTCAAGTACTTCCATTAATCAAATATATACAAACTAACGTTCGTTAGCAAGAATGAGATAATTTTTCACTCCCAGGTAAAGATTACTACGAAATTGACCGTCCATAGCGTAGGTTAGTTATTCTTCCCTGTAATTTGGTATTTTACGAATGAATGGGAATTATTAATTGATAATGAAGATGGACCCTAAACTATTATTGCTACTGGTGGCTCTGAATTTTTGCGCATGTAAGAGCCGTTCACAACCTTCCGAAATCCAGCCGAATAATACTTCCGTCGGATTCGAGATGGTGGTCGATGGGTTGAAAAACCCCTGGGGGATGGCATTTCTTCCAAATGGCGATATTTTAGTTACCGAGAAAAAGGGAGAAATCAGAATCATCCGAAATGGAGTACTGCTGGAGGAAAAAGTTAAAGGAGTACCTGACGTATATGTGCGGGGCCAGGGTGGTCTCATGGATATTGAATTACATCCTGATTTTGCTCAAAACCGATGGCTATACTTATCATATGGTAGTAAGAAGGGTTCCGGAAGTGGAGGCAATACCACCATAGCCAGGTTCACCTACAAAGGTGAAACATTAACCAATAAGAAAGTTCTATATAAAGCTACACCAAACACTACCCACGGCAATCACTGGGGTAGTCGCCTGGCTTTTGACTCTGATGGTTATCTGTATTTTAGCGTGGGTGATAGGGGCAAACGCAATCAAAACCCTCAAGATTTGTCCAGAGATGGAGGTAAAATTTACCGAATAAAAGATGACGGGACTATTCCGGAGCACAATCCATTCTATTCCAAATCAGGGGCCAAACAAGCAATCTATTCCTACGGTCATCGCAATCCGCAGGGGTTGGCAATAGATTTGGCTACCAATAACATATGGGAGCATGAACATGGTCCGCAGGGTGGAGATGAAATAAACCTGGTGAAACCCGGAAGAAACTACGGATGGCCCATACTCAGTTATGGCATCAATTACGACGGCTCTTCATTCGCAGAAGACACCG
>CAZOJZ010000440.1:0-9208 GCA_964580205.1 uncultured Roseivirgaceae bacterium
GGTATAATCATTTAATCGATTGATTGACAGCGATAAATATATTATATTAGACCTAGGGGCGCCATTGGTTCATCTAACCGAGCAAGATCAGACTGGCTGGATTGAATGTAGCCTCTCGAATTGAATTCCTGGCAGTTCCAAATGATCCACGTTTTCTTGAACTACTAAGAGAAATGAAACTCCCTAATCCAGAAAAACTCAGGCCAGACTTTGAACTGGCTGATGCCAGTTTATAAATTCCAATTTTCAAGCATCAAATCCCAACTAAGCTCCAGGTGCTAAATTTCAAGTACCAAACTTCTGTATGTACAAAGTTTGAAATGGATCATTGGAATTTGGAGCTTATTTGGGGTTTGTCATTTGTATTTTGGAGCTTGCCACCGCCTGTGGCGTGACTATCAGTCCATAGACTTAATCATTATTTCCTTAAAATACACATCAGACGGCCCTTTGTCCTCTGCGAAGACCTTAATGCCGCCCTGTAAGCAGACGTTGCCTGCTTTGCTAAATTTTGAAGGTAGGTAAGACTCCGAAGATTTCTCTCCATTCACAAACATAACGATATGCTCCTCTTCTGCAAAGATCTCCATTTCATTCCAGTCATCATAATCAATCATTCCATACCACGCCCTGGCGTGCGTGGCTATTGAGCCTGTAGAATAGGCATGGATGGGGCCATTGTGATCATAAATATTACACTCGATAGCGTCTGTTATGCTCACATTTGCCGAATCAGGACTTTTCCGTACCCAAATGCCGCTATTGTCCTCTTTGATGATTTTAAATTTTGCAAGTAAATAGAAATTTTTATAAGATTTTTCATTTACTAAAAAGCCTCCTTCTACTCCTGAGTAACCATGTAACACACCCTCCTCAACTTCCCATGTACCGTCTCCTATAGCACTCCAACCGGTTAAACTTTTTCCATCGAAAAGTGGCTCCCAATCACGTTCTGTGTCTGAGCGATAACGGTCCTCTACCAATTCAGTTACCATTGCAATTGTCACCAACTTTTGGATCTTGATATTTCTGAACCGGATTGTTTTACCAGCATTAGATGGTACTTGCAGCCCAATTTTACCAGATTGAAACTGCTTATCATTTGCTTCTGCCACTAGCTGATCGTTGATGAAAACAGACAGATGAGTACCAATGGCGGTTACTTCAAGGGTATTCCACTGCTTGGCATCAAAATTGTCTGGAATAGTGGATCTGGCTACATTGTGAATAGTACCAATCGGGTTGAGTTGATCCGGGTTGGCGTCAATACTTATGGTATAGCCGGGCCGTTCAGATGCAGACAATAACTGATCGTTTAATCTAAAGAATAGAGAAGACTGTATATCAGATGATTGTATGTCTAATTTTAAATGAAAATTATCAAAACTCTCATGGGTGATTAACATGGCAGTTGGTTGGCGCCCGGATGCTGTCAAGGATAAAACCCCGTCAACCACTTCTGCTTTTAAAGACTCTGATTCACTCCACGCGCTTAAATTGTCTTCAAGCAGGGATATCCAACCATCCGCATTACCCGCAGAAACATGTTGTGCGGGTTTATTCTGGTCACAGGAACAAAGTAAAATAAAAACTGTGCAGTAAAAAAAAACTTGTTTCATAGCAGTGGAAATTGTCATTTCATAAAATATTTGGTGGTTCTAAAGTAAATACTTTTCTGATCTTTACTGAAATTCTTGACGAAGTTATGTCAAACAACCATACCCTTTTCTGTTGTCAATAAAATTTCGTTATATTGATCCACACTAAACAATTAATCATGAATATTTTAATCAAAGGATCCTTATTAGTATGCATTATTTTATGGTCGACTACCAGTTATGGACAAAGTACTGTTAGCGGGGAAGTTACAGACATGAAATGCTATCTTGCCAACGGCGCCAGCGGACCGGACCATGCAAAATGTGCAAAGGCATGTGCAAAGGCAGGCCAGCCGATTGGTTTACTAACTGCCAACGGAGATTTATATCTTCTTGCAATTGGTGAGGACAAAAGTCAATTTGAAACCTTGAAAGAGCTGGCAGGGGAAAACGTGGAAGTTTCAGGAAAAGTATCTGAAAAAAATGGCATGAACTTGCTTGTGGTCGGGACGGCTAAAAAATCAGGCAGTTAACCTTAAACCATTATCACTAAATTCCAGGTACCATAATTGAGATTATTCTCAGGGGATAGGCGGGCGTTTTTCCTGCTAATTCCCTGGTTACAAGTTATTTATACATCTGCGGACTGAGTATTGTCAGCTGAGAATTCCATGAATAACATGCCCATGAACGTCCGTCAAACGTATGTCCCTGCCGCTAAACCGGAAAGTGAGATGTTGATGATCAACACCAAGTAAATGAAGCATGGTGGCGTGTAAATCGTGTACGGAGGTAAGTTTATCCACAACACGGTAACCATATTCGTCCGTTTTACCGTAAATAGTCCCTCCTTTGATACCCGCACCTGCCAACCAGATCGAAAATGCCGATGGATTATGATCTCTTCCGTCTTTTCCCTGTGCAAATGGTGTACGCCCAAATTCGCCGGCAAACACTACCAGAGTAGTCTCCAATAGACCTCTGCCCTTCAAATCCTTCAATAAAGCTGCTATGGGCTGATCTACTGCTTGAGCATTTCGTTCATGTCCATCTACCAGCCCGGTATGTTGGTCCCACCGGTCAGCCTCAACTCGTGGACATGTCAACTCAATGAAGCGCACGCCCCTTTCTACCAGGCGACGTGCCATTAAGCATTGAGTGGCGTAGCCCGCCAAATGGGGGTTACTGGAGTCTATTCCATAAAGTTTCTTGGTCAATGTTGATTCACCAAACAACTCAGTCAATTCCGGCACTGAAGCTTGCATTCGATAGGCTAATTCATAGTTATCAATGGCGGCTTCTACTTCGCCTTCATGCCCAATCTTACCAACGAATGAGCTGTCCATTTGCCGGATCAGGTCTAATTTACTTCTTTGGATATCTCTTGTGGGCTCGCTGGGACTTATATTGGAAATTGGTGTTTTTCCTGGCTTTAGAATTGAGGCCTGATAACTGGCCGGTAGGAACCCGGATTTAAAATTGTCCAGTCCTCCGGGTGGTATTAGCCCTCCATCCAGTACCACGTATCCCGGCAGGTCCTGATTATCAGAACCTAGCCCATAATTTATCCACGCTCCCATGCTGGGGCGGCCCTGAAGGCCATGGCCGGTATGCAAAAAGTAATTGGCATTGGTATGTTCAGGGAAGTCTGATACCATGGATCGAACCAGCGCCAAATCATCTACACAAGTGGCAATATTGGGAAATAAGTCACTCACCCACATACCACATTCACCATATTGCCTGAAATCCCAGGGACTTTTTAGTATAGTTCCGATGTTATTAAACTGAGTAGCTTCTACCTCAAACTTGTCGTAGGGATTTTCACCATTTTCTTTTTCCAGTCTGGGTTTGTAGTCAAATGAATCCACCTGTGACACTCCCCCGTCCATATATAAGAAAATGATACTTCTAGCTTTGGGTACAAAATTGGGAAGACCCAGTTGAGGGCCCAGTTTTTTGATAATATCACCGGGCGTGGTTTGTCTGCATCCCAAAGGACCCAATAAACTCATTAGGGCTAGTCCCCCGAATCCGTTCTTGGTTAATACTAGGGCCTCTCGACGAGTCATGGTTATATCAAAAATATGAATTCTTTCATATTATAGATAGAATGACAGTAACTTTTCCATAATTCCTGCTGCATCTGTTGTTCATTTATCACTTGGGCCATCAAAGCTCTTTGCTGTTCGAAAAAATCCCGGGCTTGCTCAATTTCATAATTTCGTGGCATCCTGGAAAAGGCCTGCATATAAATCATGTTTATCCGCTCCTCGAAAGAAACGGGTTGTTTTAGCAATTGGCTGGCCCAATTCGAGGCCTGTTCGGAAATAAAAGGATCATTCAACAAGGTCAAAGACTGTGAAGGTACGTTCGAAACATTACGTCGACCAAAAGTGCTAAATGGCACAGGCATGTCAAAAGCCAGCATCATTGGCGGTAAAAAATTGCGATTCAAAGCCTGATATACACTCCTCCTACCGGCCCCGTCAATTGGACCGGAATGTTTGGGCCTGCCTCGCCCTTCCAAAAATTCAGTCAAATGCATAGGCACCGGCGGGCCATACATAGAGATGTCCAGTCTTCCGGAAGTAGCCAAAACTGCATCTCTTAGCCATTCTGCATTTATCCTGCGTACCGGATAATGTTGCAAGAACAAATTATCAGGATCATTGGCCAGGCTAGCCTGAGAGGGTTCAGTTACTCTTTGGAATGCCTGTGACAGCACCATGTAATGTATTATTCTCTTCACAGACCATCCCTCGTTAATGAATTTTGTGGCCAGATAATCGAGCAATTGAGGGTGCGATGGAATTTTACCCTGCACTCCGAAATTGTCCACGGTTTCTACTATGCCTCTACCAAAAACATGATGCCATAGTCTGTTTACCATAACCCGGGCAGTAAGAGGGTTTTCAGGATCTGATATTTTATTGGCCAATTCCAGGCGTCCACTGCCTCTGTCTTGAAACACCTTAGTGGTATCCGATACTGCAGTAAGAAAACGGTGCGGCACTTTGTATTGGCTCAAGTTTTGTGAACTACCCCTTAAAAATACCGGACTTTGTATATGATCACCGTCAGTTACGCCAACCACAAAGCTCGAATCATAGAGTGCCAAAGCTCGATGCTGCTGGTTCTTTTGCCATTGACTTAATCCTGTGATGAATGGTTTATTATCGGAGAACCATAGACTAAGTTTTGTAATTTCTTCTGCTGTGGCTTGGGCATTAGCCCAGGAATGTAATAAATCCGTAAAAGGTGTGGGTAATCCAAAATTTTTAATATCTGCATCCTCCGCTTTTAAACTGTCATACGCAAACACATATTCTACCTCTAACCATGCCTCTGGGTCAAGATCGAATTCATGCGCGTCCTTGTCCTTCCTACGCTTGTAGTCACCAGCCAATAGTTCTACATATGCTTTATGACCTTTCCACATAGAAAGATCGATTCTGTAATCATGAAAATATTTACTTTGAGTATGTATTTGTAGTTGCCCATAAATTGGATTCTGAATGAGTTGAAAGTTATCAATGATCACTCTGACCATAGAATTGTTGCCAGCTGCTCTTACCAGCAGGCTGTCCTCGGAAATGATAAAACCAGGTGATCTCAGGGCCCCATAAAGACCTTTACCCAAAACTTTAGTAGAAGCTTTTCCACTTTCCAGGCCTACTACACGGTTTCCTTCAACCACAGGATGTCCTAAAGCATTAGTAAAGGCCATACCATTAGTGGTCCAGTCATTTAAGGTTCCATTTCGGAAATCTCCAATAATCCGATAATCTTTATGAATATTAGTAATTGAGCTGGAAACAGGGTCTGAATGATCGATTTCAGGAATATTTTCTGTTATGTAGTTCCTGATGTTGACACAATCCTCTTTCAAACTGTCCAGGACCAGTTTTTTACCATGATCAAATCCTACTGGTATTAGGGTAAAGCGGGTACTTTCCACTATACCGTACAAAGAGTAATAGTCTGTAGTGGGTATGGGGTCAAATTTGTGGTCGTGGCATTTTGCACAGGCTACAGTCAGTGCCTGAAAGGTCTTGGAGGTAACATCAATAATGTTGTCAATTCGTTCTGATTGATCTATTCTCAGATCAACCGGGCTGTGCTTACCTTCTGTGAGGCAGTAAAAGGCGGTTCCGATTACAGATTCATTATAGCCTTCACTTACATTAAGGCGTGGAGTTTCCAAAAGATCTCCTGCCAATTGTTCCCTTACCAATTGATCATAAGGTACATCATTGTTAAACGCCCGAATAAGATAGTCACGATAGCGCCAGGCACCAATAATAGTATAGTCAAACTCATGTCCCCTGGTATCAGCATACCTAACCAGGTCCATCCAATGACGGGCCCAATGTTCCCCAAAATGCGGTGACTCCAAATAGTGATTTACTAGTGCTTCATAAGCACCCGGGCTGCTGTCATCAACAAACGAATTTACCATTTCAGGTTTCGGAGGTAGCCCTGTAAGTATAAAGGCGAGCCTCCTGGCCAATCCGGGCTTGTCAATTACTTTAGCGGGGGTTAGCTGATGATCTTCTAATTTACTGATGATAAAATTATCAATCTCATTGTTTACAAATTGGCCTTCGTCTATCTCAGGCACTAAAGGTTGCCCAGGTGGTATAAAAGCCCAATAAGGCTCCCATTTGGCTCCCTGGTCAATCCAGCGTTTCAGTAGTGCAATTTCCCTTTCACTAAGATGTCTTTTCATCTCAGGTGGTGGCATCATTACCTCAGGGTCAGAAGAACTTACCTTATGGATCAATTTACTTTTACGCCAGCTGCCAGGTGCGATGGCTCTCCAACCATCAGAAAGCTTCCGGGTGGCATATTCACGTAAGTCAAGCCGAAAGTCAGCTTGCCTGGTACTGGAATCAGGGCCGTGGCATACATAGCAATTATTTGAAAGGATGGGTCGAATGTCAAAATTGAAGCTGATTTCGTCAGGAAGCTCTATCTCAGAATCTGTAGATGATGGATTGCAAGCAAAAAAACATTGAAACATCAATGATGCTGTCCACAACGCCAGGCGCTTAGCGCTTAGCGCAAATTCCATTTCCCAAACTGTTGCTCCACACATCACATTTAAAATTGTCTTTCGCCCTGAGTTTCTTTTCAATGTTCGAACTTTTCCTAACCTTCAAATTATAAAATAATGTGAAGTTTACAGTTATTGTTTTCTAATTTATGGTTAATCCTTAACTTAAATAAATAACGGCCTCTTTTTGGCTCTATCAAGGTCTTCTTAAATCAATTGATAATTATTAAACCATGAAAACCGATCGACGACAATTTATAAAAACCGGCGCCATGGCAGGAGTTGGTGGTTCTCTACTTACCTCGGAAATATTGCTGGGGAATTCCTTGCAGAATAAACCCTCCAAATCAAAAATACAAACCAAAACTAATCCCAAAAAAGTAATCGTTGCCGGTGCAGGCATTGCGGGACTATGTTGTGCCTATGAATTAATGAAGCTGGGTCATGAAGTAGTGGTACTCGAGGCCTCGGGCAGGCATGGAGGACATGTGTTTACCGGAAGAGATGGATTGTCTGATGGCCTATATGCAGACATGGGTGCAGAACACATTACCAAGCCGGGATATGAGCGATATTGGGAATATACCAAAGAGTTTGACCTTGAAGTATTGCCCTACCCCAGAAGACAAAATATACTCAGGAGAATTGATGGAAAATTTTATACAGAAGAGATGCTGGCGGACCCGGTGGTACTAAAGACTTTTGGCTTTAACCAAATGGAAGTTAACTATTTAGCAGATAATCCATGGCCAGAATTAAAGGGATTGTACCTTGGCCCCTATTTAGATAAATTCACGGATGAGTACCAACCTTTTGGTCTTGGATATGATCATTTGGACAATACCCCGATTACAGAATTGTACAAGAAAGAAGGGGCATCATCCGCTGCTATGAATTTTCTTGGTGGAGGTCAAATTTCAGGATTGTATGCACTTTGGCAAGCCGGAATCTTGTCAATGAGAGGCGTTCCATTTTTTCCTCCTGAAGTGTTCAGGTTGAAGGGTGGTAATCAAGGTTTGCCTGATGCATTTGCAAAAAGACTAGGGACAAGGGTTAAGTTAAGTGCGCCTATACTGGCTATTGAACATGGTAAAACTGGGGTAACTATTACCTACAAGGAGCATGGAGAGGAAAAAAAGGAATCTGCTGATTTTCTGGCCAATTGTATTCCACCACCGGCTTTCCGCAAAATCCCCATTACTCCAGGTTTTCCGGAGCAGAAACAATATGTTCTGGACAATATAGCCTATGGCAGTTATGCCAGGGTGGTGTTCCAGGCAAGTTCTAAATTTTGGTTGGAAGATGGCTTAAGTATTAATATGCAATTGAATCACCCAAGCATTGATGGTATTAGTCAGGTAGCAGAAGAAGTGGATACCCACAGGGTGGCATTGATGGGTTCGGCCCCTGCCGGGGTTACCCCAATGAGGGCCCTGGCAGGTTTTATGGAAGTGTATCCAGGGAAGCAGGCAACTATAGAACATGCTATTGTCAAGGATTGGAGCAAGGATCAGTTTGCCCCAACTTGTGAGCGGCTGGATTTTCCAATTAATACGTTGAACAAATTCTGGCCCCATGTTATGACTCCTTATCAAAGAATTCATTTCGCCGGTGCGTCAACAGACAATCTTAACTGGGGTATGGAAGCAGCAACCAGGTCGGCCAACCGAGTGGCTGAAGAAATCGATCAAGCCTAATAATGAGATGGACCAGTCTTGTTTTAACAGCGGCTATTTTTGGCGGTATATGGTTACAGGTGCAAAGCTTAGGTAAAAACCATCTTGCCAATCAAGGACAAAATCATCCACCAAATGTAACTATAATTACACCTAAGAATAACTCAGATTTCCAACCAGGGCAACAAGTATTCTATTCAATTGAGGTAGTTGATGCTGAAGATGGAGATAGTAGATATGCTGAAATTGTACCGAATGAAGTGTTTCTTGATGTTTGGTTTTTTCCAAGTGAACAAGAAATGGTCAACTCAAAAAACCAATCAAGCACCAGAGCAGACACCTTGGGTTTGCAGGTAATCAAGGAAAACGCGTGTTTCAATTGTCACAATTCGAAAACAGCACTTGTGGGTCCTGCCTTTTACAAGATCGCTCAAAAGTACCATCAACAAGACATTGATAAACTGGTTAGCAGTGTATTGAAAGGATCTTCTGAAAATTGGTCAAGCGCTATTATGCCTGCACAAGTTGACCTTACTGAAGCAGATACCCAAGAGGCAGTTCATTGGATTCTATCACATGGAGGAAATGACCACAGGACCATCTACGCAGGCATCAATGGCTCTTTTAAAATCCAATCTGACGTAACCAAGGGTGTTTATGTGCTGAAGGCCAGTTATACTGATCATGGAGCGGGTGGAAATCAGCAATCCAGGTTAACAGGTCAACACCAGGTAGTTTTGCGTGTGAAATGATGGCGCCATCACTTTAGAACTCCATCCCACACATCCAACTTGCCATCATTTTCCGCTGGATGAAGCCCCAACAGAGCACACATCAATTCATACAAATGAACAGCTTCTACAGCCCCTATATTC
>CAZOJZ010000441.1:0-1550 GCA_964580205.1 uncultured Roseivirgaceae bacterium
TTTAAAGAAAACATCATTGACAAATCAAAAACCAGGGTTAAGCCCATGTTAAGAAACTTAGACATGACGTTTAATTGATCCTTCATGCCCCCATTCATGCTGCCGATATGAAGATCGGTGCTAATGGAATTAGGTTTAAGGCCTTGTTCCACTGCTGGTATTCCCTGAGTAAATGCAAAACTGCCGCCTCCGTGACCCACATCGAAGATAATACCTCTTTCCTGGGCCCTGAGGGCAAATGGATTTAATTTTCCGTTATCGTCTACTACATGCCCTCTACCCTTAGTGTCTCCAAAACAGTGTGTTAGCATATCTCCCGGGCGCAGTTTTTCCATTAACAGGGTTTCCAGAGATAATGGTGGATCATGCGCACCAAAATCAACCATTACCGGTACATCGGCTAGTGCTCCCGCCTTCACGGCATTTTCTACAGGTATCCATTCTGGCCCCATATAATGGGCCACTTTCACTCCAACTATAATATCCGAATACTTCTTGACCGCCATGGCAGCTAGTTTGGGGTCCATATCAGCTAAATTCTGTTCAATAGCCCCACCTTTCATACCGGATCCCACAATATTTACGAAGGCGAGTACCCTGGTTTTTGATTTGTCAATGATGTTTTCTTTAAAAATTTCGAAATTCCTCCAACCCGCACAACCCTGATCCACTACTGTGGTCACTCCCGCCCTAAAGGTAAATCCATCAGGGGCAACACTATTCCAGCCATTGCTATAAGCAGCATTCTTAAGGGTACCGGTAAAGTTGTGTACATGTAGGTCAATAAAACCAGGTGTAACGTAAAGACCTTTGGCATCTACTACGGTGGTAGCACGATTGGCCGAAATATTCTTTGCCACCTCCAATATCTTATTGTCCTTTATGGCAACATCCATGGTGCCGTCGATATCATTCTTAGGATCGATGAGATGACCGTTCTTTATCAGCAGGTCGATGTCCTGGGCTTGGACAGAATTTAATAAGGTAAAAAGAACCAGGATAAGCAGGGCAGTTATTTTATTCATGATTTTACTATTTAAAATTTAGGCGTTGAATTAATTACTAATTATCCTTGTAGCAAACACAATCTATCTCCACTTTACAATCTACCATCATTACAGCCTGAACACAAGCGCGTGCAGGCGCATGCTCTCCACCAAAGTAAGAACCATAGATTTTGTTAAAAATCCCAAAATCACGAGGGTCATCAAGCCATACCCCGCATCGCACAATGTGCTCTTTTTTATAACCCGCTTCGTCGAGAATAGCCAGTAAATTTTGGATGGTTTTGTGCGTTTGAGGCACGATACCGCCCTCTATTATTTCGCCATCTTCCATAGGAACTTGTCCGGACACAAACAGCCATCCATCCGCTTCAGCAGCTTTGACAAACGGCATGGTTACACCTGCAACTTTAAATTTACCGGCGCCATATCTCTTAATTCCACTCATTGTATCTGTAACTTATGATTATTGCCTATTAATTTGGTCTGGGTCAAACTGTTGATGAAGTCCCAAACCTAGTCGAAATTGATTACATTACCAACCAG
>CAZOJZ010000442.1:0-2066 GCA_964580205.1 uncultured Roseivirgaceae bacterium
ATTGCCTTGAGCGTGGGTGTTAAAAAATTGCTCAAACAGAAAGCCTTGGTAAGAAAATTGTCTTCAGTGGAAACATTAGGATCCTGCAATGTCATATGCTCTGACAAAACTGGCACTCTTACCCAGAATGAAATGACGGTAAAAAAGGTATGGACTTTTGATGCTGATGCAGATATAGGGGGTGTGGGATATCTTCCCGAAGGAGAAATATCCAACCAAGTGCCTTCTATGATCTTCCAAATTGGCAGGTATTGCAATAATTCCTCTGTATATGAAGAAGACCAAGTTTGGCAAATCACCGGCAATCCAACTGAAGCCGCTTTGCTGGTAACAGCCACTAAAGCAAAAATCTCAGAGAATCATATAGAGCGGGCGGATGAACTTCCCTTTGATTCCACCCGGAAATTAATGAGTGTATTGGTCAATAATGACAACCATCTAAAAGTTTTTACTAAAGGAGCACCTGATCAGGTTTTGGCGGCAAGTACCCATATATATAAGGATGGAGGAAAAATCGCTTTGACCGAAGAGTTCAAAAATCAAATAGCTGATAAAATTCATGATTTTTCATCACAGGCACTTAGAGTACTAGCTTTTGCTTATAAAGATGCTAGTAGTAAATCAGACTTTACTGAAGATCATCTGACCTTTGTGGGATTACAGGCCATGATCGACCCCCCCAGGCCAGACGTGGTAGAATCCATCAAACGAACCAAAGAAGCAGGGATGAGGGTGATCATGATCACCGGCGATTATAAAGACACCGCCAAAGCCATTGGAGAAAACATAGGAATTACGGGAGAGGTATTGACCGGAGTCGAGGTGGATAAAATGAGTGACGAAGAAATAGAAATGCACCTGGCCAACGGAACTAACATATTTGCCCGTGTAATTCCGGAGCATAAACAGAGGATCGTTTCGGCACTTCAGCGTCAGGGCCATATAGTTGCCATGACCGGTGATGGTGTAAATGATGCTCCAGCTTTGAAAAAGGCTAATATAGGGATTGCTGTGGGTTCTGGTACCGATGCAGCCAAAGAAGCTTCCGATCTTGTTTTGCTTGATGATTCATTCACCAACATTGTGAACGCTATTGAGGAAGGAAGGGGTATCTATGACAATATTCAGAAGGCCATTATGCACTTGCTTTCAGGAAATCTATCCGAAGTGTTGATCATTTTCATGTCCGCATTATTTGGCTGGAGTTTGCCATTGACAGCAGTAATGCTACTGTGGATCAATCTGGTTACCGATGGCGCCCCGGCCTTAACCTTAGCGGTTGATCCCTATGGTGATGATATCATGCAAAGGAAACCCAAAAGTGGAGGGGAAGGAATTCTTCCCGGCCCCGAGCTCACCTTAATCACTACCATGGGTATGTATTCCACCATCATCGCCCTGATCTTGTTTTTAATTTATCGTGGGGACACGGACGAAAGCCTAATGTACGCCCAAACCACAGTTTTCAGTTTCGTAGTGCTTTCTGAGTTCGTGCTGTTATTAGTCTCCAGGGGGTTCTTCTCAGTCCCGCTTTTCACCAACATTTGGTTATGGACCTCTATAGTCTTCTGTATTTTCCTTCAGTTGGTTCTAATTTATACGCCAGCCAGGGGAATATTTGAACTGGCAGAACTTGAAAGCAATCACTTGATATCAATTTGTATAGCAGCATTTATTTTGTTCATCGTGTGTTATTTTACCATGAGGGTACTGAGAGCAAAAAAATTAGCTGTTGCCGATTAATGGTAGGATCAGTCAACGGCACATCCTTTAGTTGACCACCCAAAAATTAATTCCCTTATTTTTGGCCTGATTTGGAATTAGGTGTAGTAGTTTTGCCCAACTTTACTCCCAGCGGCTTTTACAACATCACGGCCTGGGAACACAGCATTCACCATCCACCTTTAAACCGCCTGCCACTCCAGGGTATACCGAGCTTTATCAGTCCCTTTAATAGGAACCATGTCAGTAGAAAAAGGTCCTCCTTTTTGATCGATGATCATGGTACATTTACCCAAAAGATCATTTGGACTCCAAAGGTCATAATCCCATACTTCTAAGGTTAA
>CAZOJZ010000443.1:0-1850 GCA_964580205.1 uncultured Roseivirgaceae bacterium
AATGATGGGGATCTGGAGTTGGTGGTGAATAACATCAATGAACCTGCGCATGTGTATGAAAACCAGGCAGATTCCAAAACACCCAATCACTTTCTTCAATTAAGATTAATTGGCTCCGGCAAAAACCAGCAGGGAATAGGTGCTAAAATTAAACTGTATCAGGGAGAGGATATCCAGGTTTATGAGCATTTTCTGTCAAGGGGATATGAATCGTCGGTAGACCCCGTACCACATTTTGGTTTGGGCACTAACAAAATAGACAGTTTGATTATAAGATGGCCGGATGGAAAATACCAAAAGCTAAATCAGGTAAAACCGGACCGGGTTTTGGAATTGAATTATAAGGATGCATTAAAAGAAGTAAGCATTAGTTCTCACCAGACAGCCAGTATCTTTACCAGTGTCAGCCCAAAGAAGCTAATAGATTTCATCCATAAGGAAAACCAACAGGTGGATTTTGAAATCCAGCCTATTATACCTCATATGCATTCCCAATTAGGGCCGGGGATGGCAGTTGGGGATATTAATGGTGACAATTTGGAAGATGTTTACATAGGGGGTGCTAGTGGACAATCGGGCAATTTTTTTTTGCAAGCCCCTGATAGCACAGGATTCGTCAGAAGGACATGGGCCCTTGATAGTATGTCGGAAGACATGGGGGCTTTATTTTTTGATGTAGAAGGAGATGGGGATAACGACCTGTATGTAGTGAGTGGCGGGACCAGTCACCCAGAGGACTCTCCTTTTTATCAGGACAGATTGTACATCAATGACGGGAAAGGTAAATATTCAAAGTTTAATGATCTGCCAAATACCAACAGCAGTGGTTCATGTGTAGTAGGAGCTGACTTTGATGGCGATGGCGATATGGATCTGTTTGTAGGGGGAAGGGTGATCCCTGGTGAATATCCTCGTTCACCAAGAAGTTACCTGCTGCGCAATGACAGCGCACCCATGGGTGCGCCACGGTTTACTGATATTACAGATCAGATTGAAGGTCTTTCAGAAATCGGTATGGTCACTTCGGCGCTGTGGACTGATTATGATAATGACCAGTGGGTTGACTTACTGATAGTGGGTGAGTTTATGCCAATAACTGTGGTTACCAACAACAAGGGAAATTTGGAAATAATAAGCGCAGAAGGGTTGGAGGACAGCGAGGGATGGTGGAACAGCATTTCCGGTGGTGATTTTGACAATGATGGAGATATTGATTACGTCGCGGGTAACCTTGGGCTGAATACTAAATACACCGCCTCAAAAGAGCAACCATTGTGCATTTACGCTAGTGATTATGACAATAACGGTCGTTTGGATCCTGTGCTCTGTTACTATATTGACGGACAGAATCACATTGCGCACACCAGAGATGAGATCATCAAGCAAATAAGTGCCATGCGGGCTCGTTTTAAGACGTATCAAGAATATGCCGAAGCAACATTTGAGCAATCCTTTCTATCCTCAGAATTACAGAACGCTTATATTGTTTGCTCCAAGCGATTTGAAAGCACCTTTATCGAAAATAAAGGTGATGGGGCCTTCGTCATGCATTCACTGCCAATTGAGGCTCAAATGGCTCCAACTTTTGGCTTCGCCGTTAACGACTATGATCGGGATGGTAAACTGGATGTTTTATTAACCGGCAATTCTTATGGCACTGAAGTATCCACCGGAAGGTATGATTCCTCGTTCGGTTTACTAATGTTGGGAAAAGGTGACGGGAAGTGGCAACCGTTGGACATACAAGCCAGCGGGATTAGGAATAGAGGAGATGCAAAAGGAATGGTTTCGTTGAATTATTGGGGTAGAAATATGATCATAGTTGCAAATAATGACGCTAAAATCAATTC
>CAZOJZ010000444.1:0-25330 GCA_964580205.1 uncultured Roseivirgaceae bacterium
TTTGCGGTAGCCGGCATAGATCAGAGGTAATGCCACATTTTCTAAAGCGGTAGCCCTGGGCAACAGGTTGAAGGTTTGGAACACAAAGCCAATTTCCTTATTTCTGATTTCTGCCAGCTGGTTATCTGTAAGGCCACTTACGTCCTGTTCATTCAAAAAGTATTTGCCACTACTCGCGGTGTCCAGGCATCCAATAACATTCATCAAAGTGGATTTTCCAGAGCCGGAAGGCCCCATGAATGCCACATACGCTCCCTTATCTATGTCTATGCTAACGTTGCGCAAAGCATGGATGATTTCTGTGCCCATCTTATAGATCCGGGAGATATTTTCTGTATGTATAATCTTCATTGATTCAATAGACTTGAACTAAAAATACTTATATCAACCCAGAATTGTCACTAGAAATTGACTTGTTAGGATATTCAGAGATCAAACCCCTCATCAAGACTGCTGGCCACTGCTTCCAGGACTGTCAGGTAGGATTGGTATTCCGCTGGTGACATCAACTCCTGAAGTCTTTCCAAAGTAGTCTGACGATATGTATCAAGACTTAGCCTGGTACATTGCTCTCCATAGGCTTTCAACAACTTGACGGAATACTCATTGATCGACAACGCATCCAACAGTGTCTCGTAAGCCAGGTATTCATCTTTTTCCACCAGCCAATAGTATCTGGCCGCTTCCAGTATACCCTCTTCTAAAAATGGGTTACAAACCAAGTTCACATAGTATTTTTTGCCTTTTTTCAAATCACCCGTTTCCTTCGTTTCCTCTGATAACGATAACGTCGCTTTGTTTATCCATTCTTCAGCTTCTTCATATATCCCGGGGTCCTGTATGTCTTCAAGCATGTCTCGTTTTTCTCTCCAACTTAGCCGTGGGGATTTAAACTGCAGGTGCCAGTATTTTTGCTGATCTGACATTGACTCCCATTCCTGATCTTCCGCCTGGCAAAATGCCAGCAATTCTGACATTTTATGGTCAGGGGGATCTTCTACCCGGTAGACATAAGTATTCCAGCTGGTTATCGCATTTTCAAATTGGCCCATTGCTACCAAAGCCAGGGACTTATGCCACAAAGCTGGCAGGTAGCCAACGCTTACACTTTGCTCAAAATAATCCAGCGCCAACCTGGGTTGAAGATGCAGTAAACTCCATTGGCCCAACAAATCATTATAAAATCCTGATCTATCAGAATCCCGATATTGCAAGTCCCTGAGCGATAAAAAGGCCTGGCGTACGTCACCGGAATAATATAACCTTATTGACCTGGAAAAGTCCAGATTATCACTATATAGCTGATTTTCTGGAATTCCCAACACCTTCTTTATATAGGAAAATTGTGTGCTATCAAACAGATATCGTTTGTTTAAATTATAATTGTACCACCAGGCATAGGTTATAGGATTTAGCAGAGTATCCATGGGCGGTATCAATTCCTCTGTCAACTCCCTGTTTTGACTATTTGCCATCAGAATTAAATTGCTTCCTATCTCTGGGTACTGATGATGTGAATTTTGAAAAATACTGTCAAGAGGCCACTCTACTTGCGTACGAACCAGTAATGCCAATTGGTTGGTCTGAACGGCTTTTACTACTTCAATATCGTTGCTGCTATTGTCAAGAAAATAAAACGCCGAATCCAGTAACCCGGTCTTTGCATATAATGCCGATAAATTATTGGAAATATGAGGGTCTCCCGGAAATTTCTCCAGACCATCTTTCAAGGTAAACAGAGCTTCAAAAAAACTTCCCTGGCCTTCATAAGAACCCGCGGTATTGACAAAAGCAAAGGGGGTAGGCTGCTTAATTATGGATTGCTTGAAATAAGTCAGTGCGTCTTTTGGTTTACGGTTTTCTTTGGCCATGGAGGCAATGGCATAATTTGAGCGGTGGTTAGTTTTGGCATAAACAGCCGCTAATTTGTAATATTCTTTGGCCAATAGCGGTTTGTCATCTACCCGGTGCAGATCACCAATCCCATTATAATAGGCGGTTATTGCCTGATCCAACGGGTATTGATTTGAAAGCAGAAATAAACCCAGTACCCCAATGAACCCTCCCAATCTCATGGAAAAAAAAGGCATCTTTTGGGGCTTATAAACCACTTTGTACACCTTCAGATTTGCTATAAGCACACTTCTGAAATTAAACAGGACATAAAGAAGAAAAACGAAGCCAATACACAGTTGACTGAATGCAATGGCATCTTCAAGAGCTTCTATGGCCGGGTCATTAGCAGTAGAAAAAAAGTACCCAATAGTAGTAAAACTTATAACTGCCAAGGCCACATAGCCCAGGATAGCATGTGGTTCAACCGGCATAATATTTCGAAACAAATCCCCTCTTTGTCTCAAACTCCAAAGGCCAATGATTGAAACTACAATCAGCAGCCAAAATGCATCCAGGTAATAAAAATCCCATTCAATCCGGCGGGTATTCCTCAAATATAAAAGCAGCACATTACCTAAATAAATGAGCGACAGAGCAAAGAAATGAAAGAAACTATTACTACTTTTTGGGGTGTTGGACCGGGTTATTAAGGCCAGGAACCCATAGATCATCTCATGGCCTGTAAAGAGAATGAAAATTACCGTAAGGGCCATTGGTATGGGTATTCCATAACCAATCAAATAAAGGAATGGATGAGACACACCACTGTAGGTATGGATTAATACCCCAAAAATTATAGTAAGTATGGTAAATACCGTTAGCCGCGTCGGTATAGCTGTTTGCTTCCTAATAGCATGGAAATAGTAACTGGCAGGCAGGTACAACAAAAATGCCAGTATAAGAGCTGCCTTATCGGTACGATTAAACAGCAATAGCTGCTCCAATTTAAAACCTGCCATAATAAATATGAAAACCACCTGGCTGACAAGAAACCAGAACCTGTTAAGATCGGTGGCTAAAGACAGCCCTAGAATCAAACAAGCAGCCAACACAAACAACAATAACAATGCTGGCCAGGATGAAAAAAGCAGATCACTGCCCTCAAATATTTGATTAATTAAATATTGGTCAACAGTCAGGTCCATTGGAATAGAGGCAAATCTCCAGGAATCCAACAACAAAGGCATGGTGGTGATTTTACTGATGGTCTGCCATTGTATGACCAACCTGGAACTCCAGAAATACCCGATGAAGTAGTAGATTAAGGCCGCTCCAAAAAGGAGCAGAAAGGTTTGTAAAAGAAATTTCTGAGGTTTTGGCCAGGTATTCCAGAAAAACAGTTTGTTCATACTGGAATTACTTCAAAACCTTGGGGACCTTAAAGAATTCTTTATCTTTCTTGGGTGCATTCCTTAATGCCTGTTCCCGACTAATATCAGTTTTGACCTCGTCTTCACACCAGGAATTGACCTCTTGAGACATATTAGTCAAAGGTGCTACTCCTTCCGTGTTAACTTCCTGTAATTTTTCCACCCATTTGATCATGTCATTTAATCCCTCCAGCATTTCCTTTTCAGATTCATTAGATATATTCAAACGAGCCAGGTGTGCAATTTTCAATAAAGTGTCCCGGTTAATTTCCATTAGGGTGGTATTTCAATAGTTCCGATCTGATTATTTCGGTCACCTGTTCTTTTAAAGGTCCCAGATCATCAAGGGTAAGGCCTTCAGTAACAATAGGTTTGTGATATATGGCTATTGATGTTCGTCTGTACACCATTAAACCGCGATGCTTGGGTAAAATTATCCAATTATAGGGAATAGTTACAGGAACAATGGGGATTTGTTTATCTATCGCTACCCTAAACGCGCCATCCTTAAATGGCTCAAGCTTGGGTGGCTCCTTTTCAGTTCCTCCTTCCGGAAACATAGTCAAGCTAATTCCCTGGTCAATAGCCTCCCCTGCCCTTTGTAATATCTTATATCGGCTTTTCAAACTGGATCGATCCACACTGATATGTATTTTTTTGAACATGTAGCCAAACAATGGCACTTTGGCTAGAGAACCTTTCCCAACAAACACGAACTGGTTTTTACACAGTCCTATCAGGGGTATGTCTAAAAAGGAAGTATGATTAGCACAGAATACGTATTGAGAACCAGTATCCAAAGAGGTTTGATAGATCTGTTTCACTGGGATAAATGACAGCCTCCAAAACCACACTGCCCACCAATAATTTAGTTGCGCGGCGTATTTTCGCCACTGTTCCCTTTGGATAAACAGCCAAAAAAGTGGCGTGAACAACAGGAATATCAACCCAAAGACCAACAGACAATAGCGTGAATAAATCCACCTTAGGGCTTCCTTCATTTTGCTAATGTAATACTATTCCAGAATGAAAACTATCATTGGATTAACCCCGCATAGCGCCAATATCCGATAACATACGATTGGTTTTATGCTGAAAACGGTAAACAAGTAAAACAGCTGCCAAAGACAATCCGATTAGTAACCCATACCAAATACCGGTAGCTCCCAGGCCATACCGAAACCCCAAAAGATACCCAACAGGCAGTCCCACCACCCAATAGGCGATTACCGCAATAACGGTAGGTACCTTAACATCTTCAATTCCTCTTAGTGCGCCCATTCCCACCACCTGCAATCCATCAGAAATTTGGAAAAATGCTGCTACTACCAGCAGTTGACTGGCAATCTCGATTACCTTAACATCATTAATGTAAAGAGTAGGAAAAAAATTTCTTAGGCCAATGAATAGCAGAGCTGCAAAACCCATGAATAACCCCACCATTACAAAACTAGTGTTACCGGCGCTTCTAAGATTCAACATGTCCCTTCTTCCCAGTTGATTTCCCACTCTTATGGTAGCTGCGGAAGCTATACCTGTAGCCATCATATAACTGATGGATGCCAAATTTATGGCTATTTGATGAGCTGCCAGTGTTTGAGTACCCAGCCAACCCATCATGATTGCGGCAAACCCAAATGCGCTGACTTCAAAAACGAACTGAAGACCAGCTGGTACACCTACTTTTAGAATCCTTCTGATCACTGGTCCGGAGATATAAAAAAAAGAAAAAGCCCTTCTAAATGGCTTGAACCTGGAAGCATGGTAAACAAACAACCCCATTAAAATGGCCATAAAGATCCTTGAAACCAGCGTAGCCCATCCTGCGCCGTTCAGACCCAATTCCGGAAACCCCCATTTCCCGTAAATCAACAGGTAGTTCAACAAAATATTGACGGCATTACCCGACAAAGTAATGTACATTGCCTGTCGGGTGTTACCTAAGCCTTCCGCGAACTGTCTAAAAGATTGGAATACCATGTACGGGATCAGAGAGAGGGTTATTATCCTTAGATAAGGGATGGCTAAGGTTACCACCTCAGCAGGTTGATCAAGATGATACAAAACCGGCGTACACAGCACTACTCCAAAGGCCAGTATCATCCCAAGAATAGTATTCACCACTAATCCATTGCTGAAAATTGCCGTGATCCTGGATTGATCTTGTGCTCCATCAGCTGCTGCAACCAGAGGTGTTATTGCGTATGAAACACCCAGTCCAAAGACCATGATCACATAAAAAATAACATTTGCCAGTGAGGCAGCCGCTAAAGGTTCTGCACCCAGTCGGCCCACCATCAGGCTGTCAGCAACACCTACCAGTACCTGCCCCAGCTGGCTTATCATTACCGGGTAGGCAAGAAAAAAATTTCTTTTGTAATGTTCCTTGTATTGATCTGAGAGCATGGTTGCAAACTTATATCCAATCCCCAACAAATTTAAACTGCGGGGTTTTAATTAGCCTTTGATTCTAATTATCTTAGAACCTCGATCCCTACAGGGACTTTGGACCTACTCATGCTTAAACCACGGTTTTTCAAAAGTAAATTAGAAGCAGGCTGTGACGAAGCAGGAAGAGGTTGTTTGGCCGGACCTGTAGTAGCTGCTGCAGTAATCCTCCCCAGTAACTATAAGCATGATATACTTAACGATTCTAAAAAACTTACCAAAAAACAGCGTGACGAACTGCGGCCGGAAGTAGAAGAGCACGCCATAGCCTGGTCAATCGGCATTGCAACCCACCAGGAAATAGACAAAATCAACATTCTAAATGCTTCTTTTCTGGCCATGCACCGGGCTATTGATCAGCTAAGAAATAAACCTGAATACCTGCTAATTGACGGGAATAGATTTACCGCCTATCCCGAAATCCCTCATCGGTGCATTGTGAAAGGAGATAGTAAGTACTACTCAATCGCCGCTGCTTCCATTTTGGCCAAAACCCACCGGGACGAGTTAATGGAGAAGCTGGCAGAAAGCCATCCTGAATACCATTGGAATACCAATGTAGGCTATCCCACTAAACAGCATCGTTGTGCGATAAAGGATTTCGGTATCACTCCCTATCATCGCAGGTCTTTTCAGTTGTTGCCGCCGCAACTGGAGTTGTTTGGAGCATAGTGCGTGGGGCAAGGCGCTTGGCGATGGGCGCGAACTTCATTAACTAATATCCTATCATTTATCATTTATCATTTATCATTCTTATTTTTGTGCCAAATCAACAATAATGAATTTAGAGCAGGTAGCACTGGCTGAAATCCATAAATCGCTTGGCGCCCGAATGGTGCCTTTCGCTGGTTATAACATGCCACTCCGTTATGGCTCAGTGGTGGATGAACACCTTACCGTACGTAAAAAAGTAGGAATGTTTGACGTCTCTCATATGGGAGAATTTCTGATAAGCGGACCGAGCGCCCTGGCGCTGATACAAAAAACCAGCAGCAACGATGCCAGCAAACTTGCACCGGGCCAGGTACAATACAGCTGTCTTCCCAATCACCGGGGAGGGATAGTAGATGACCTTTTGGTTTACAGAGTAAAACAAGACACCTATATGATGGTGGTTAATGCTTCCAACATCGACAAAGATTGGAAGTGGCTAAATGAACAAAATACCATGGGAGCAACTTTGGAGGATATATCGGACCACACTTGTTTGTTAGCTATTCAGGGTCCCCTTTCGACCGAAGCTTTACGAGGACTTACTGATATTGATCTGGCATCGTTAAAATATTACACCTTTGCCATAGGGACTTTTGCCGGTGTCCCTGAGGTAATTATATCGGCCACCGGTTACACCGGGTCGGGGGGATTCGAACTTTACATCCCTTCAGATTATGTCACTGAGGTCTGGGAGAAAATAATGGAATCAGGTGAACCTTATGGGTTAAAGCCCATAGGACTGGGTGCCCGCGACACCTTGCGCCTGGAAAAAGGCTATTGTCTTTATGGAAATGACATAAACGATGACACCTCGCCCTTGGAGGCGGGTTTGGGGTGGATCACCAAATTTTCCAAGGAATTTATCGGTTCTCAATTACTTCAGGAACAAAAACAAAAAGGGATAACCAAAAAGTTAGTGGGTTTTACCATGGCTGATCGCGGTATCCCCAGAAAAGACTATAGAATTCTGGACCAATATGGTACTGCAATCGGAGTGGTAACTTCAGGGAGCCAGTCCCCCTGCCTGGAGCAAGGAATCGGGCTTGGCTATGTACCAAAAGAAATTTCCGCCGCTGGCAATGAAATTTTCATTGAAATCCGGAATAAATCAGTAAAAGCACTTATTAAAAAATTTCCCCTGGTATGAAAACCATTAGTACTTGTGTTTCCCCTCAATTGCTACCATTACACACCGTGGAGGACAAAGTGGCAATAGTAGTAGATATTTTGCGAGCTACCAGTTCTATGATCACCGCCTTTGCTTATGATGTAGCATCAATAACCCCGGTACCTACTTTAGCAGACTGTAGAATGCTTAAAGAACAAGGATTTGTCATCGTTGGTGAGCGCGGAGGTCAAAAGGTTGATGGATTTGACCTGGGCAATTCTCCTTTTGAATTTATGGACCATCAACTGAATGGTAAAGATCTGGCGTTTACCACCACCAATGGTTCGCAGGCAATATTGTCTGTTACAGATGCCAAAACTGTTCTGCTGGGTTCATTCCTAAATCTTTCAGCCACCGCCGAATTTCTTCGCCAACAGCATAAATCTGTGCTGATTTTATGTGCTGGTTGGAAAGGGAGGCTTAACATTGAAGACACTTTGTATGCCGGTGCACTGGCTGAACTTTTACAAAACGATTTCACTTATGAGGACGATGCAACGATGGCCGCAGTCAGCTTATACCAGCATGCTTCCTCCGATTTGCCGGGATATTTAAAAAAGGGCTCACATGCTCAACGCCTGGCGGGGTTTGAGAACCACCGGGATCTGGAGTTTTGTATCCAAAAGGATGAATTCCACCTCAACGCAATCTACCGGAGTGGCAGATTGTATAAAGTATAGATTACCGGAGTTTCTCGTTGTTTTTATGCCGGTCAGCATCTCTACTGCTCTTTTTAAGCAAATTTTTCTCCAGAGCTTCAGTTAAGTCCACCCCTGTCTGATTGGCCAAACAAATAAGCACCCACAGCACATCTGCCATTTCATCACCCAGATCATGTTCTTTTTCAGAGTCTTTGAACGATTGTTCTCCATAGATTCTTGCCATAAGTCGGGCAAGCTCACCAACCTCTTCCATCAACAGGGACATGTTGGTCAATTCATCGAAATACCGAACACCGGTAGTGTTGATCCACCGGTCAATTTTTTTCTGAGCTTCTGCAATGGTCATGTGCCTGTGGTTTACTTTTTATCTTTGGAATCAATAATAATGGTTACCGGCCCATCATTTACCAGGGATACCTGCATATCAGCCCCAAATTTCCCTTGAGCAATATCCCTTCCTAATGCCTTTCTGCACTCCTTCAAAAAAAACTCATATAGTGGAACAGCGATTTCTGGTTTGGCCGCTTTAATATAGGATGGACGGTTCCCCTTTTTAGTACTGGCATGTAAAGTGAATTGACTTACTACCAAAAGCTCACCATTTACATCAAGCAGCGACAGGTTCATCACGCCGGCGGCATCGTTAAAAATTCTTAAAGCAAGAATTTTCCTAACCAGCCATTGAATATCCTCCTTTCCATCAGCACCTTCAATACCCAAAAGTATCAAAAGACCCTTGCCGATAACACCCACAACTTGATCGTCGATACTAACCTCCGCTCTGGAAACCCTTTGAATTACCGCGATCAATTGTTAATTGTTAATTGAACTCTCCCAGGTCTGAAAAGCAATCACGTCTTCTTTGAACCGGTGAAAGACCGCCAGAATTATAGTGAAATCATCCAGGTATCCGGTGATGGGAATAAAGTCTGGCAGCAGGTCCAATGGTGTAATAAAATAGATCAATGCTGCTACTATCATCAAAATGGTAACCCATGGAATTGCCTGGTATTGTCCGGTTCCAAACGCCCGAAGCATTCGAATAAAGGTCTTAATAGTGCCAATAATTCCCTTAAGTTCAACCTCTCCCATCTCCAAATTATCTATTTTCTTTCTGGATGCCTCTAGTAATTTGGACACTCGTTGGGGGTCTCTAAGTACGCTTCCTGCCTTTTTTTTGGCTTTACTAAAGCTAGCAGTTTCTGTTTCCTTTTTTTCGCTCATTTTACGGTATTTGACAGCATCAATCCAATTGTCAATATAACGTCCTGACTTCCGCTTTTATTTGAGACAACGCAATAGCAGTTGGGTCTGCTTTCCTTTCAAGCATTTTCTCAAAAATACGTTTGGCCAGATCCAGGCTTTTGCCATCTGCAGGTATACCCTCTGCCGATTGATTTACCACCGCGACAATTTCTTCCTTTGCACTTTTTACCAGGTTCCAGGCTTTGTCACTTATGTAAATCTGTTGACTTAAATTATGGTTGTATTCCTCCCTGATGTCGTTAACCAGCGCCTGATGAAACTGGCCGGCTGAAAACGAATTGTCCCTTATCCTGACTACCAGATTATTTGGGGCTATTCTTTCCAGAAGTAAACTTATCCTTTCATAAGCCTGTAAACGCAACGGCAGGATCACCTCCGCATTTTTTGATTTGATATCAATCTGTGCTTTGTCCAATTCTTTTTGAACAAATGCCTTGACTACCAGGTACATTCCGTATAGTACGGCAGCAGCTGGAATTAGTAATTTTGCAAATTCAAGGAGAGTTGTCATAAAATGAAATCTGAGATCTGAGATCTTAGATCTCAAATTTGAGTTTATAGATTTTAGATTCTAGATTTGAAGATAACCATTATTGTCAATATTTAGAAAATTCTCAGTAACTGCCGTCATGGATATTCCAGTAACTATTACCGATAAGGCCTTTCAGGAAATTTGCAAAATAAAAAACACTAAGAAAATAGGCGATGAATACGGATTACGCATCGGAATAAAAGGTGGAGGCTGTGCTGGTGTTACTTATCTGCTGGGATTTGATCGGGCGGCCACGGATGATGGCACCTATGACCTGAACGGACTTCAGGTTCATATTTCAAAAAAGCATACCATGCACGTGATGGGCCTAACCTTGGACTTTTATGAGGGACCAGATACCAGGGGCTTCATGTTTTCGCATCCCGATCATCCGGAGTCCGCTGCGGAATAGGTCTTTCCTCGGTCAAGGTAACCCGGGCTTCCTTACAAACACCTCCGATAGGTGGGTTGAATTTCGAAATACTGACTTCCACCCACTGGACCTGAAGAAATTCCTGAAAAATTGATTGAATTATTTCGTAGCCAATATGTTCAAGAAGTCTTGCACGCACCTGCATATTCTCCCTAACAATCTTGTACAAGGCCTCATAATTAACTGTTTGGGACAATTCATCTTCCACAGCCGCCGCTTTTAAATCAGCTCTTACGGTAACGTCAACCGAATATTTATTGCCAACCTTTTGCTCTTCGTCATAATAGCCATGATAGGCAAAGAATTCCAGTCCCTCAAGTGAAACCAATCCCATGATCCCTTACTTTAATCCAGGGTATCAAAAAATGACCCGTCTTCTTTTGAGGGCTCCGCTTTAGGGAGGGCATGGTTATTTTCGAGTTGCTCCTCCGTGGCTTTACTGGTAGGGCTTGTCGACGATTTTAAAGGGGCATTATCCGGTGTGGCCTCAAAACTATAGGATATTTTAGTGACCTTCCTGGCCTTCTTTACAATTTCGTCGATAGAGAATTTTTCGTGGTTACCCCTGGCTTTTGATACCTGCTCAAGGAAACCTTCTGCAGTATTCTTAACTTCACGAAGAAGATTGTCACGCTGTTGCTGTAACTGGTGATAATTTTCCTCGATCTTTTTTACTTCGTCCTGAAGTTCATCAAGTATCTCTCGGGCATTACTTTCTGCTTCTTCCACCATAGAATTGGCTTTCGACTCTGATTCATTCATTAGGGCATCGACCTTCATTTGAGTTTCTTTCATATGAAGTTCAGCAGTCTTGTTGGCCTGTTCTATCATATTAGCCCCGGTATCTTCCGCGGTTTTCAGGGTTTTAAAAAGGGAATTTTCAATTTCCCTGAGCTTGGCAATTTCTTTTTCAGCCGACTCCAGTTTTATGGTCAGCTCCTTATTCTGGTCCATTACTTTTTCCCACTCTTGCGATAATGATACCAAAAACGCATTGACCTCATCCTTGTCAAATCCCCTGAATACCCTTTCAAATGATTTTTTGCGAATTTCTAAAGGAGTAACTTTCATAAAACTATGTTTTTAGGTCCCAGATGGAGATGGTTCGATCATCACTACAACTTGCCAATTGCTGGTTATAAGGAGACCAATATAATTTATTAACGGAAGTTCCATGACCCGCATATCGATCCTTATCAATTACTTTCAATAATTTAAACTCCTGGGCATTCCATACTTTAATGGACTTGTCCATACTGCAAGTTACGAAAAGCTGGCCATTTGGGCTAAATTCCAGGTGATTTATGGCATACATGTGGGCCACCACTGATTCCTGTAAAGAATAGTTATCCTCAATGCTCCACATCTTCAAATGCGCGTCACGCCCGCCACTGAGCAACATGGGTTGCTTGGGATGGTAGGCAACAGTAAAGACAGAATTAGTATGACCTGCCAGCTCATATTTTAGCCTGTAAGTATTTATATCGAAAATTCTTACCATATGATCACTGTAGCCCACAGCGAATTCCTCTGACTCAATATTGATGCTTATACACCGTGCACTTTTACCAGAATAGTTCAACTGTTCCAGGATTCGTAGTTCTTCAAGATCAATCACAAATACACTGCCATCTGCTGTAGAAACCAAAAGACGAGAGTCCACATGTTTTAAATCAAAAATTGCAGATTTCGGAAGAGATAGGGAGCCTACTTCTTCATTCTTTAGAAGATCGATCACATGAATTCCCTGAAAATTGTGTCCAACAACTAGCTGGTGCTTTTCCTTAAGGTATTGAAGTGCATAAATAGAGTTAGGTAGATTGACCACTAATTGGCCTTTGTCTGGCTCATCAAGATCCCATCGTACCACCATGCCATCTGCAGCCCCTGAAAAGAACACAGACTGACCAGTTACAGGCTCCAGGGTATAGACCGCATCTTTGTGACCTAAAAAAGTGTGTGCCTTATTTACCTGAATTCCGGACATTTCAGTTATACATTGCTGAAATTTCTCTAATTTATCACAATTACCCTAATTTGAATGGAAACTTGATTGTTGATTATGCCCCTATGCAAAGTTGAGCCCATTGGGAAACAATCCAGTTGGGCTTTATGGCAAATTGAAGAAACCATTGAAGAACTTTGGCAGCAACTAAATCCTACCGCTGAAGCTCAATTTGAATACCAGCATATTCATCATCATCAGAAAAAATTAGAGTGGCTGGCCTCAAGGTTGATTATTAAACACCTGGTGAAAAGCCAGGGGGATTCATTTTTTGGGATTTATAAGGATGCTTTTGGAAAACCACATTTACATAAACTCCCCTTTCATATTTCTATTGCCCATTGTTTTCCATTGGCAGTAGGAGCTATTCACCAAACGCATTCAATAGGCATTGATATAGAACGGCCCCGAAAGAAGTTACTTCGAATCAGAGATCGGTTTCTCAACCAACAAGAAGCTGCTGCTGCAGGTACTGATCTGCACACACTGTGTAAATTCTGGACCAGCAAGGAAGTCTTATACAAAATTTATGGAAGGAAGAAACTGATCTTCAGGGAACACATAGAAGTTTTGGAAAACATTGATCATCCAGGACAATTAGTGGGAAACATTGACTATAAGGGATTTCGGGAATCCTATTTTATTCTTATTGATCAATTCGATGGGCATTTTATCGCATATAATTTTTAGTTAGCAGTTTGCAAGTATAACTTAATGTCGCTGATGCATCATTGGGCTCATGCTCCCCGTATAACAAGGTGAATCATCTTGTACAATGCGGGGTATATGATTAAATTTAAACTACTAAATTAACATCACTCATGTCATCAATCGCTGCCCTTGAATACTGGTTTAAAAAAACACCCGAAGTTTTGGTGGCGCTTTCGGGAGGCGTGGATTCCTGCCTGGTGGCATTTCTCTCCCGAAAATTTCTTGGAAAGGCTTTTGCGCCTGCTGTAATTTCGGTTTCTGCTAGTTTGAAAAATAGAGACCTACTAACCGCTCGCAAATTTTGTCATAAATATGATATTCATTTAGAGGAAATTTTCGGACAGGAAATCAACGATGAAAAATATTTAAGTAATCCTGTAAACCGTTGCTTTTATTGCAAGTCTTCCCTTTACAAATCCTTACAAGCCATGACAACCGCGGGCAATTACTCCGGATATACCATTGTCAATGGCAACAATTTAAGTGATACCGGAGATTACAGGCCAGGTATGAAAGCTGCCGGGGATTACCGTGCCAGAAGCCCACTGATAGAATGTGAAATTGAAAAAGATGAAGTGCGAAAACTGGCCAAATCATTTGATCTTTTTATTTGGGATAAGCCGGCAAGCCCTTGTTTGAGTAGTCGGTTTCCTTATGGTGAAAGAATTTCATCAACCAAATTGGGACAGGTGGAGCAAGCAGAGGATTATTTGATCAGCTTGGGATATTCTGACTCCAGGGTCAGGTATTATGGCGATATGGCCAGGATAGAAGTGCCTTTCAATCAAGTTTCAAAATTGAAAAGGGATATGCCCAGCCTAAACAAAGTTTTTAGTAAAATCGGTTTCTCCACCTGCGAGGTGGATGAAGAAGGCCTGATTTCTGGCAAATTAAACCGAAATGTGATCTGATGGGCCCGCATAACTATAACCTCGATATGCAACGCAGGGAGCGACTTGGCTTTCCGGAAATTATCTTTGGCCAAAACAAGGATGTCCATACCTTAAATTCCATAATTGGGGCTCATTTAGAGAAAAAGGAATCTGTTTTGATCACCAGGCTTCAGGCTGAAAAACATGCTTGCTTAATCACTGATTTTCCCGGCATTTTCTATGATCCTGTATCGTCTGTTTGCATAGTGGGGGAACACTACAAGTCTAAGCTGGCTGGCAAAGTGGGGATAGTCTCGGCGGGTACTTCAGATGAATATGTGGTCAATGAGGCATATTATTGCCTGCAATATTTAGGCATTGAGGCAGATAAAATCCAGGATGTAGGGGTTGCTGGAATACACAGGTTGATGGAAAGATTAGAAGATATTAAATCCTTTGATATCCTCATTGTTATTGCCGGGTTCGAAGGGGCCTTGCCCACTGCCATTGGAGGTCTTGTTCCTCAACCGATCATTGCAGTGCCTACCAGTGTGGGTACTGGTGTGGCCCGAGATGGCACGGTAGCGCTTCATTCCATGCTCAGCAGCTGTGCCAATGGAATCAGTGTGGTAAATATTGACAACGGGTACGGAGCGGCCATGGCTGCTTTTCGAATTTTAAACACAGTAAACAACAAATAGATGGCCATCCTTAAACTGGAAACTTTTGCGGGAATTAGTGGAGATATGTTTTTGGGGGCATTAACGGCTTTAGCTGATGCTTATGATGACATCACTGATTTGCCAAAAAAATTGGGATTGGAAAGTGAGGTTGCCGTTCAAATCCTGAGTGTCAACAAAATTGGCATAGCATGTAAACATGTAAAAATTATAGAGAACCATAAAACCGATCATCCGCACCGACATCTTTCATCCATAAATAAAATAATCGACGACTCTACCCTGCCCGGCAATGTTAAGTCAATAGCAAAATCTATATTTTTGATTTTGGGCCAGGCGGAAGCCCATGTACACGGGATGGATATTGAAAAAGTGCATTTTCATGAAGTAGGCGCCCTGGATTCGATAATGGATATTGTGGGAGCAGCTTATCTAATCGACCGGCTAAAAATAACAAAAACCTACTGCACTCCTATCAACACCGGTCATGGGTTTGCGAATACCGCCCATGGCAAGTTGCCTGTGCCATGTCCGGCAACAAAGGAATTACTAATAGGACTGCCTGTATATCCAGGAGCAATCGCATCGGAAATGACCACACCTACGGGAGCGGCTATTCTCAAATACCTGAGCCCATCCTTCACTATTCCTACCTTGACAGAACTGAAAATAGGGTATGGACCGGGGGAGAAAAATTTTGAAATTCCCAATACACTGAGGGCTTCATCATGTAGGGAGAACGCCAGTGAAAGCAAAATGGTAGTGATCCAGACCAGCATTGACGACATGACCGGGGAATACCTGGGACAGGAATTTCAAACTTCTTTGATGGCACAAGGGGCGTCAGATTTTTACTATGAGCAGGTGGTAATGAAAAAGGGCCGGCCGGGAATTGTGTTGAATGTGTTTTGCCTTGAAAACAAGTTTGAGGGTGTTTCCAACTTTATTTTGGAAAATACTACTACCATTGGATTAAGATACTATTCCGTAAACAAAATGAAGTTGGATAGGTCCTTCAGCAAAGTAGAATTTGAGGGCGAAAAAATCCAGGTAAAAAAATCAAAAAAACCCTCCGGGAAAACCAAATACAAGCCCGAAAGTAGAGATGTGTTTAAAATAGCGGAACAAACTGGTGAAAGCCCATTGGATATTGAATTAAAAATTAAAAAAATAATTGAAAATGAAAAAGATTAAGAATTACCTATTATCTACAATCATTGCCTTTGCACCCTCTTTGCTCTGGGCACATCCGGGGCATGAGCATCACGGAACTGCTTTTGAATTACTCGGTCACTACCTTGTCACTTTGGTGCTAATAATTGGGCTAGGGGCAGGATTGTTCGGTCTGGGCAGCCATTTTCTTAGTAAAAGAAAAACCCGCAAAATTTAATAACTGATACATTTATTAACTGTAAAATAAACATTAATAGCCATGAAAAACAGACGTTCCATTTTAAAAACTTTGGCGGCATTGACTACCGGGTTAATTGTTCCCCTTAAGGGAATAAGTGGTGATTATTTTTCACCACGTGACAAGTTTGGGGAACTTTTGCCATTGAGGCTGCTTGGAAAGACCGGCGAAAAAGTAACTATGTTGGGTCTTGGAGGCGCCCATGTTGCACGGTGTGACGAAAAAACCGCAGAAGCACTAATAGAACGCGCTATTGAGGGCGGTATTAGGTTTTTCGATACCGCATATTCGTACGGCAATGGTAAATCTGAAGAAAGGTATGGCAAATACCTGGTGTCGAAATATCGTGACGTTTCCTATATCATGACTAAAACAACTGCCACCAGTGGAAAGGAAGCCCTGGAAGAATTAGAGCGTTCCCTGACAAGGATGAAGCTCGATTATGTTGATTTATGGCAAATACACAGTATTAGAAGCCCCCAAGACGTGGATACAAGAATCGAACAGGAGGTGTTGGAAGTATTTAGGAAAGCCAAGGAGTCAGGAAAAGCCAGGTATATTGGATTTACAGGACATACTGACTTCAAAGCCCACAAACGCATGCTCAAACAAACCAATATTTTAGAGACCTGCCAAATGCCAATTAACTGTTTCGATCCTAATTATAAGAGTTTTATAAATAATGTGTTGCCAACTCTTGTTGAACAGGAGTTAGGTATTTTAGCCATGAAAACCTTATCAAATGGTGGTTTCTTCGGTGGCACCAGCCACTATGAAGGGGGAGACAATCCCAAAATAATCCCTAACATTGTCAGCGTGCGTGAGGCCATACACTTTGTCTGGTCCCTTCCGGTTAGCACCCTGATTACCGGCGCTAATGATGTTGAAATGCTGCAGGAAAAAATGGACCTGGCCAAATCATTCAGTAAAATGGATGAAAAGTCCCGAATGAAATTAGTAGAAAGGGTTGGGAATGCAGATTTGGAAGGGGCAAAGGTTGAGTTTTATAAATCCTGATTTCCTGCCGTGTTTCGTAACTTTGTCGAAAACCAATGCTATGCGGCTTTTCCTTTTATTTGTTCTTGTTGGCATTACTGTCCATACGCTCAATGCCCAATCATATCAGGGACTGGATGCCATTAAATTTGTCAATGCAGTCAACGATGACACGGTAATCCTTGATTATAAATCAAGCGGCCCTTTACTGACAATTATTTTCACCAGTAACTTTTGCCCTTATTCCCGTAAATATGATGACAGGATTAGTGACCTATACAGGGTTTACAGCAACAGAGATGTAGATTTTATTCTGGTTAATCCCAACAATGGTCCTGATGACAGTCTCGAGGAGATGAAGAAAAAAGCCAATAGTCAGGGCTATAATTTCCCCTACCTTAAAGATCCGGATCAGTTGCTCACTGGGATACTGGGGGCCACCCGTACTCCGGAAGTATTTTTATTAAAACCTGTAGAAACCGGATTCGAGCTTATTTATCACGGAGCGCTTGATGATAACCCTCAGGCATCGGGTGATGTTGAGTACACCTATCTGAAGTCCGCCATCGAAAGTGCCCTTCAGGGACAACCACCTGAAAGAGGTTATGTGAAGGTAACCGGCTGTATTATCAAAAAGTGACCGATCATTTTCTCTCCCACTCGTCTGAGATGGTATTCAACAAGATCTTTATTTCCTCTGCCTTTTGAGGGTCTCCCAGTTTTTCGAAGGAAACGATCAGACTTCTTATCACCCGTTTAATGGTTTCAAGATTCTCACAGGGCTCGTAGAAGATGTCCTTAGGAGTTAAATTTAAGTGTCCAAGATAGTTGTCAATGTCTGACTTACTAAATATCAAGCCCCTGTTGAACACATTTATGTAAAACTGGGTCTCCTCGGCCTTATATACCAGTATATACAAATTAGGCAGGTTTACTCCACTTACTGGTAGTTTTAACTTTTGGGCTACCAGCATGTAAATGATGCAAAGTGAAGTTGGATTACCTTTTTTGGTTTCCAGCACTACGTTGATCATGCTATTCCCTGGACTGTGAAAATTCTTGGTGTTGGCCCTAAATTTCAGTTTACTAAAAAAAACACTGTTCAGTAATCTTATCTTGTCAAAAGGGTGGGCTTCCGGCTTAAATTCCAGCCAGACATCATAGTAAACCTGCTCAAGGTCCTTTTTCAACTGTTCCAGTTCAAGATCAGGATAATGGTAGGTGGAGACCAGCCACATACCTTCTAACAGATCCATGTCCCCTTGCTTCCAGGCACTCAACCGTTCCCTCAGGATATCGAACTGTACCGTATGTATCAATTCTTCCAACCTTCGTTGTACCACCGGGTTGAATTGTTGCTCCCATTGCTGCTCCAAATATGGAATTACTGTATCCCCTAAAGAGATAATTTTTTGCTCCACATGGGTAAGTACTTCAGGGTCTTCTTCATCCAAAAGCGATACTAATGCCTTTAACTCTTTATCTTCCATAATTCCCGGATCAACTCCCTCAGGTTTGAATAACGCCTACGTTAAATTTTTCTTTTATGGGCGCATGGTTTGCCGCTTCAATTCCCATGGCTATAACCTGCCTGCTTTCTATTGGGTCTATCACACCATCTACCCACATTCGCGCCGCTGCATAATAAGGGCTCAATTGCTGGTTATATTTTTCTATCATGTGGTCCAAATGCTCCTGTTCCTGTTCTTTAGTCATAGGTTTACCTTGCGCCCTGGCAGCATTCACCCTGATTTGCAGCAGTGTTTTAGCAGCTGAAGCCCCACTCATTACTGCCATCTCTGCGGTTGGCCACGAAAATATCAGCCTGGGATCATAAGCTTTTCCACACATGGCATAATTTCCAGCGCCATACGAGTTACCAATGATAATGGTGAACTTGGGCACCACGGAGTTTGCCATGGCGTTGACCATTTTTGCCCCATCCTTAATAATCCCACCTTGTTCCGCCCTGCTTCCCACCATAAATCCACTGACATCCTGAAGAAAAACCAGAGGGATTTTTCGCTGATTGCAATTCATGATAAAGCGTGCTGCTTTATCTGCACTATCGGAATAAATCACTCCCCCCATGAGTATTTCCCCCTTCTTGGTTTTAATTGCTAATCGTTGATTGGCAACAATTCCCACTGACCACCCTTCAATACGGGCAGTGCCACAAATAAGAGATTTACCGTAGTCTGCTTTGTATGGTGAAAACTTGGATTCATCTACCAAACGGTTGATGATGTCCATAGTGTTGTAGGGCTTAACCCGTTCCGCCGGCAATACACCATATATGTCCTTCGGATCCATCTTAGGTGGGTATGATTTCACCCGGCTGAAGCCAGCAGTTGATGAGCTCCCAAGTTTAGAAAATATGTCTTTAATGGCGTCCAGGCACTGCTCATCTGAATCGTATTTATTGTCGGTAACACCGGAGATTTCGCAATGTGTGCCGGCACCCCCAAGGGATTCATTGTCTATTACTTCTCCAATGGCGGCTTTTACTAAATATGAGCCAGCTAAGAATATCGATCCGGTCTTATCCACTATCAGGGCTTCATCAGACATGATCGGCAAATAAGCCCCTCCCGCTACGCAACTACCCATAATCGCAGCTATTTGAACGATTCCCATGGATGACATCCTGGCATTGTTTCTAAATTGTCTACCAAAATGTTCTTTGTCCGGGAATATTTCATCCTGGAGTGGAAGGAATACGCCTGCACTATCCACCAAATAGATAATTGGCAGCCTGTTCTCCATAGCTATTTCCTGGGCCCTCAGGTTCTTTTTTGCAGTGATTGGAAACCACGCCCCGGCTTTCACGGTAGCATCATTGGCCACAATTACGCACATTCTGTCTTGAACATAACTGATGCCGGTAACCACTCCACCAGAGGGACAGCCACCATATTCTTCGTATAAACCATCGCCTGCAAAAGCCCCGATTTCAAGAAATGGTTTCTTTTTGTCCGCCAGATAGGTGATACGTTCACGTGCGGTTAGTTTTCCTTTTTTGTGGTGTCTGTCAATTCTGTCGGCCCCTCCCCCTTGTTTGATGCGCCTTAACTTCTTTTGCAGATGATTAACCAGCTGTCTGTTATGGTCTTCATTTTTATTAAACTCCAGGTTCATCTATAAAAGTTGGATATTGGTGCTTATTCCACTTCTGGGGTTTCTACTGGAGTTTCAACACCACCTCCCTTGTCCTTTTTTCCAAATACTGAAAAGTGGACATAACGTTTTGGGTGCTCCCTCATGTCGATAAACAGCTGGTCGAGGTTCTCCATGGTCTTAGTCATGTTGTAATACAACTCATCATCCTTCAATAGCAGGTTCAGGGTTCCTTCACCTTCGTTAATCAATCGAATTGTCTCACCAAACTGGTCCACCGTTCTTTTAGTGGAGGTCATTAACGCATCGAGCTCCAAATTGTTTACCGAATCTGCTACCTGGTTCATCTTACTAACCAGAGCGGCCACCCCACTTTCAGGATCATTCAGGTCTGTAAGCAGCTGATCCAGTTTTGCCGACATTGCTCCTAATTTGGAAGTTCCTTGGGCTAGATTTGACGAGGTGTTTTTGAAATTCACAATCACCTGGTTTATATTGTCTTCGTTGTTCGCCAGGTTTGCCAATATTGTATTGAGATTTAACAGAGTAACTTCCAATTTGTCTATCAGCGGCATGGCCGTACTGGTGAGTTGATCAGTAATTCCTTTATGTAACAGGGCTTTTAGGGTGTCTCCTTCTTGTAGTGGTTGACCTGAGTAAACTGAATCCAGGTGCACAGCTTTTGTACCTAAAAAATCACTTTTGATAACAGCCCATGTACCGCTACCCAGCGCCTGATCATTGGTAATATCCAGGGACACCAGTAATCTATTTTCCTGATCTTGAAGTATTTCAATCGCACTCACCCTGCCAACGGAAAAACCATTAATCAATATCGGATTAGAGACATCTAAGCCATCAATATTATCGTATACCGCGTAAAAAGTGTTGTTAGGAGAAAAAAAATCGCTTCCTTTTAAAAAATTGAAACCCATATACAAAATTGTGATTGAAACAACTGCCAGTAACCCAACTTTGAATTCCTTTGATACTTTCACTCGGACCCTGTTTTCATTAATAAATAAGCCTAAAAAATACCGTAACCAAATATAGGAACTTTAATTTGAAGATTCCATGTCTTGTTTATAATCCCTGATGGCACGGAATATAGCAGAGGCAATATAGCTTTGCTGGACTTTATCGTTGAGGTCCTTTTCTTCAGATGGGTTGGACAAATAACCGGTTTCCACCAGCACCGCGGGCATTGAAGTTCGCCACAATACCCAAAACCCGGCCTGTTTAACTCCCCTGCTCCGGCGTCCGGCACGTGTTTTAAACTGGGTTTCGATGTTAGCTGCCAGATCCAGACTATTTTCCAGGTGAGCATTTTGGAATAATTCGAAGAGTATATGCGATTCCGGGCTCTTGGGATCAAATCCTTCATATTTGTCCTGGTAATCCTGTTCTAACAAGATCACAGAGTTTTCTCTTTTGGCCACTTCCAGATTATCCTTCGTCTTGTGGGTACCCAGGACGTAGGTCTCGGTCCCATAGACATCCTTTCTGGGAAATGCATTGCAATGAATGGATATAAAGAGATCAGCATTACTTTTATTGGCGATTTCAGCACGAACATCGAGGTCTATAAATTTATCGGAATCTCGGGTGTAAATTATTTCAACATCTTTTAAGTGCTTTTCGATGGTTGATCCCAACTCCAAAGCGATTTTTAAGGCCACATCTTTTTCGCTGGAAAATTTCCCACTGGTACCTGGATCGTGCCCTCCGTGGCCAGCGTCAATTACGATTTTTTTAACCTGGTTCTTTCGTATTAAGTTAGGGCCAGCGGCGCTTGAAATGATTAATAAAAGAAAAAACGAAAATAATCCTATTGATATAATATTACGTACCATCTTTCGCTTGTTATTCCCGAATAGCCTAAATTTACACAAATTTGTGTTTTTTTTCGTAAAACGAAAATGTACTGTGACTAAAACTAAAGCAGCTCTTGGCATCAGTTGGCAAGTTGTGCTGTTTTTTACTTTTTCTGTTTTCTGCTTTTCAGCGTTTGGTCAACAGACAACTCCTGCCAGCAAACCTTCCTCAGTTGACAGTCTTCCTCCCCAACCTAACGAAAGAATAACTACAAATAATACAATATTAGACGCAGATTCTTCTGTGGTAAGCGATACTGTGACCATAAAAAAAAGAGGAGACATAGATACCATAGTAGAGTACTATGCCAAAGACTCCATTGTAATGGACCGGGAAAAAGAAATTGTCTACCTATACGGTGAAGCCAAGATAAATTATGGCGACATCACCGTCGAAGCTGCAGTGATTATTTTCGACCAAAAAAATAATCTGCTATCCGCTCAGGGCACTACTGATTCTACCGGTAAAGCTATTGGGAAACCGGTATTTACAGAAAGTGGGGCGATGTATACCACCGACGGCATGCAGTATCACTTTGGTAACCGAAGGGCCCTTACTACAGGCCTGGTTACCGAGCAAAGCCAGGGGTATTTGCATGGAGAGGAAGTTTACAAAAATGAAAACGATGAACTATTTGTGAATCATGCAAAGTACACCACTTGCAATCTGGCACACCCTCACTTTGAGATTCGTTCCAGGAGATTAAAGCGGTCCGGAAGAAATATAATTTCCGGACCTTTCAATATATACATCAATGATGTGCCAACGCCGTTGGGCCTTCCTTTCGGCATGTTCCCGGACCCCGAAACCAGGAGCTCGGGAATAATTGTTCCCACCTACGGAGAGGAACGCCAACGAGGTTTTTTTCTTCGTGACGGCGGCTACTATTTTAGTCTAAATGATTACTGGAACCTACGTCTTACCGGGGAGATTTATAGCAAAGGAGGATGGGGTTCCAGAGTGGCGGCTAACTATAGAAAACGTTACGCGTATAATGGCAGGTTTAATTTTAACCTAACCAAAAGAATAGACGGTTTTGAAGGAGAAGATTCGGAAACCACTGATTTCAGTCTTACCTGGAGTCATTCACCGGTGTCTAAAGGTAACAGCCGCTTCTCAGCCACGGTAAATGCCGCTACCAGCACCTATAATCAAAACAATGCCTTATCGGTCCAGCAAAATATAAATGCAAACCTGAACTCCAGCATCAGTTATTCTAAGGTGTTTGTCGGCACTCCTTTTAATTTGACCTTAAGCGCCCGGCACAATCAAAACCTGACTACTAATATTGTCGATATCACGCTTCCTGAGATGAGTATTAATATGAACCGTCAAACCCCATTCAAGAGATCCAAGGTAGGTCTATTGAAGAACTTTAGTTTTTCATTGACCTCCAATGTGCGAAACAGGATCACCAACAGCCCCTCGCAACCAGGGTCGAGCATCAACATAGTTAATGGAGGTGAATTCATCCAGGATACCTTGGCGTTCAATTTCGAAAATCTGCCAACATTGTTGGAAAAGGCTGAAAATGGAGCACGACATCAAATTCCCTTAACCACATCTGCCAAGATTTTCAAACATTTTACCATCGGTCCAACGGTAAATATTACCGAATTATGGTACCTAAAGAAACTGAATTATACTTATATACCAGAGGAGAATGGGGTGCGCATTGATACCCTGGACGGGTTTACCAGGGCGACTACCTATACTTCCGGCGTATCCCTTAGTACCCGGATCTATGGAACCTTTCAAATGAAACCCGGCAAAAAAGTGCAGGCTATCAGGCATACTATAATACCCAGCCTAAGTTTCGCCTATACACCAGATTTCACAGATGAAAAATTTGATTACTTCCAGGATGTACAGGTCGATTCATTGGGAAACAGACAACTCCTCTCCAGGTACCACGGATTTGTGTTCGGCAGCCCAACACAAGGTAACAGTGGGTCCATTGGCTTTAGCCTACAAAATACTTTGGAGATGAAAGTCAAAAAAAGCGACACATCCAGTACTACTAAAAAGGTCCATGTCTTAAGAAACTTAGGGCTGTCTACCAGCTATAACCTGATTGCCGACTCTTTCAACTTAGCAAATATACGGATAGTAGCTACCACCAGTATATTGGACAATCTGATCGATTTTAGCACGGGATTCACCATCGACCCTTACATTTATGAACTCATAGACCCCATAGATGAAAACGGCACGGTTAAACAACGGCGGGTAAATGAATTTGCCTGGAACAATGGGCAGGGGTTGGGGTCACTTAGGTCGGCAAATTTTGCCTTTAATACCAGGTTGGACCCCAAAACCCTTAGGGGTGAAAAATCAGAATCCAACCCGGTAACACCCGGTAGTAACAATCTCGACTCAAATCCAAATTCCCTTAAACGGCTGAACCAGGAAGCTCAGATTCAACATGTTCTTGATAATCCAAACCAATATATCGATTTTAGTATTCCCTGGACATTACGACTCCAATACGCCCTTAGGTATTCAAAAATCGGGTTTGAGGATGCTTCCATTACCCAAAGCCTCTCCTTCAGCGGAGATCTGAGCCTTTCAACCAAGTGGAAACTTACTTTTAATTCAGGGTTTGACTTCCAAAATAACGCCTTCACTCAGACCAGACTAGGTATAAACCGGGACCTGCATTGTTGGCAATTTAGTTTTGACTGGGTCCCGTTTGGACGCTTTCAGTCGTATAACGTCAATATCAATGTAAAAGCCAGTATCCTTAATGACCTGAAGCTGTCAAAGCGAAGCAGTTTTATTGACAGCGGCGCAAGTTTTAACTAACCCATTGAGTCACATCCTGGAGGCTTGGGTTCTTTACCTCATTGAGTTTCATTTTCTTCCTCATTCCGCACACATCATTAAACAGCTTGTAGGCCGGAACGGCTTTGATTTTTTCGATACTTGATAAACCCAGCCTTTGTAACACCTGGATCAAATCCGTAGGTACCCCAATGGCCGCGTAATCTTCATTGGGTGCTACAGATTCGGTTTTTTCAGGCTTCATCTGTGGGAAAAAAATGACATCCTGGATAGAATTGGAATTGGTCATAATCATGCATAACCGGTCAACTCCCACACCCAAGCCGGCAGTAGGAGGCATACCATATTCCAGCGCCCTTAAAAAGTCCTCATCCAGCACCATAGCCTCAT
>CAZOJZ010000445.1:0-2325 GCA_964580205.1 uncultured Roseivirgaceae bacterium
GGAACAGCAGAGCATTTCGAACAATAGAGTATGGGAACAATAGATCATTCGAACATTTGAGCAAAAGATCCACCAGCTTGAGATTTCGACCTTGTAATTTGGTGCTTTTTTGTCTTTTGTCGTTTGGGTTTTGGAGTTTACCAGGATGTTCAGTAGCCATAATGATCAATAATTCCCTGCCAGTGGTGTCTTATTAATTCCACTTCAGTAGGATCCTGGTGGTATTGGTTTTTTTGGTAGTCCCTGATACCATGAAGATAACTCTCAAAAAAAGGTTCAGCCTCTTGATAACCGGAAAGACCTAATTGTTGGTACACTTTACTTAGCTCTGCTAGCGGTCTTTCCTCGAGTTCTTCGTATTTGATTTCAATGAATTCGTCTATTGGCAATTGCGCCAGGTCTCCAATTAGCGTTTCCATCATTCTTTGGTAAGTGGAGAATATAATGGCATCCACATCTACATGCTGGTAATCATGAAGCGCAAGTGCCGGGAATAATTTTTGAAAGTAATTTCTCATGGATGGGAACACCCGGTAGGGATTGCGGTAAATGTGAATGAACTTAGCTCCTGGCCACATGCTTCGAAGCAAGGGGATACGTGCAGTATAAACTGGATTCCTGATCAGAAGTTGACGTTGCCCCTGATCTATGTACACCTTTCTAAGGTATTGATTAGAGGCCTTTTTCCACTGCTCAATGTCCTTTTTAGAACATTTATCAAAAAAGACTCCCTTCAAAAAATTCTCAGCAAAGTGTTTGGGGAAATACAGTCCGTGTAAAAAGGAAATTGGTACCATATTGGCCAACCCAAATTCGTCTTCTTGTGGGGAATCGGCATTTACTGCTACCCTGTCTATTAATCTTTCTGGCGGAATGGATCTTTCTAACCAGGGTTTCAACAATCTTCCGATTAACAGCAGGTCATGAGGAATACCGGTGGCTACAGGGGTAACAAAACCAAAACGCGTAGATTGACTTAATAAATTACAAATATGTGTAGTGCCACTGCGCCAGTGTCCAACGATGAAGATTGGCGGCTTCATCTTGAGGCGCTTAAGTTTATCATGGAAGGTAATTTTTTCTATCAGTGACAACGGAAGCCGGGCAGTTGCAGAGAACAAGGCTGCCAGCAGTTGCGGCGAATACTTCCATGATACTCCGCCGTTGGTCCATATCAGCTGAATCAGGTTGGATAAACTACTGCCGAACAGGGGATGGGAGAAGGGCCGTTTGGATGTTGTGCCTGGATTCATTCAGTTTGGGGCTGTCCTGCCTATAAATTAACAGGAAATTCCCGGTTTATGACTTTTGCTTTTAAAATTCCTATTATATTTCTAACAATATGAGCAAACAGGGGGTGTCACTGGTCACAGGAGGGTGCGGCTTTATTGGTCGTCACCTGGTGCAAACTTTGATCAACCATGGACAGCCGGTAAGGGTACTGGATATTAGTCATTGCAAAGAGGTTTTTCAGGAAGAAATAGACTTTTGGTCAGGATCTATACTAGACAAAGACCTTTTATACAACGCCATGCAGGGAGTTTCAGTGGTTTACCACCTGGCGGGCATTCCCCATTTGTGGTCAAAGGATCCAGGTGATTTTTATAATTTGAATGTAGCAGGTACCAAGTCGGTAGTGGAGGTTGCAGGACGTGTTGGGTTGCAGAAATTTATTTATACATCCAGTGAAACTGTGCTTAGAGGTTGGCGAAACAGCAGTAATTCTCCTATAAATGAATCGCAGTCTTCGCCAGAATTGAATGAACTCCCTGGCCCATATAGCCGGTCTAAGTTGCAAGCAGAACAAATAGTCATGCAGGAGATAAAAAATGGACTACCAGGGGTGATTGTTTACCCCACCATTCCCATCGGAGCCGGTGACATCAACCTGACTCCTCCTACTCAAATGATCAAAAACTTTTTGAACGGGAAGACCCTGGCTTATATGGAATGCAACCTAAATCTGATTCCGGTAAAAGCGGTGGCGGAAGGACATATCCTAGCTGCTGAGAAAGGAGGAGTTGGTGAGCGCTATATACTTGGACAAGAGAATATGAAAATGAGTGAATTGCTGTTGATGATAGAACAACGATCGGGTAAAAAAATGCCTACACGAAGGATACCCTATGCAGTGGCAAATTTAACAGCTCATGTGATGGAGTTAGCCGCGCGGTTTAGCAAGCAGATCCCACAGGCCTCTGTGGAAGGTGTGCGGCTAGCAGGTGCCAATTTGGTATTTAATTGCGATAAAGCCAGAAAAGAACTGATGCTACCACAGTATTCAATTCCACAAGCGCTGTCAGAAGCAGCGGGATGGTTGGAGGA
>CAZOJZ010000446.1:0-6336 GCA_964580205.1 uncultured Roseivirgaceae bacterium
GTTTGAGTATAAAATGGAGTTAATTCAGTGTTAAATGACAAGTCTCTGGCAATGTGGAGAAGCAATTCTTAACTATATTTGACAAATTCTAAGACTATGTCTCGCTCTTTAATCCTGCTATTTTTATTGCTAGCCTGCTCACAGCCCTCCGAGAAATCCAGGACGTTGATAATTGGATTTTCCCAATGTACTACCGGAGACGACTGGCGCCAAACCATGAATGATGAAATGAGCAGAGAGATAGGTTTCTATCCGAATTATGACATCGAGCTTATTATTAGAGATGCACACAATCAAAGTGAACAACAAATTGAGGATATCAAATATCTGGTTAGTCAAGGGATTGATATCCTGATCGTATCTCCAAATGAAGCAGAGCCGCTTACAGGAATAGTGGAGGAAGTTTATAGTCAGGGAATACCGGTCATGGTGATCGATCGTATGATTAATTCTGATAAATATACGGCTTTCTTGGGAGGGAAAAACTTTGACATCGGTTTGGGTGCTGCTCACTTCGCTGCACAACTTCTAGAGGGTAGAGGAAGAGTATTGGAGATAACCGGACTACCGGGATCTACGCCGGCTATGGAACGCGGAAAAGGTTTCCGAGAAGGATTAATAAACTATCCAGGTATTGAGATCGTAAATTCATTGAATGGGTCTTGGCTGCACGACCGAGCCCGGGTACTTACAAATGACTTGTTTTTTGAAAATAAGAATTTTGATCTAATTTTTGCTTACAATGATCCCATGGCTTTTGGGGCCTATTTATCTGCTCAAAAACATCACATAAATCCTTATATAATTGGTGTTGATGGATTGAATACTCCTAACGGTGGCATCAATATGGTACTGGACGGATATATTGATGGCACTTTTCTATATCCAACAGGTGGTAGTAAAGCTATTGAGTTAGCCATCAATGCTTACGAAGGAAAGCCCTTTTCAAAAGTCAATTACTTGGCAACTATTAGATTGGATGTGAATAATGCTCAAACCCTTAAAATTCAAGTGGATCAAATTAATCAACAACAAGCCCGAATTGACAAACAACGAAAAGAATTGGGGGAGCTCACTTTTTTACTTGATAAACAGCACACCGTCAGCTTTCTGTTAATGATCATTAGTGGTCTTATGGTGGTTATCGCGGTCATGACCTTTTATTATCTCCAAAAGAAAAGTAAGGCTAATAGATTGTTGAATATCAAAAATATCACTATTAATAAACAGACAGTCCGAATCAAGGAACAGAGAGACCAGCTACTACGAGTTTTACGTATTGCTGAAGAAGCTGCCGAAACAAAAACTCGATTTTTCACTAATTTATCTCATGATTTCCGTAACGCTTTGAGTTTAATAATCCACCCAATAAATGAGCTTGTTTCTGAAAAAAGCAGCATCGCTGTAAATCATCGACTAAAGATATTGCAGTCAAATGTCTTAAAACTGTCCAAGCTTTCTGATGAGATCCTGAGTTTTGAGAAGATCGAAAAGAATAAGTATTATTTACATTTTCGAACATCAGACCTTGGCAAATTTCTCCAGGAAGTTTCAGACTCTTTCCGGCCTGAAATAGAGAGTAAAAATTTAACATTTGTAACCAATATTGCTCAACCATTAGAGGCTTGCTTTGATTTGGGGGCTTTGGAAAAGGTTATGGCAAATCTGTTGTCAAATGCTATTAAATATAATGTTGAAGGAGGAAAAATATTTCTGGAAACAAAGAAAATAGGCAATTATATAACTGTATCTGTATTAGATACCGGGAAGGGTATTCGAAAAAAAGATATCAAGTTTATTTTTGATAGATTTTATCGGGCAGATCACCTATCGAAAATAGATGACGAACCCAGTTCCGGATTAGGGCTAGCTATTTGCAAAGAGTTAATACAACTGCATCAAGGACATATCGGAGTAACAAGTAAATATCAGGAAGGATCTACTTTCTATTTTACCATCCCACAAAGTTTCGATATGGCACCGACAAAATCGGCAGACGATATTGTGGGTAAGGAAAAATTACTTGAGCTTAAGAACCCGTCAGAACAAACGAAGGTACTAGTAGTAGAAGATAATCGGGAGATACTATCAGTGATCTCCGTGATGCTGAGAAAGTTCTATATCGTCTTTGAAGCTGATAATGGTGAAGAGGGGTTGGCTTTGGCTATCCAACACCGACCAGATGTGGTTATTAGTGACATTTACATGCCCTCAATGGATGGTATTGAGCTGTGTCAACATATAAAATCCACACCAGCAACCTTTCATATTCCGGTTATTCTGCTTACCGCATTGGATTCCGTGGATTCGAAGATTCGAGGCTTTGATATAGGTGCTGATGCTTATTTGACCAAACCATTTAATGAGGCAATACTGATATCTCAAATAAAGAATCTTGTGAAATCTCGCAAAAAACTAAAAGAAGAGTATAAGGATTTTGACTTCATCGGGGGTGTCAAGTCTAAGGAGAAAAAGGAAAATGATTTTATTCAAACCTGTTTAAGAAAAATTCATGAAAAAGGATCAGAGGCAAATTTCAATCTCGATCACCTGGCTTCCGATATGAATATGTCGCGATCTTCGCTTTACCGTAGAATCAGGGAGATTACTGGGATGAAAGCTGTGGATTTTATGCGAAAAGGGAAATTGCATTATGCTGCAAAATTGCTGCTAACCACTGATCTTAATGTGAATGAAGTTGCATTTGAGTGTGGTTTTAATGATACTAAGTATTTCAGTCGTTGCTTTGCTAAGGAGTATGGTAATTTGCCAAGTGAGTTCAAGAAGTTAGTGTAACGTCAGATTGCTTATCACTGATGAAGATGTTAAACTTCTTCGGGAACTGGTAATGATTCTGTCTTCACATCAAATTCCTTCTCTATTTCCTCCAACGACTTGCCCTTAGTTTCAGGCATAATCTTCCAAACAAAGAGTAGTTGAAGTACCATCATAAAGGCAAAGAATAAGAATACCGGACCAGCTCCAAAGGTATTGGTGAAGTAGGGAAAGATGTTTGTGATTACAGCTGCCATCATCCAATGGGTAAAGCTTCCTAGAGACTGACCTTGTGCCCTGACTTCATTTGGGAAGACCTCGGATATAAATACCCAAATTACCGCACCCTGAGACATAGCAAAAAATCCGATATAGAAAAAGAGAAAAATTGGTACTCCTTCGAAAGTGTCGGAAAAGAATGCCCTTGCCACCAATGTTAAAGTGATGATTAAACCAAAAGATCCGATAAACATAAGACTTCGCCTACCAATTTTGTCTATTAACGAAATACCAACCATGGTGAAAATCAGATTAATTAATCCTATTCCAGCTGTCGAAATTAATGCTGAACTACTGGCTAAACCTGTCATCTCAAATATCCTGGGCGCGTAGTATATAATGGCATTAATCCCGGCGACTTGATTGAAAAAGGCAATTGAAAAAGCCAGTAATATGGCAAAACTGTATTTCTTGGAAAAGAATTTACCTTTTGCTGTAGAAGCGGAATAAATTGACCCTTGAATTGCGGTCACTGCTTGATTAACATTGTCCGGATCAATTTTAGCTAATATAGTTCGGGCTTCTTCTATATTGCCTTTGATAACTATCAGCCACCTTGGACTTCTTGGGATAAATAACACCAATACGGAATAAATCAAGGCAGGTATAGCTTCTACACCCAGCATAAACCTCCAGGCGTTGGGGCCAATATCTGCCATGAAATAGTTGTTTATATACGCCACTACAATGCCCAGTACAATATTGAATTGAAAAAGAGCCACTAAACGGCCACGCATGTGAGCAGGAGCCAGTTCCGAAATATACATGGGCGCAGCCACCGATGACGCACCAACCCCAAGGCCGCCCAAAAACCGAAAAAACATAAATGAATTAATTTCAGGAGCTAATGCTGAACCTATTGCCGATACCAAATACAAGATACCTACCCAAAACAAGGTTTTTTTCCTGCCATATTTATTTGCTGGAATTCCTCCGAACATGGCTCCAATCACTGTGCCATATAATGCTATGGCTACTGCCATTCCCAGACTGAAATCGTTGATTTCCCATAACCTTTGAATGGCCTGCTCGGCACCAGAGATAACTGCAGTGTCGAATCCAAATAAAAATCCTCCAAGAGCAGCTACGATGGCACTAGTGAACACATATATATTTCGTCGCATTAAATTGAATTTAAAAGAGATGTGGAGAGAGTCCGTATAAGCATAGGGCGGTAATACACACAGTTAGAGAAAGGTTAAGAATACTGGGATAAGTAATAGACGAAATTTTAAAGACACGATTAGCATTTAAGGATTTCAAGGCCATAATATCAAAAATCTAACAGTCAGCCCGGGTAGAAAATCCAGTCATTGTGGTATGATTTTTATACCAGGGTACCGGATGGTTACAACGGAGCACCTAATATTCTATTTTTGTATTGTAACTGAAACCATTAGTTCAAAACTTCCATTAAATGAAATTAATCGTCCTACATACAAAACTGTAACTCCAATTATCGTTGAATAAAAAAATGATTACGGGCGTTCGAATTCCGCTATTGGCCGCCTGCAGGGCAGGAAAGAGAGCTTTCTTAGTTGGGGCCTAGAAAATCAAAAATCGTTTATCAGTGTTCTTCAATCGAGGACGTTAACAACGTCCGAGCCTACGCTCCATAGGGTATCCAGATGTTTTTTACCTGAGTACTCTGCCTCAAAAAGTCAATTCCTTGCCCTTCCTCAGACTTTCTCCAATCACGGTACTTATCACGATTTACCCAGGTGCGTTTCATATTCCCAGCTGAAGCGAATTCTACTGATTTACTACCCTCTGCGGTTCCAAAATACCACAACCCATCAACATCATAATGATTTGCCAATACCAGGGTTAATTGATCTTTTTTGCCGGTAACAATGTTGATTACTCCATCTGGTACATCTGATGTTTCTATTACCTGATAGAAATCCGTAGCAGAAAGCGGGGCGGTTTCCGAAGGAACAACCACCGTGGTATTTCCCATGGCAATTGCTGGTAATAACATCGAAACGAATCCAAGTAGCGGAAACTCGTTTGGACAAACAATTCCCATCACTCCGATTGGCTCTGGCATGGCTAATGTGACATTTCTATGGAGGGTTTGATGCACCTGTCCATCGTACTTGTCTGCCATGGCAGCATAGAAATAAATCCTCTTAAGGGTAAGTTCTACTTCTTCCCGGGCATCTTTGGGTGTTACTCCGCGCATAGATATCAACCTTTTAGCAAATTCCAGCTTTCTGGCGTCGAGGTTCTCTGCCAGATAGTACAACACTTGTGCCCGGCCATGCCCGGTCATAGCGGCCCATGTCTGTTGCGAATGAGCAGCTTCTACCGCATTTCTCAGGTCCTTTCTGTTTCCTTCTCCTACCTCACCAATTTGACCATGTGGACCCATTATAGGCATGCTGTATCCCCCATCCGGTCGTACCTGTTTACCTCCAATGTACATTTTGGCGGTCCGGTCAATCTGTAATGATGAACTCAACCTGACTGTACTGCGCGGTTTATAATCTACAGGATGATTGGAGATCTTATCATCATGTATTGGCCTTACGTACTCATAAAGACCTTCTTTGCCTCCTTCTCTACCAAACCCTGACTCACGGTACCCGCCAAATCCCGAAGCCGCGTCAAATATGTTGGTACAATTTATCCAGACGGTCCCTGCTTTTATCTTTGGGGCGATATCCAAGGCAAGATTAATATTTTCTGTCCAAATACTGGCGGCCAGCCCGTATCGGGTGTTGTTGGCCAGTTTGACTGCTTCCTGATGGGTTCTGAAGGTCATAGCTACCAAAACAGGACCGAAAATCTCTTCCTGGCTGATGGTAGAGGAAGGAGTTACCCCGGTAAACAGTGTGGGAGGGTAGAAATAGCCATCTTTGGGGCAAGCCCAGGAAGGCTGCCACATTTGGCCGCCCTCATCAAGGCCTTTTTTCACCAGCGTTTCGATGGCTTTTAGCTGAGTGGGTGATACTATGGCCCCAATATCAGTAGCTTTATCCATTGAATCGCCCACACGCAGCTTTTCCATACGTGTTTTGATCTTTTTGTATAGTTTGGCCGCGATACTTTCCTGAACCAGCAATCTTGACCCGGCGCAACACACCTCCCCCTGATTGAACCAAATGGCATCTACCACGCCTTCAACAACACCATCCAGGTCTGAATCCTCAAAAACCACGAAAGGGGACTTCCCACCCAATTCCAGAGATAGCTTTTTACCGGTTCCCGCGGTTTTTTGCCTGATGACCCTGCCTACCTCGGTAGATCCTGTGAAGGCTATTTTGTTAATAACCGGAT
>CAZOJZ010000447.1:0-2222 GCA_964580205.1 uncultured Roseivirgaceae bacterium
ATCAATGGTGTCAAACCCCACTTTTAACAATTGATTGATGTAGGAGACCTTGCTTTCAGTGGGAATGAATGCTGCTAACCCTTGCATTGCATCCCTGGGGCATTCTACGATCTTCATGTAGTTAAATTATGAATTAGAAATGAGAAATTATGAATTAAGTGACTATCATCTCAATTACTGGTCGTAGGATATCCTACGACTAGTGCAGGTTAATGAGGTTTTTCTTATCTTACCACAGCAAAACACTCCACTTTATTATGAAATTATTTGTATCCACTTCCGTTCTTATTGTTCTATCCATTTGTATATGGAAAGTAACCGAAACCGTCAGTACTAAAGATCATTCTAATTCCAGTCAATCGCCCATGACACAGGCGGCATTGGACTTAATCCGGACCTTGGATCAGGATCAGCAAAAACAGGCTACCCTGCCATTCGATCATGAGGAAAGATCTTTCTGGCATTTCACACCATCACCACACCGCGGTTTGATCTGGGAAACCATGAGCAGCAACCAACGTCAAGCACTGACACGCCTGTTAGCCACAGGATTAAGCGAAAAAGGTCTTGGTTTAACCAGGGAAATTATGGCCCTTGAGGGAGTGCTAAGAGATCTTGAGGGCCGGGAGAAAGATGATCGTTACCGACACCCTGAGCTATACTATTTCATGCTTTTTGGGCAGCCAGGTGATGAGCCCTGGGGATGGAGATTCGAGGGACACCATTTATCTCTAAACTACACCTCTGTATCCAACAAAGTATCAGTGACGCCCGCATTCATGGGGGCCAATCCAGCGGAAGTTCCTACTGGTCCAGAGAAAGGAAAGCGGGTACTGGCCAAGGAGGAGGATATGGCACGAGAACTGCTGGCTTCTTTTAGTCCGGACCTGCTAAAACAAGTGTTGATAGCGGACAAAGCGCCAGCTGAGATTGTTACAGGGATGGACAGAAAAGCCATACTTGATACAAGAGAAGGCTTGAAGTATCAGCAAATGGACGCGAATCAACAACAGTTACTACGAGCTCTGGTACAGAACTATTTAGACAATATGGAAGTCGCCATCGCTAAGGAACAACTTAATAAGATAGAGGCCGAGGGATGGGAAAATATTTATTTCGCCTGGGCCGGAGCAATGGAAAAAGGGCCGGGGAAGGCCCACTATTATCGACTTCACGGCCCTGGCCTTTTGATTGAATATGATAATATTCAAAACAACGCCAACCATATACACACCGTTTGGCGAGATCTCAACAATGATTTTGGAGAAGACCTGTTGCAGAAGCATCATGAAACCAAGCACTGACAGTCAAACATATATCTCCAGGAAACTTCTAATTTTTATATTTTGTTCTTAGGTGTACAAAGGATCTGGTGACTTTCAGATCTACATTATAAAGGGATAAATTGGATAATATTGAAGCAGGATACACTTTTCTTAATACCAGACATAAGCGGGTTTACCAAGTTTGTTAAACAAACAGAGGTCCTGCATGGCCAACATATAATTAGTGAGCTGCTGGAGATCCTGATAGATTCGAATGAATTGGGATTGACACTTTCCGAAATTGAGGGGGATGCTCTTTTTTTTTATAAACTTGATGGCATGCCGGACAAGAATGAGGTAATAAAGCAGTCTCAGACCATGTTTACTAAATTTCACCAGCACCTTAGAAAATACCAGGGCCATCGTATATGTGAGTGCGGGGCCTGCCGCGGTGCCGGTAATCTAACCTTAAAAATTATTGCCCATGCAGGCCCTGTGGATTTCATAACTGTAAAAGGCCAAAAAAAACCATACGGGCAAGATGTAATCCTGGCACATCGCCTGCTAAAAAACCAGGTAGATTCCAAAGAGTATGTTCTGCTCAGCGATTCGTATATGAGCCAGGTTAATTCTTCGATTTCTAAGGCTGACTTTCCCTGGCTAATCTTAAAGCAAGGTAATACTGAATACGAGTCATTGGGCAGGGTACATTATTACTATAGTTCGCTTACCCCCTTGCACCAATTAGTAACCGATGCCAAAGTAAGCAAGCCGCTTAAAACAGCCCAAGCGGTGGTGGTCGAAACCTATATTGATAAACCCAGGGATGAAGTATTTGAGATCATTATTGATCTTGAACAAAGAATGAAATGGAACAAATTTGCCAACAAAATAGAATTTAACCCAGATGAATTGAACCAGGTAGGTACCAAACATGTTTGCGTATTTGATTCCCAA
>CAZOJZ010000448.1:0-1791 GCA_964580205.1 uncultured Roseivirgaceae bacterium
TGCCGATTGTTTACCCCTCGAAATCAACTAACTTACAAGAGCCCTAACAAGAGTAAACTTGTGTCTTTTATCATCCCGAGAATATTTTTAAGCGGGATACTTCGTGCCTGTTTGGGTTGTGGGAATTTAGTAAAGGTGAAAAACAAGATTGGAAGAATCAATACCAGTCCGATCACTGCTAGTATATGGAAATTGGTAAAACTTCCGGACAACAGCCCCAGAAGAGATGGCATGCCCAATGCTCCAACACCAAAAAATACTCCAAGCAGGCTCAGGTTAGCACTTTGCCTTGAAGGGTTGGAATTGCTAATGTCTGCCACTAAGGCATTGGTGCCACCATTTATGGCGCCTCCACCCAGACCAATTGAGAATATCGAGAAATGAAGCACCTGCATATTTTCTGTAAATGCTATACCTTCTATTCCAATCATTATCAGCACTACACAGGTTATAAGCAGGTATTTATATGAGTGCCGATCAACAATTGGACCGAATACCAGGGACCCAACCAGGATACCGGAAGGCAGTAGCGCTGTTAAAGTACCCGCTTTTATTTCATCAAGTTGAAATTTAGTTACCAGTGAAGGCAGCATGGAGCCCAGGGTTATAATAACCACCCCGAAGAGCAGCATTCCCATACATGCAGCGGCAAAAGTCCTCCGAAAGTTAAATTGTTTAACCATTCTCTCCTGACAGGTGATTTTTAACCAAATATCCGGCTCCGTATAATCCGGCGTCACCACCGAGTTCGGTGATCACCAGTTGGACTTGTTTGATACTAATTGGCTGTGCCCATTTTGTTGCATGGCGATATATATCATCAAGAAATTGTGAAGCTGGCCCGAATACTCCACCACCAAAAATTATTTTTTCAGGATTAAACAAACTGACCAAGTTGGCTACTGCCTTTCCCCAAAATTCTATGGCGCGCTCAACAGATTTAATAGCCACCGGGTCATTCTCTCCGTAGGCCTTAAATACCTCCTTTGAGGTAATACCGGTTGTACCACTGTTGTTTTGATTGTAACCTTGCTGAGCGATGGCTGCGATTCCCTTTCCTGATGCATGATGTTCGAAACAGCCATGGATGGAGTAGGATGGGATTAATTCATCAGTAAGAGCCATCCAACCTATAGCGCCCGCAATATCGCTTTTACCTCTTAAAATTGTGCCATTAACCAGAATACCCGCACCGATCCCAGTACCTACTGCGAGAAAGATGGCATGTTTGCAACCAACAGCAGCACCTTTCCAGGATTCCCCGAGAATATAACACGCTCTGTCATTGTCAATTTCAACAGCAACTTCTTCTGTAATATGATTACTAATCAGATCATGTAGAGGAAAACTTTCCCATCCAGGAATGTTTGGGGCCCAAACTGTACCTTCTTGTGCGTTAAAAATCCCGGGAACCGCCACACCCACGGCTGTTACCTTTAGAGATAAATTAGCGGAAGCTGTTTGAAGATGATCAATGACCTTAATAACTAGGTCGCTTACCTGTTTCCTCTCCAACTTGTTAATAAGGATGCTTTCCCGGCTTAAAATATCTCCAGATGAATTGAAAATGCCACCGGAAATTTTGGTACCTCCGATGTCTATTCCGAAGACAACATTTTGCTTCATAATATTGAAAAAGAGGGTGGTCCTTCTTGTAAGTTAGTTGATTTCGAGGGGTAAACAATCGGCAATAATGAATTTACCCGATGGTTGGCAGCACTGGACGAAATTTTATTTGACCACAGATTTTTTTATAAATGTCAAGATTTGATGTATTTTGTAATGCCATAT
>CAZOJZ010000449.1:0-1502 GCA_964580205.1 uncultured Roseivirgaceae bacterium
GGGCCAGGTGATGAGGTATTGGTTATCAGTAAGCTCTAGTTTGACTCCTTCAGGGACTTCTATAAGTTTATACTTTCCTTTGGTCTCATGGATATCCCTTAATTGGTAATACAATAGCCGTAGTGCCCATTTTATTTCCTCTTCCGGATTCTTAATAAATTCTTGGGTGCCAATAGCCGGGTTTTGATTACTAAACTGAATGTACCCCCACATCTCAGGCATATGCATATTGATAGCACCCTGTGGTGACCACACCCAATTGTGTTCGGGAAGGGGCTTGCCTGAAACCGGGTCTCTCTTTTTCCGATAGGCACTATCATTAATCAGCATATCCCATTGGACCCTCGAGAAATTTATGCGCCACTGATCACCTGAAGAAGGACGCTTTTTACCAGGTGCATTTTGTTTTAGTATAGACCAGGGCAAGGCCATTTCAATGGTCCATTTTTTATCCGTATCAGAGGGATCATTCAGGGTCCCATCCAACTGTATACCTAATTGCATCCCCTGTATATCCCAGGCGGACATGGCAGGTCCCTTGTCTCTATATGGTTTGATTAGCATTAAGTCCCAAATAGTACCCAAAGCGTTTACCTCAATTTCATAATACTGGTGTGAGTCGCCGTCAGGGTCAATAAAAACTTCAAAATCATTATCGTGAAAGATGATGGTATCCCTTTGCTTTAAAGTGGCCAATAAATGTGGTTCCTCCAACTCTGCTCCGATATACAGGTATTCTGAATCCCATAGCATTTTTACACGGGTTTTGTAGGTGGGAACAGGCATGTGTAGACCTTCAATGTCCACAAATTCTTCACTCCATTTAGCCGCCTTCCAGTCCTTTTCATCTAAAAGTCCGTCTATCTTCAATTCTTGCTCAGCAGTAAAACACAGGTATTCTCTGAAGGGAGGGAGGTCTTGCCCGGCTGAGGAACAATACCAAAAATTTATTAATACAACAATGGTAATAGATAGTTTCACTTTGACAGGTTGGAGTAAATGGTTTCCAGTAATTCACCTTCATGGTCTTGACTATATTCCCAGAACATGATACCCGCCAGCCCTTTGGTTGAGATATATTCGCATTTGTGTTTTAGTGATTCCGGATCATCATAGGTTATAACAGTAGAGGAATCAGCTTGCCACAAGTAAGGAGCTTTGGCATCTTCGTCCCATTTTCTTACAAACCCCTGATTATCCACCAAATCAGATAGGGCACTATAAGACAGTGAAAATCCTTCACCGTGTGGGCTATCAAGAATTTGTTCTGAGTTCAGCACTCCTTTCCAACCCCTGCCGTAGAAGGCTGCACCTAATACCAGCTTACTAACAGGTATCCCCGCCGCAATATGTTCTTCTACCGCCTGAGTGCTGCTTTGACGGGAGTCACTTGTAGAAGAATGAAATAAAGTGGCATCCGAAAACAATCTCTTTTATCATATGATGCTAATACAATGATTCCCAAATTCAAGACTCCATAATAAAACTCCAATGCGAAAACT
>CAZOJZ010000450.1:0-1777 GCA_964580205.1 uncultured Roseivirgaceae bacterium
GAGTGCCCTGTTATAAACTAGCCATTAGAATGGAAACCGAAGGCTTTTATAGTCAGATACTGCAGAGTGGCAGGTTGGGATTCTATTTCAAGGTACTGGAGGAAGGTGAAGTCGGTGTGGGAGATGAAATTCAGCCGGTAAAAATAGCTCCAAACGGCATGACCATTTTTGAGATCAACCAGTTGATGTATTTCGATAAGGAAAACTACCATGGCTTTCGGGAGGCGTTGAAAATTAAAGCACTGTCCCCGGGTTGGCGTACCACCTTTGAAAATCGATTGTTCAAGGAAAAGATAACCAGTCAGGCCAAAGAAGCATACAGGACATTTATGGTGGCAAAAAAGATTCCTGAAAGTGAGACCATTACTTCCTTCTATCTCAAAGCCGAAGATGGAAAACCATTAGATGCATTTTTGCCGGGCCAATTCCTTCCATTAAAGTTAGACATACCCGGGCAATACCAATCGGTTTTTAGAACCTATTCCATTTCTGATGCACCTTCTGCGGCATATTATCGACTTACCATTAAAAGGGAGCCATCACCGCCCAATCAACCAGACGTATACCCGGGCGTTTCCTCCAATTACTTTCACCATCAGGTGGAGGTAGGATCTAAGATTTTAGCCAAGGCTCCCAGAGGAAAATTTTTTCTTAATTCCCAGGCACAGACTCCAGTGGTAATGCTAAGCGCAGGTGTAGGTCTGACCCCCATGATCAGCATGTTAAATGCCTTAAATGAACCAGGGTTAAACCGACCTGTTTGGTTCATACACGGCGCTCGTAATAAAAAAGAACACGCCATGGGCGATCATGTTCGCCAGGTGACTGAAAAAAATAACAATCTGCAAGTGTTTATTAAATACAGTCAACCTACACCAGAAGATAGATTGGGGATGGATTATGATGAACAGGGTTATGTGGATATGAACCTGATAAAGCGTTTGATACCGGACAAGGATTGCGATTTCTACCTTTGTGGACCCACCCCTTTTATGAAATCCTTATTCGAAGGTTTGCAAACTTGGGGAGTTGCTGAAACCCGCATTCACTACGAATTTTTTGGTCCCGCTTCAACACTTGGTGATCGCAGCAAGGTCGCAATGGCCATACGTTTGGCAGAGGCTAGCGAATGCTGTGAGGAAACGGAGGTAAATTTCTCCAAATCAGGCATCAAATCTCACTGGAATCCTTCATTTGAAAGTATTTTGGATTTAGCCGAGGCCAACGGACTAAGTCCTGACTATAGCTGCCGGTCGGGAATATGCCACACCTGCATTTGTGAATTGGAGCAAGGTGAAGTGGATTACACGTTGGAACCATTGGATCCGCCTCCAGAGGGTGCAGTATTAATTTGTTGTTCCAAACCAAGAAGTAATTTGGCCATCGGCATTTAGTACAGTTTTAAATTTAATGCAAAGCCAATTTAAAAAGTAAAAAAAGAGTTGGAAGAGCAGCAAAAATTTATAAACCTATGGCACAGATAATAGCTACTATTGACCGGAATAAATACAAAACGGTGATCACCACGGGCAACCACCGATTGGTAGGAGACGAACCAATACCTTATGGTCAGGATCTTGGCCCTAACCCTTATGACTTTCTGCTGGTTTCAATAGGCACATGTGTGGCCATGACTCTGCGTATGTATGCTGACCGTAAGGGCTGGGACTTGCAAAAAGTAGCAGTCGAACTAGATCAATCCCGCATTCACGCCAAAGATTGCGAAGATTGTGAGTCAGAAGAGGGTTACATACATTTAATCGAAAAGCGGTTAAAA
>CAZOJZ010000451.1:0-3770 GCA_964580205.1 uncultured Roseivirgaceae bacterium
TTCAAGGCAATTTGTTGGAAGTTCCCTGTGCAATAGCAACCTGATAAACAGACATCTCTTTGCCGGTAACTTTGTCATATTGAGTGGCTATACGTCTTACAAGCTCTTCTACATTATTATTATTTATCAAATTAATGGTGCATCCACCAAAGCCACCCCCCATCATCCTGGCCCCCAGCACACTTTTTTCATCCCTGGTAAGCGCTACCAATATATCCAATTCCGGGCAACTCACTTCATATTTCTTGCTTAACCCCTCATGGCTTAGGTACATCTTTTGACCAAATGCTTCCAATTTTCCCAATAACAGGTCTTCCACACCACCAAGCACCCGGTCATTTTCTTCAACTACATATTCACATCGGTTGTAAATTTTTGGATACTTTGAGTCAATCACCGAGAGCATGGATTTTTTGCAATCCCTTAAACTCTGTACTTCCGTAAAATGCTTTTTAACCATTTGCACTCCTGCCTCACATTCTTCCCTTCTGGTATTATATTCCGTATTTCCCAATTCGTGCTTTACGTTGCTGTTAAACAAAAACAGGCGATGGTCATGAAAATTCACTCTTACCGCTTTATGGGTAAGGTCCCTGCAATCCAACTGGATCAAATGTCCTTCCTCACCAAACATGTTGGCATACTGGTCCATCAAGCCGCACTGTACGCCCACGAATTCCCTTTCTGCCTTCTGTGCCAGTTGAGCAATTTCAAGCTTAGAAATGTCAAACGCCCACAATTGGCTTAGTCCATAGGCCACTCCGCATTCCAATGCGGCAGAGGAGGACAACCCTGCCCCTATTGGTATATCTCCTCCAAATACGCAATCGAATCCTTTTACCGGGTATTTAGATTGAACAAGTTGTTGAACTACTCCAATGATGTAATTGGCCCAGTTGCTTGAAGATTTCTTTAGGTCGTCCAGTTGAAATGAAACTTGCTCCTGCAAATCCCATGAAAACAAATTACAGATGTCCGTTTGATTGGGAGCCAAGGCCACTAATATTTCCTTGTCAATGGCCGCCGGCAAAACAAAGCCGTCATTGTAATCGGTATGCTCACCAATCAGATTGATGCGGCCTGGGGATCTTATCACTAATGGTTTATTAGTAAACTGTTCCTGAAACTTGGTTAGAATATTTTTATATTTACTGATGTCCATCTACCTGGTAAAAGAAAAATATTAGTTCTTATAATATATGGGCAAAAATTCAATTTAATGTAAATTTTTCCGTCATGCGTTACCTTTTATATCTTATGCTGGTTTTAGGAATTTCTGCCTGCGATAATAATGAAACTACGGTAAACAACAGAAGCGTTGAGGAAATACCCCTGCCAAGTAACAACATCCGTAACTACTTGACAAATACAGCTCATAATATAACAAAAAACAGTCTCATGAATATCCAATCTGCGACTGATTGGGAGGAAGTTAAGTCCACCAGATACCAGCAATTCGTAGAAATGATCAGCCTTGGTGATATGCCTTTATCCGGAAATAGGCCGCCACTTAATGTAAAGATTACCGGTACCATTCAAATGGATGGATATAGAATTGAAAAACTTTATTATGAGTCCTTACCTGGTTTGTACGTCCCTGCCAATTTATATATACCGGACAACATTAAAGAACCCACAGCGGCCATCCTCTACCTCTGTGGCCATTCGCTTACTCAAAAGGTGAGTTACCAGACCCATCCTCAAAAGTTCGCAAAGCTCGGGTTTGTATGTCTGATCCCGGAAACCATTCAATGGGGGGAAGTACGGGGAGAACATTGGGGTTGTTATGCTAACGGATGGTTCAATTGGTACAGCAAAGGTTACACCCCCGCTGGAGTTGAAGTCTGGAATGCTATTCGGGGCCTGGACCTGTTAAGCCAACGACCGGAAGTGGATGAAACTAATTTAGGCGCTACCGGTATCTCAGGGGGCGGCGCTATTAGCTGGTTTCTAGGGGCTATTGACCCCAGAGTGAAAGCTGTAGCTCCGGTCTGCGGAGCCAGCACGCTGGAGGCACAAATTACCACCAGGACCATTGATGGGCATTGTGATTGTATCAACTACATCAATACCTATGGATGGGACTTTACGGATGTTGGCGCCCTTATTGCGCCGCGCGCGCTATTGATAGGACAGGCAGACAGAGATGGATTAAATAAGGTGGAATCTGTAAGGGAAATTTACCGAGATGTAAAATCCTTTTATAAACTTATTGGAGCTCCTGACAATGTTAGTTACGTTGAAACTCCTGGGGGACATTCCTATCATAAGGATAGCAGGGAATTGATTTTTTCCTTTTTTTTGGATCACCTGAAAGGAATAAAGATCACTCCAGAGGAGGCAGGTGATATCGATGAATCCGCTGATGCCCTTTTATCTGTGGAGGTTCTGGCAGTGTATACTAAAGGTGCGCCAAATGATGATATTACTACCATAATACAGGATTCATTTATTGAATTACCGGCCCCACCAGACATAAACAGCATGGCTGAGTTACGTGTCTTTCGGGATACCGTTAAACGATTTTTGCTTAACAGAACCTTTCACAATTTTCCTGATTCTGCTGGTGATCTGAACCCTGAACTGGTATTCCGAACCAATGATTATGCCAACCATGGGCAAGAAACGTATTACATCACCACGGAACAGGGATGGCGACTAAAGACAGATATCTATTGGCGGCATCCTAAAACTGAAAAAAGGCCGATGATGGTAATACTTCGTAATCCAAATGAGATTAAAGGCGACTCTGAAAGGTATTCCTATCAAATAAACGATGGCTGGAATGTGGCCATAGTAGACGTGAGGGGAATTGGCGAATCAGGTTGGGCTCCTGATCTGCAATGGCACATCCGCCGGGCCTCGGCGTGGACGGGAAGGACCGTTGCCTCTATGAGGGTTTATGACTTGTTAAGGTTCCTGGAATTCAGCCGCACGCTGCCCGGAGTAGACCCCGACCAGGTTAGTATAGCCGCAAGAGGTGAAATGGCCGCGGTAGCGCTTTATGGAGCTTTACTTGATGGAAATTGCGATACTGTAATTATTAAGGACCCACCCGCCACTCAAAATGTGGCCAGTAATAAGGACGGACGTGGTGAAGCGATAGAAATGCTCAACTGCCTGCGAATTACAGATGTAAATCAAATTCCTGCGCTTATATATCCTACTTCAACAGTCTTTGTTGGTGCGGTGCCAGAAAGTTATAATTGGTCACTAAACAGTTTAAGAAAAATTGGGCAATCGGACTTGATGAGGAACGTTGAGACGCTGGACCAACTTGAATCAACCACTGCCCTTTAGATTTGAAATAGCTAACTATACCGATGAAGCGAGAATTTATGGTCAAGGCCATCAGTGAGAACCCCGATAAGGTTTGGGACCTGATTGTCATCGGTGGAGGCGCCACTGGTTTAGGTACGGCGGTAGATGCTACTACCAGAGGATATGATACCCTTTTATTGGAGCAGTATGATTTTGCAAAAGGGACCTCAAGTCGCAGTACCAAACTGGTACATGGCGGCGTGCGGTATTTGGCACAGGGTGACGTGTCCTTAGTGCTCGAAGCGCTGCATGAACGTGGGCTTCTACGCAATAACGCACCTCACCTGGTGAAGAACCTGGCCTTTGTCATTCCCAACTATGAATGGTGGAGCGGACCCTTCTATGCGCTTGGAATGAAGGTGTATGATATGATGGCGGGTAAACTGGGTCTTGGTCCTTCGGAAATGATCTCCAAAGAAGAAACTATAGAGGCCATCCCTAATATCAAG